>CAZPZZ010000173.1:5497-7689 GCA_964591245.1 uncultured Vicinamibacteraceae bacterium | reverse complement strand
GCCACTGCCGATGAACGCGCGGTCACCGATAGTTGTTGGATGTTTTTCACCCTGGTCGTAGTTGCATGTGATCGTCCCGGCGCCAACGTTGACATCCTCGCCGATTGTGGCATCCCCGAGATAGGTCAGGTGGTTCGCTTTGGAGCCGGTCCCGAGCGTGGTTTTCTTCATCTCAACGAAATTGCCTACCTTGGCTGATTCCCCGACCACGGCGTCCGCTCGGAGATGTGCGAAGGGGCCGACACGTGCGCCCCGCTTCAGGGTCGCGCCTTGAATGACACAGTGATTGTTGACGAGAACGTCGTCACCGAGGGTGGAGTCGACAATTCGCACGCCGGCATGTAGCTCGCACCGGTTTCCCACGGTCGTCCGCCCTTCGAGAATGACGCCGGGGTGGATGACGGTATCCGCACCAATGATGACGTCCATATCTATGTATGTGGTGGCGGGGTCTTCAATGGTGACTCCGGCAGCCATGAGCTCTTCGTTCTTCGTTTGTCTCACGATCCGTCCGACCTCTGCCAATTCGGTCTGGCTGTTGATACCTCGAACTTCATTCGGGGTGGCGACTGCGACGGTTTCCACCGGTAGCCCGCGTCGTCTGTAAATCGACACGAGTCCAGGCAGGTAGATCTCGTCGGCAGCCCCTTTCATCGGGATCTCCCGTAACGCGTCAAAGAGCGGCTCGAGATCGAGTGCGTAAATACCCCCGTTGATCTCTTTTACCTGCCGTTGTGACTCTGACGCATCCCGTTCTTCCACGATCCGGCTGAGCTGTCCATTCTGGCGCAGGATTCTCCCGTAGCCATAGGGTCTGACCACGGTGGCTGTCATGACGGTGATGGCAGCACGTGCGCGCTCGTGCGCGTCGACCAAATTTTGAAGTGTCGTCGGTTGTACGAGCGGAACGTCCCCGGAGAGGACGACGAGCGTCCCGTGTTGCTGTGCAAAGATCGGCTCTGCTTGCAGGAGGGCGTGTCCGGTTCCGAGTTGCTCTGCCTGTAAGGCGAAATGCAGTGACGTATGGGCCGCGAGTGCACCTTGCAGGGTGTCAGCCTGGTGACCAATAACCACGCCCGTCCGCGTCGGCGTCAGTGTGCCGGCCGCCCGCAGCACGTGCTCGACGAGCGGCAGCCCTGCTAGCCGGTGCAGGACTTTCGGCCTGTGAGACCGCATGCGGGTTCCCTGACCGGCGGCGAGGATTAGGACGTGTCTTGGCATTGCTACGCCTGCGATCCGCCTACTGTGGAACGTCGGGTTGGGTCATACGTGACCCAGGGCAATTGCGTTCCCGTTGTCCGGTCTACGCTACGCCACCCAAATATGCAGACGATTTGCGTCTGTTGTGTCACGTACCCGTATTTAGCGCCTCAAGGAATGGCTCTGTGGTTCGGATGTCGTCGAAGTCTGACTCTTGAAAGGCCTGGATCCGATTCTCAGGGTTGAGTGCGATCGCCTTACTCAAATGTGATGCTGCGGTCTCGGCGTCGTTCCGGAGGGCATGTGCCAGCGCCAGCAAATATTGCAGACGGTCGTCCTTTGGATGGGACGATGCGGAATTTCGCAGAAGGGAGACGGCCTCTTCTGGGCAACGCCGGTTCAACGCCAGTGTCGCGGCGAGGACGCGTTCATTCACATTGCGCGGCGGCTTGGCCTTGGGGCCACATTCTTTTTCACAGACATTCAGATACAGGCGGGCGCGTTCGTGTAGTTCTCGTTCCTCCGGAAATTGGTCGACTAACTGACGAAACGCTTTGGCTGCAGCAGCGTAATTCTTGCGCTGGAGGGATTTCAGGCCTTTCTCGTACAGACCGACTGCTTTCGCATAGGCCTGTCGTATCTTGCTCACCACCGGTGCCGACGTGGTCCGACGTGCCAATTTCTTCTTCGCAGGCGCCTTCGACGTGCGGACGGTTTTCCGGCTTGTTGATTTGGTGGTGCGGGCAGCGGTCTTCCGAGCGGCGCGCGCCGCGGGGCGTCGCTGCGTGGCCATCGGTTCTCCTTAAGAATTCGGCTTCCGCGCTTGATAGACGGGAAACCTTAACAGACGTATAAAATGTGGTCAAGGGGGCGCGGTGGGGATTGAAATCATGGTCGCCGATGAGGTCAACGCCAGGCCACCACGTTTTACCCCTATTGACCTATTTTTTGGCGTCTTCGATTGATTTATACATCGCTCTATTGGTCAAACC
>CAZPZZ010000173.1:0-5487 GCA_964591245.1 uncultured Vicinamibacteraceae bacterium | reverse complement strand
GGGGTGGGGATTGAAACCATGGTCGCCGACGAGGTAAACGCCAGGCCGCATTTTTTACCTCTATAGACCTATTTTTTAGCATCTTCGATCGCTGTATACATCGCTCTATTGGTCAAACCATACCGAGAGGCTAATTGCTTTATCGCATCCTTTCTAGATCCTTTATTTTCTGTCATATGACATAATTCTTGGATGAGTTCTTTCCCCATTGGAGGTTCTCGTGGTGTGTCTTTCGGCTCCAGTGATGGCCACACGACCCCGGTGTACTCCCCCCGAGGAGCGCGAGCCGATCCAGCGATGGCTTCAATGAACTCCGAAATAAACCTAATGGAAAACTCTTCATGTATCTTTGTTAGCTCTCGGCCGAGTGCGAGGCGGCGGTCACCCCAGTACTCGCGCATGAGTTTCAGGGTGGTTAGCAAGCGGTGGGGAGATTCGAAGAAGACAAGTGTCTGTTCCGCGGTAGACCACTTCTGGCACCACTTTTTTCTGTCATTTAACCGAGACGGCGGAAATCCGACGTACGTGAAGCTCTGCATGGGGGCCCCAGAAGAGATGAGAGCTGTCAGAACTGCTGATGGACCTGGGATAGGGACGACGGGGATGTTCGCGTCAAGAGATTGACGAAGGAGATGCAGTCCGGGATCAGATACCAACGGGGTACCGGCGTCGGACACGACCGCGACTGAGTCGCCTGCGAGCAGACGTTTGACTACGCTTGGAGTTCGTTGTCGCTCATTGTGGTCGTGCAAGCTGACCGTCGGGGTTGAGATACCGTAGTGGGCAAGGAGTTTCCCGGTTCGCCGCGTGTCTTCGGCGGCGATGAGCTGTACTTCCCGAAGTACACGAACCGCCCGGAACGTGATGTCTTCCAGGTTTCCGATCGGGGTGGCGACCAGGTAAAGCGTTCCGGACATGTCCGGCAAAAGGGTAATACACGGAGAAGCAGTACGGTAAGTAGAACCAATATTGTAACATTCAAGGAATTGTACCGGCTGTGTCCGGCCACGATCTTTCGTACCACGGGAGCTCGCTCGACACCTATGCACACCTCGGAACCGTTGTCCCATTTCATCGACGAGTATCTGGACTTCCTCTACGAGAGTTCGCCGACGGCTGCGTCAGGTGACGGGATGCATGCGCACGACGACCTGCTGGAGGACCTGGCCCGTCCGGCTGTAGAGTCACAAGCCCGGGAGTTGGGGGGATTCGCCAGACGTCTCGACCGGATCTCGACACGTAGCTTGACTGCCGAGGAGCAGCTTGAGCGGCGTATGCTGGCCGACCATATCCGCGGACGGTTGTTCGACCTCGAGGAAATACGTTCGTGGGAGCACGATCCGCAGCATTACGCAGATCTGTTGGCGACGTCGCTGGCCGGGCAGACGATTTTCGACTATGCGCCGGTTGAGGAACGGGCCCGACGCGTCGTGTCGAAGCTGCGGCAGACGCCTCGGCTCTTGGAAGCTGCCGAAGCGAATATCGAGCATCCGCCAGGGATACTCGTGAAGATCGGCGCGGAGACATTTGACAGCGTCGTCACCTTTATCGAGCGCGGTCTTCCCCGAGCGTTCAGACAACTCGAAGACATGCATTTGCTCGGCGATCTTGCTGACGCGGCGACCGTGGCGTCAGATGCAATTCGCCAATACACGACAGGGTTGAGGGAGATTCACGCACCGCGCAGCCGGGCGAGCTTCCGGTTGGGTGCAGACCGTTTTGAGGGGCGATTGCGCCATCAGGATGGGATAGCGCTCGGCACAGAGCAATTGTTGGCGATTGCCGAACGTGAACTCGGGCGGACGCAGGAACGTTTTCGTGAGGTGGCTCAGTCTGCGTTCCCAAAGTCCGAACCAGCAGAAGCCTGGGAGCAGATGCAGATGCGGCACCCTGCTCCCGGTGAGGTTGTGAAAACCGCGCACGATCGACTTGCCCACTTGGTCGCGTTCATCGAGCGGAATGCGATTGTGACCCTGCCTGAAGACAGCGACATCCGGGTCGTGTCCACGCCGGAGTCTCACCGAGGAATGTCCGCCCGCCTGTGGGCGCCCGGACCGTTTGAGCCCAAGTCTCTGCCGGCGTGTTACTGCGTGACGGATGTCGAGCCTGCCTGGGAGCCCGAGCGGTCTGAAGAGCATCTCCGTGATCTCAACCTGGCGTCCTTGTCCTCGATGTCGGTCCATGAGGTTTTCCCTGGGCATCACGTACGGCTCGGCCAGCAGCGGCACCTTGATGGTAAGCTGCGCCGTTCCAACCTCTTCGCGTCGGCTTTGTTTGTGGAAGGGTGGGCCCATTACTGCGAGGAGATGGTCATTGGGGCTGGTCTGGCTCGAGAGGACGACACACTCGAACTTGGTCAACTCGCCGAATCGCTCGTGCGCTTGTGCCGGATGATCGTTGGGATCCGGCTGCACGTGGAGGACTTGTCTGTCGAACAGGGAGTCCGTTTCTTCTGCGAGGAGGCGTACCTTGGGGAGGCCAGCGCGCGTCGGGAGGCAGAGCGGGGCACCTTTGACCGCTCCTATGTTCTGAATTCCGCTGGGCGGCTCATGTTGCTCAAGCTACGTGCGGACCTTGAGGCCCGCGAAGGTGCTGCCTTCTCGCTCAAGTCGTTCCATGATCGCTTACTTGGCCAAGGTGCGGTGCCGATGTGGCTGCATCGGACACTTCTGCTTGGGGACACCGGAGACGACCTTCTTGAATGAGGCCCCGTCCGGCGACGGCTACGATGTGAGTTTGGGTCATGCCACTTTACGAATATCAATGTGATGCGTGCGCGTATCGCTTCGAGCAGATTCAGCGGTTCTCCGATCCTCTCGTGACAACCTGTCCGAAGTGTGAGGGGTCGGTGCAGAAATTGGTGTCTTCACCGGCTATCCAATTCAAGGGTACCGGGTGGTACGTGACCGACTACGCTCGTCAGGACAAGAAAGGGTCATCCGGTACGGCAACCGATGACGCAGCGTCATCCGGTAACGCGAAAAAGGATTCGACCAAGGCGAAGGGTGATGCGAAGACGTCGGAATCCCCAGCACCATCGGCCAATTCGAAACCCTCCAAAGCTGCCGTGAAGTCGTAATACCACCGAAGAGGCGTGGTCGGTTCAAGCGGGGACCCCTGTGCCCGGACCCCGGGAAGGGCCATCCAGAATGGAACGGATCATGGCCTTCACGTCATCCTTGAGTTCTGGATGCGTGGACGCAAAATAGAGGATAGCCCGAAGGTACCCCGGTTTCGTACCCGCGTCGTGTCGTACGCCGTCGAGTTCCACGGCATGGAGCGGTCTGGTCTGCAGGAGCCGCCTGAGGCCGTCGGTGAGCTGTATTTCGCCTCCGGCGTCGCGGCCGGTCTGGTCCAGGGCCGGAAAAACATCAGGGGTCAGAACATATCTACCCACGATAGCGAGATCCGAGGGGGCTTCGTTCGGCGAGGGTTTTTCGATCAGGTCATTCACGCGAAAGACTCGATCGCCCAGCGCTTCTCCATCGATGATTCCGTAGCGCTGCACCGCTTCCCGCGGTACCCGTTCGACGAGTAAGACCGGACCGTTGACCTTGTCGAAGACGGTGAGCATCTGGCGCAAGGCCGGCGGGTCGGCGTCGATGATGTCGTCGCTCAGCACAACGGCGAACGGTTCGTCGCCTACGAGGTTGCGGCTGAGTAGCACGGCATGCCCGAGCCCATGCGGTTCGTTCTGATAGACGGTGGAGAGCTCGATCCGCAGGGCTAGGTCTCTCAGGCTGGCGAGAAGTGCCGCTTTGCCACGCCGTTCTAGAACTTCCTGCAGTTCGCTGTGAGATGTGAAGTGGTCTTCGAGGATTGTTTTCGTGGGATTGTTCACCAGGATGACCCGTGAGAGTCCTGATTCTGCCGCTTCTTCCACACCATATTGGATGAGCGGTTTGTCGACGATCGGCAGTAGCTCTTTCGGCAGCACGGCCGTAGCCGGCAGGATACGGGTACCCAGGCCGCCCGCCGGAAAGACTACTTTGCGAACGCGTTCGGACGCAGTCATGGCGCGCATGATACCAGTTCGACTGGCCTCAGCCTGTGGAGTCGTTGGTCAGATACGTTCCATGGGACTGGGAAGAGGAGTGAAGACGGCGAGCAACGCGGGTAGAATGAAAATGATGTTGGATCCGGCTCTGTTTCGTGAAGATGTTTCGGAGGTTGCGGCACGACTGGCACAGCGTGGTTCCGGTCTGGACGACCTGGTTCACTCGCTCCAGACACTGGACGCTGAGCGCCGGCGCGTCATCCCCGTACTTGAGGAAGCACGGCGCGCGAAGAAGGAACTCGGAGGGCAGATCGGCAAGGCGAAGCGCGCCGGTGTCCCCGCGGAGGCGCTGCTGGCAGCCAGCCAGGAGCACACCACGACGATCGAGACTCAGCAACGGAGTCTCGACGAGATTGAAGGCCAGCGGAATGCGATCCTGCTGAAACTGCCCAATCTGGCTCACGAGACCGTACCGGTGGGTTCGAGCGAGGCCGAAAATGTAGAGGTTCGACGCCATGGCACGCCACCGGCATTGGCCTTTGAGGCTCGGGCGCATTGGGATCTGGGTCCGGCGCTGGGAATCATTGATTTCGAGCGAGGGGTCAAGTTGGCCGGGGCCCGTTTCACGGTACTCATGGGAGCCGGGGCTCGGCTGGCCCGTGGGCTGATCGACTTCATGCTCGACCTGCATACCGGTGAGCATGGATATCTTGAGGTGGCTCCGCCGTTTCTGGCCAATACCGACTCGTTGATGGGCACCGGGCAATTACCCAAGTTTCAAGCGGATCTGTTCAAGGTCGCGGATGATTGGGATTTGTTTCTGATCCCGACGGCCGAAGTGCCGCTCGCGAATTTGCACCGTGGGGAGATCCTCGCCGCAGCGGATTTACCGCTGCGGTACACTGCGTACACGCCGTGCTTCCGCAGCGAGGCGGGATCCTATGGCTCGGATGTTCGCGGTCTCATCCGACAGCATCAATTCGACAAGGTTGAACTCGTGGCGCTGACTCGTCCGGACCAGTCGTACGAGATGCTGGAGACTCTGACGGGACACGCTGAGACGGTGCTGCAACGGCTCGGGTTGCCCTATCGCACCGTGGTGCTCAGCACGGGGGACATGGGATTCGCCGCGTCGAAGACGTACGATCTTGAGGTATGGCTGCCCGGACAACAGAAATATCGGGAGATTTCGTCCTGCAGCAACACGGAGGCGTTTCAGGCGCGTCGCGCGAACATCAAGTTCCGGCCTGAAGGGAAAGGGAAGGCCGAGCACGTCCACACCTTGAACGGCTCCGGCCTTGCTGTCGGTCGCACGCTCATCGCGATCATCGAGAATTATCAGCAGGCCGATGGTTCAGTCATCGTCCCAGACGCGTTACGGCCTTACGTGCGCGGCTTGGAGGTAATTGCGCCGGGCTGACGATCCATCGTACCAACGGAGGGATGGCCGAGTGGTTGAAGGCGGCGGTCTTGAAAACCGTTAGGCGTGA
>CAZPZZ010000172.1:0-7764 GCA_964591245.1 uncultured Vicinamibacteraceae bacterium | reverse complement strand
GGTTACGGATTGGCGCGCGGCACTGAGGTGTTCGCGTTGGGCGATCACGTCGAAGGTGCCGGTTGGCACGTTGGTGAGCTCGTAGTTCCCGTTTGCGTCGGTCAGGACGACGTACGTGGTTCCGACCAGGAGCACCACTGCTCCCTCGACCGGTTGATCGTTCTGGTTGAAGGAGACGGCGCCCTGAATGGTACCGGCATCTTGGGCGGAGCCAATGGCGGGCAAAAGAAGCAATATGGACAGGGCAATGGCAGCGTTGTTAGTACTGTTTAACGACATGTTCTGCTCTCAGGCGCCACGACACGCAGAGGCTCAGCCGCAAGGCTGACCAAACGCGTAAGCGCTAAATTACGGGATTAAATGAACGGATCTCGCGGTGAATCGACGCAAAGACGAGATACGTTAGGCGCGCGGGGGACCGCGTGGGGGAATGACGGAGCCGGGACGGTTCGTGCGCCTGACGGAGAGCTGTTCGGGTAGAGCACCTGAACAGTCAGCATCAACGGTGAGCTCGTAGGTGGCTGGCGCCACCATCGACTCCGTCTTCAGCTGACAGACGGCACAGTTTTCATCGACGCCGTGTTCCGCGTAACAGAGGAATGGAACGGCGATCGTGGTGATGCACGCGAGGAGGAGGACCATCGCGCAGCCGCCCCAGGACCTGGCTGGCGTTCGCGAGAACCTCCGCGTAGAAATGCGTGCATCCATCAAATTTAATTATAGACGATTTCATAAACTGGAATCAAGTTGCATTGTCGTCCGTTTGGGTAGAATGGACGGGTTACCGTTTGGCTCCTTCCGTCCGTGTTCTTCAGCACAGGTGTGCGTAGCGGCGGTCTCAGAGCACAGAGGGACGTCATTACGTGGTCTTTCGCCAATCTCGCTTCGGTGTCGGTGTTCTTGTCTTCTGTCTGCTGATGACCGCATTCGGCCGGGGGATGGGCGAGACCTACGGCGTGTTTCTTTTGCCCTTGAGTGCCCATTTTGGGTGGGAACGTGCGGCGATCGCGTCGGTGTACTCGGTCTACATGGTTAGCCTTGGCGTGGGCTCCGTGCTGGCGGGCATGGCGTTCGACCGTTTCGGCGCGCGTTTCAACTATGTCTTCGGCCTCGCCCTTCTGGCGACGGCGTATGCGGGGGCAGGTCGCAGTGTGGCGTTATGGCACTTCTATCTCTGTGTGGGGTTGCTCGGGGGGCTCGGTGTGGCGATGGTCGGACTCGTTCCGACACAGAGCCTGGTGTCTCGGTGGTTTGACCGTCGTCTCGGTACGGCCTTGGCCGTTGCGTTTGCGGGCCAGGGGCTCGGAACCCTGCTGCTGGCACCAGGGGCTCAGATTGCCATCGAACGCCTCGGGTGGTCCGGTGGCTACGAGCTGGCGGCGTGGGGGTTTCTGGGGCTGTTCCTGCTGGCGACCGTGATGCCATGGCGACGCATCGAGGCTGGTGCCCACGAGAATCCCCGCGGTCGCGAGGCGAAAGACGGGCTCGAGGGGCCGCGACTGCGAGACGCACTGCGGACGACGGCATTCTGGGGAGTGTTCGGCATTTTCGTGACGACCTCCACGGCCGTCTTTGGCGTGAGCTTGCACGTCGTGGCGTATCTCGTGGGGCAAGGAGTCGGCGAGTCCCGTGCCGCGCTGGTCTTCGGGGTTACCGGGATGTTGAGTTTTGCGGGCATCGCCCTGACCGGCTTGGCTGCCGATCGTTGGCCTCGCCACGTGGTCGCCACCGCGAGCTATAGCCTTACGCTCATTGGAATTTGTGCCCTGGCGGTGTTTCAGTTCGTGCCGAGTGTTTCCGTGCTTGGTGTATTCGTACTGGCGTTTGGGTTGTCCGCGGGCGCCCGTGGCCCCATCATCATGACCCTGATGGCCGAGCTTTTTTCGGGCCGAGGCCTGGCGTCCATCTACGGTGCGTCGAATCTGGGGCAGGGGCTTGGTGCAGCAATCGGGACATTGGGGGCCGGGGTCTTATTCGATTGGACAGGGAGTTATACCGTCGGGTTTTCGGTGTGTGCACTCTCCGCAGGGTGCGGAGGGGCTCTCTTCTGGCTGGTGCCTGAGATCCGCCGCGGGTCGCGATAGTCGGTCGGGGCAGGCGCGAAATGCCGAAGAGGTGGAGATGGTACCGATCGACAGATACGTGCCTGGGGCCACGTTGCACGGCAATAAATAGACATCCATACATGCCTGCCGCACGGTACAATACACTGCTGGCGGCTGGTAATCCTCACACTTCCGGGGCGCGCGGTCATCACCGAGTGCCTCTCCAATTCAAAAGGTGCTGGACGTGATGACTGCCACGGGGAACGCCAACCCCGTATTGTCGTTCTGGCTGTCCGAGAGAATCGATGAGTACAGATGTGCGGTGCCTGGGAAGGCTGATGGTTTTGCTCGTATTGTCCGTGTGCTCGCCGGCGGAGGGGCAAACGAACGAGATCACGGCGGGTGAGGTAACAGTGGTGCCGTTCATCAACCTGCGTGGCGTGCCGGCAGAGGACTGGTTTGGCGCGGGCATTGCGGAAGCGGTGGCCGCTGGGTTGACTGATAGCGAGGTCGGCAGGTACCTGGTCGTGCGGGTTGCGGACGGGGAAGCGAGAGATGCGACGGCCGGCCGTGGGGGCGCACCGTGGACCGTGTCTGGGGCGTATCAGCGCCTGGGTGATGGATTACGGATTACGGCCAGAGTGACCGAACGTGGGGCGGGCACCACGTTCGGGGCACTGACGGTTGATGGCCTTCTCGAAGAGTTCTTTACCCTACAGGATCGACTGGTGGCGGAGTTGGGGCCGGGCTTGGCTCGGGCGTTGGGATACGAGGGGTTGGCTCTCTCGCGTACTCCGCGGCCTGCGACACTACCGGTGAGGCCGTCCAGCCCGATGGAGCCAGAGCGCGTGTCCCGCAAGATGGTCCCGGTCATACCAGGGGTAATTGACGGCCCCGCTGCACCGGTGGCGCCAGCCGTCATCAACCGTGACGCCGAGGGAGGGGTCACGGTTCGCGCGACGCGCTTGACTGAAGACATCAACATCGACGGCGTCCTCGACGAGGGTATATACGAGGTCGTGCCGGCTATCACGGGGTTTATCCAGCAGTTTCCGGACGAGGGCGCGCCTGCCTCTCAGAAGACCGAAGCCTGGGTGGCCTTCAATGATCAAAACCTCTATGTGGCTGCGCGACTCTGGAGTGGATTACCGCGAGACCAGTGGGTTGCGAATGAGATGCGTCGTGATTCGTTTCAGATCTTGCAGAATGACAACTTCTCAGTGACTCTGGATACCTTCTATGACCGGCGAAATGCCGCGGGGTTCGTGATCAATCCGCTTGGCGGTTTCTTTGATTTTGCCATTACGAATGAGGGAAATCCAAACCTGGACTGGAACCCGGTGTGGGATGTGAGGACGGGCCGCTTCGAGGGTGGGTGGACCGTCGAGATCGAGATTCCATTCAGATCCCTGCGCTTCAGACCCGGGCCTGACCAGATTTGGGGGATCCAGTTTCGCCGTGGGGTGGGTGCGACGGGCGAGCGGTCGTTTCTGACCCCGTTACCCATTTCCCTGGGGCGAGCGTCGATGTTCCGGGTGTCTGAGTCGGGGACGCTGGTCGGTTTCGAGGTGCCGGATGGCAGCAGGAACGTCGAAATCAAGCCCTATGCCATCGGAGGGGTCAGTACGAACCGGGTGTCGAATCCCCCGACAAATAACGTGGGGAACGGAGACGTTGGCATTGATGTGAAGTATGGCATTACCCAGAATCTGACTGCCGATTTCACGTACAACACCGATTTCGCGCAGGTCGAGGTGGACGAGCAGCAGGTGAACCTGACGCGGTTTAGTCTGTTCTTTCCCGAGAAACGCGAATTCTTTCTGGAGGGCCGTGGCATCTTTGATTTCGCCCGTGGTGCTTCAGTGAGTGGGTTTGGGAGCGCGTTGCGGCGGGTCGGTGGCGGAGGACCGGGAGGGGGGGGGAATGCCCCGACGCTGTTTTATAGCCGGCAGATTGGGTTAACGGGTGGTTCGGTGGTGCCTATTCTTGGTGGTGGGCGCGTGACGGGAAAAATTGGCGCATTTGATGTGGGTGTCATCAACATCAATACCGATGACAAAGCGGTTGGCGCCGACGAGATGACGAATTTTACGGTGGGGCGAGTCAAGCGTGACGTTCTGCGGCGCAGCAGCCTTGGTGCGTTGTTCACCAATCGCTCGGTGTCGCTGGTCGGTGACGGGGCAAGTCAGACCTATGGGGCGGATGGTACGTTCTCCTTCTACGACAATATCGGGATCGTGACGTATCTGGCGAAGACCGACGGGCCTGAGCGCTCCGACGAGAACCTGAGTTACCAAGGGCGTTTCAATTACGGGGGCGATCGCTATGGCTTGCAAGCAGAACACCTTCTTGTGGAGAAGAATTTCACACCGGAGATGGGCTTTCTGCGACGGGATAATTTCCGGCGGACCTACTCGACGGGGCGTTTCAGCCCAAGGCCGGCCTCGATAGCGTCCGTGCGTCAATTTCGCTTTGAGGGCAGCCTGGATTACATCGAGGGGGCAGATTCTGGAATCGTGGAGACCCGCCAGGCACAGCTCGGCTTTGGTGCAGAGTTCACAAATACGGACCAATTCACGGTCAATGTGGCCGAGAACTATGAATTTCTCGTGCGACCCTTCCGTCCAGGACCGACGGTCACTCTGCCTGTGGGTGGGTATCATTTCCGAGATCTTGAAGCGAGTTACACCACGGGGCCGCAACGCCTGGTGGTAGGCACTTTTCAGGTTCGTGTGGGTGAGTATTTCAACGGAACGATCCGGTCGTTTGGGATGCGCCGTGGGCGGATAGCCCTGACAGATCAGTTCTCTCTTGAGCCGAGTGTGTCCGTTAACTGGATCGAGACCCCCGTCGGAAAATTCAGAACAGATCTGTTGGTCACCCGGGTGAACTACACCCTGACTCCGCGCATGTTTATTAGTGGTTTGACGCAATACAACTCGGCGAGTGACACCATCAGCGCCAATCTTCGCTTGAGATGGCAATATTCCCCGGGTAGTGAATTGTTTGTGGTCTACACCGAGGACCGGGAGACCGATCCGCTGATGCCAGATCGCTATACCGAATTGCGCAACCGTGGGTTCGTCGTGAAGGTGAATCGCCTGTTTCGGTACTGACGGGCGGGTGCGCACGGACTGGTATGCGCTATCTCGTCCTTGACAGGCCGTTCAGTCTCTGAGAACAGAGGCGAGTTCCTGGTAACTGCCGATCCGGTCAGGCGTGTGCGTTCGGTTCACGGCGGCCGGAGGGTAAACGACCGGAGTGTGAGAAACGTCTCAACGGTAGGTCTTGGTCTGTTCGGCGGTTGGCGGCGTTCCTGTCTTGTCCCTCTCCGCACCACAACGGCCTTGTATCTCGCTGTTCCTGTCAGTCAGATGTGGTTCGGGTGAGGTGTTTCACGTGCAGAGACCTGTCGAAATCGCCCCGATGGCGGTCACGTTGGTCGCGGGATTGTGGGTCTGGACGTCGACCCAGGTGGTCCTGTCTGCCAGTCAGATGTTATCTGGCGCTCAGGTGCAACTGGCGAGCGACCGTCTGTCCACCGTTGCGGTACTTCCGTTCCGCAACCTCTCGGGAGCGTCCGGCGATCATTGGATCGGGGCGGGAATTGCCGAGTCGATTGCGACCGGCATGGAGGCGGCTGGAGGGCTCCAGGTGCTGCGTGAGGTTGACCGTCGGACGGCGGACCCGCCAGGGTATCGGGTCAATGGCGCGTATCAGCGGGTGGCGAATCGTTTGAGGATCACGGCTCGGATCATGAGTGATGATCCGGCGGTCATCGTGCCAGCCGTCATTGTCAACGGGACGATCGACGCCCTGTTCGCGCTTCAGGACGAACTGGTGGGCCAGATTCTCCAGAGGTTGCGGCAGGTTGATGGGAGGCTGGCTCAGCGTCTCCCGGCTGAACTGGTGGGAGATCCCGGTGGGGTAGAGGTAAGCGCCCCGGGGGGCGCCATCCCCGGCGACGCCGATTCGACTGACGTGCCTGCTCTCGCTCCGGTCAGTGCCTCATTGCTCGCTCTGCAGGGAGCCGTCGAGGGGGGAGGGGCATCGGAGCGTCCCGCCGGGAGATATGCCGTCGAGCCCACACGAACCGCGCAGCAACCGTCTCTCGATGGTGCGCTCGACGAAGCCGCCTGGCAGAACGCGGCCGTGATTGACGACTTCATTCAACAGGAACCCGCAGAAGGCGACCCGGCCACTGAACGGACGGTAGTGCGTCTGATGTACGACGCTGAAATGCTCTACGTCGGCGTCGAGGCCTATGATTCCGAGCCCACGGGAATCATTGCCACCGAGATGCGACGCGACTCTCGTCAGCTGCTGGATGAGGATAATTTTCAGATCATTATTGATACGTTCAACGACTCCCGTTCCGGGTACATGTTCGTGACCAGTCCCCTTGGGGCCAGGTTGGAGCAACAGATCTCCGAAGAGGGGGAAGGCGGATACAGTAGTTTCAATTCCAGCAATTCGAATATCAATATCGACTGGGATGGTGTCTGGAATGTTGCTACCCGGCGCACCGACGAGGGGTGGTTCGCGGAGATCGCGGTGCCGATGGTCACGATGCGATTTCCCAAGACTGACCAGCAGGTGTGGGGTGTCAATTTCATGCGCAATATCCGGCGCAAGAATGAACAGGTCTACTGGGCGCCGATTCCGAAAGGGTACAACCTGACGCGCGTCAGCCTTGCCGGGACCATGACCGGTCTCGCGGGAGTCGACCGCGGAATGGACCTGCGCGTGACTCCGTACGTCCTGGCCGGTGGCCGCCAGGACCGCAATGCGTCTGCATCGTTTGACGGCTCCGGTTTCAATGATGTCGGGCTCGACGTGAAATATGGGATTGCCGCTGGACTCAATCTCGACGTCACCGTCAACACTGATTTTGCACAGGTCGAAGTCGATGAGCAGCAGGTCAATCTGACGCGGTTTCCCCTGTTCTTTCCAGAGAAACGGGATTTCTTTCTCGAAAACGCCGGTATGTTCAGCGTGAAATCGCAGCAGGCCTTTGGACGGGTGGCCGATCTCTTTTTCACCCGGCGCGTCGGGCTGGCCGGAGGACGGCCGGTGCCGATCCTCGGAGGGACCCGGCTCACGGGAAAAGTTCAGCGACACAATGTCGCCGTCCTGAACATTCAGACGCAGGAAATCGGAGCCAGGCCGGGCGAGAACTTCTTCGTCGCTCGCTATAGTCGAGACATCTTTGCGCGCTCCAAAATTGGTGGCATCGTCGTTAACAAGGAAGCCGTTGGCGCCGCGCATTTCAACCGAACCTTTGCCGTTGACACATCACTGACGCCGCATCCGTTTTTGTCAATCACCGGGTTCGTCGCGAAGACGGAATCACCCGACGTGGACCGCGACGACATGATGGGGCACATGATGGTGATGTGGTTGAGCCCCGGGGCCCGGATCTATAGCGAGTACACCGACATTCAGGACGGATTCAACGCAGAGGTGGGTTTTGTGCCGCGGATCGGGATCCGGCGCTCTAAATTGCACGGACAGTGGAATCCGCGTCCGGGCCGTTGGGGTATCCGGTCGATGGACCCGATGATGAACGTGGAGTACACGACCGATCAGCAGAATCGATTGTTGACGCGCATGATTCACCACATGATCGGCTTCCAATTTGCAGACGGATCGAATCTCACGCTGATCACGAACAAAGAATTCGAACGGCTTGACGTACCGTTTCAGATTACCCAAGACG
>CAZPZZ010000171.1:0-7764 GCA_964591245.1 uncultured Vicinamibacteraceae bacterium | reverse complement strand
TCGGACGAGCGGCCAAGGGGCGACGCCACTGCTGCACGCCGTTCGACCGGTTGAGGGCCCAGAGCATATTGTCCAGCGACGTAAAAAAGACCCGGCGGCGGTCCACAGCAGGCCGACCAATGATGTCGCCCCCCGCCCGCCATCGCCAGTTCATAGTGCCGTCGGTACGGGACAGAGAGTAAAAATAATTATCCGTGGCCCCGACAAAGAGGTCATCAAGCGGAAGAACCTCCTGGACTGCCCCGGGCAAGCGCCGCTGCCACAAGACCTCACCGCTCAACAGGGCGAGGGCGAACAGCTCACCGTTGTCCAAAGACACGTACATTCGGTCTCCCGCGAGTGCCGGTGGAACGACAATGCCTCCTTCAAAGGATTGACGCCAGAGAGGTTGTCCCGTGTCAGCCCGAAGCACCAGCAAGACACCGGTCTCAAGCGGCGCGATCAACCATCCCGCGTTCCAGACCAGCGGGGCCGAAAGCGGCGAGTCCAGAGGAAACGTCCAACGCTCGACTCCCGTGGCCGCATCGAGGCATCTCAGGATGTCCCGGGTCTCCAGAAAAAGCAGGCCGTCCCCCCCTGCCAGACGCCGCCCCTCCGGTTGCCGGATGTCCCAGATCACTGCGCCATCAGTGAGGCCCACTGCGACGAGGCCCCCTTCACGAAGTGCCACGAACACTCGATCGCCGTCGATCACGGGCGGCGCAATCGGTGCCCCCGGCAAGGTAGTGTTCCATCGCTCTTCCAGCGGAAGTAGCGTCGATGGCGCCCGCGACGGCTGTGCATCAGCGGACCACACCCCAGAAAGGGCCGCACTCGTTAAAAGGGACGCCACCAGACGCCTGGTTGAGCTGGTCATAAAGAACTACAAGATATTGTGGTACCCATCAGCATCCTCAACGCTATAATAATCAAAATACGAGCTTCCGGTGCCCGGTCTCCGCTTGTCGGAACCTGACAACGCGCTGCGCTTCCTACCGACGCCGCTACCCATGAGACTGCGGTTCCCAAATCCACTCTTGGCCTTTCCCCCATACGCGGTCATGTGTCTCTGCGGATTGGCATTCCGGGACCCCGTTAGGTGATCTTTCTGTTCAGCGATGGCTCCTCCAGACCTACGTCGCTTGTCATTCACGGACATTTGGCAGACGCGTGTCATGCGGCCGGCCCGCAATCCACGTCGATGCCCAACACGGTCAACTGACTGACCAGGTACACAAACGCGCGTGGCTCATCAAACAATACTCGTCCTCGACTTTGGCTCCCAGTACACACAACTCATCGCCAGACGTCTGCGCGAATTACACATCTACACAGAAATTCTGCCGTTTCATACATCAACGGCGGAGCTTCGTGCCCGCCAGCCCACCGGACTCATCCTCTCCGGCGGTCCGGCAAGCGTCTCCGATCCGGAATCACCCACCTGCTCGGCCGAGATCTTCGAGCTCGGCCTTCCGGTTCTCGGCATCTGCTATGGGATGCAATTGATGGCGAAAACTCTGGGCGGCCGTGTGGAGCCTGCCCCGGAACGGGAATTCGGGCATGCGACCGTCACCGTAGAAGCCGATAGCCCTCTCTTCGAGACTTTTCCATCAGACATCCGCGTCTGGGCGAGTCACGGCGACCGTATCGCAGCCCCCCCGCCTGGTTTTCGCGTCTCTGCAACCAGTGCGAACGCGCCAATCGCGGCGATGGAACATCCAGAGCGTGGCTTCTATGGACTGCTTTTCCATCCCGAGGTCGCGCACACCCAACAGGGAACCGATATTCTGGGGCGTTTTGCGGCCCAGGTCTGCGGGTGCCGCGGTGACTGGACAATGAGCTCGTTTCTGGATGCCGCGACCACGCGGATCCAAGAGGAGGTCGGCAACGGCCGCGTCGTCTGCGGCCTGAGCGGGGGAGTGGACTCGACAGTGGCGGCATTGCTCATCAGTCGGGCCATTGGCGATCGGCTTACCTGTATCTTCGTTGACAATGGACTGCTCCGACTCAACGAAATGGCCCAGGTGCGTGAGCGATTCGAGGGACAATTTGGACTTCACGTCGTTTTCGAAGACGCGAGTCAGCAATTCTTGACCGCCCTCGCTGGCGTCGTCGATCCGGAGGAAAAACGGAAAGTCATCGGCGGAGTATTCATCGATGTCTTTGAAGCAGTCGCGAGTCGTCTGGGAACATTTGACTTTCTCGCACAGGGCACCCTGTACCCGGACGTGATCGAGAGCGTCTCGGTTGTCGGACCGGCGGCGCCCATCAAGAGTCACCATAATGTAGGAGGACTCCCTGATCGGCTCCGTTTCGCACTCGTGGAACCATTGCGCGCTTTGTTCAAAGACGAAGTTCGGCGTCTTGGCGAAGCGCTAGAACTCGATGATCAGTTTGTGTGGCGGCAACCGTTTCCAGGGCCAGGCCTCGCCGTTCGGATATTGGGTGAGGTAACGTCACCACGCCTGAAGATCCTCCGTGCAGCCGATGCGATTGTCGCCGAAGAGGTCAAACGTTTCGGGTGGTACCGACGACTATGGCAGTCCTTCGCGGTACTACTGCCTATCCAGAGTGTTGGCGTCATGGGTGACGAGCGCACCTACGAACATGTGATTGCGGTGCGTGCAGTCGAGAGTCGGGACGGGATGACGGCAGACTGGGCACGAATACCGGGCGACCTTCTCGCAGCGATCTCGTCTCGGATCGTCAATGAAGTCCGCGGCGTCAACCGCGTCGTCTATGACATCAGCAGCAAGCCCCCTTCGACGATCGAGTGGGAATAGCTCCATGCCTTCTAGCGAATTCGTTCACCTTCATCTGCACACCGAGTACTCGTTACTCGACGGCGCCTGTCGCATCGGGGAACTTCTCGACCACGCACAACAAGCAGGGGCTCCTGCACTCGCCGTCACAGAGCACGGCAATCTTTTCTCGAGCGTCATTTTCCATGACGAAGCGCGCAAACGCGGCGTCAAGCCAATTCTTGGCTGTGAGGTCTACGTGGCCAACGGCAGCCGCCATGCCAGAAGTGGTACGCCAGGAGAAACCAACAACCACCTCGTGCTGCTCGCGGAAAACCTGACCGGATATCACAACCTGATCAAGCTGGTCTCGGCCGGTTACACGGAGGGGTTCTACTACAAACCTCGTATCGACAAAGAACTCCTTGCGCAACACGCCGACGGCCTCATTGGTCTGAGCAGCTGTCTCAAGGGCGAAGTCGCCACCGGTCTACGTACCGAGCAACCCCAGAAGGCCATGGAGGCCGCCGCCACGTTTCACGACATCCTGGGCAACGGTAATTTTTTCCTGGAAATGCAGTACCAGGGGATCGAGGAACAGCGCACGGTGAATACCGGCCTCCATCCGATCGCCCGCGATCTCGGACTACCACTCGTCTGCACGAACGATGTCCATTATCTGAAACAGGGTGACCACCGCCCACACGCCGTACTACTCTGTATCGGGACTGGCAAGAACGTCAGTGACGAACACCGTCTGCGCTATCACGGCGACCAGTTCTACCTGAAAACCGGTGAGGAAATGCTCACGGTCTTCGGAGACTGGCCAGCGGCCCTCTCGAACACCGTCGCGATCGCCGAGCGTTGCAACGTCGAACTTGCCGACGGCGAAAACCATCTGCCCAATTTTGATGTCCCTGACGGTTTCACGCTTGATGCCTACTTCGAACACGTGACGCGAGAAGGCTTCCGGCAACGACTCGACGCTCTTCAGGAACTCTCCAATCAGGGAACCCTCAAGCACACGATCGCCGAGTATGAAACACGTTTGAGCTACGAGATCGACATCATCGCCAAGATGCGCTATCCCGGATATTTCTTGATTGTCTGGGATTTCATCCGGTACGCCAGGGAACGAGGCATACCTGTCGGACCGGGTCGCGGATCGGCCGCCGGTAGCCTGGTGGCCTATTGCCTGCAGATCACCGACGTCGACCCCATGCAGTTCGATCTGATTTTCGAACGTTTTCTTAACCCCGAACGTGTATCCCTTCCAGACATCGACATCGATTTCTGCGAACGTCGCCGTGGGGAAGTAATCGACTACGTCACCCGGAAATATGGCCGAGACAATGTTGCGCAGATCATCACCTTCGGCACGATGAAGGCGCGCGCGGTCATCCGAGACGTTGGTCGCACCATGGGCATGTCCTACGGCGACGTCGATCGGGTCGCCAAGCAAATCCCTCCGGCTCTGGACATGACGCTCGAAAAGGCGCTTGAAGAGAATGCCAATCTAAAATCATTAGAACGTCAAGACCCACAGGTGTCCGAATTGATCGAGGTGGCACAGCGACTGGAAGGCATCACCCGTCATGCCTCTGTCCATGCTGCCGGCGTCGTCATCGCGCCAAAACCCGTCACAGAATTCGCGCCCGTCTACAAGAGCCAAAAGGACGAAATCACGACGCAGTGGGCCATGAAGGAAGTTGAGCGGGTTGGCCTGCTCAAGATGGACTTTCTTGGGCTCAGCACTCTGACGCTGCTACACGACGCCGTGGCGCACATTCACGAGACAACAGGTACACAGCTCGCGCTGGAAGCCTTTCCGATGGACGACGCAAAGACCTATCAGCTTTTTAGTGATGGGCTCACACTCGGCATCTTCCAGTTCGAAAGTTCGGGGATGCGGGACACGCTTCGAAAAGCCAAACCGGACCGCTTCGAAGACCTGATCTCCCTGAACGCACTCTACCGGCCTGGTCCACTACGCGGCGGCGTCGTCGACGACTTTATTGCACGACGACATGGCAAGGTTGACATCAGCTACGAGTTGCCGACGCTGGAACCAATCCTCAAGGACACGTACGGGGTCATCGCTTTTCAAGAACAAGTGATGCGCATCGCA
Source organism: uncultured Vicinamibacteraceae bacterium (assembly GCA_964591245.1). GTDB lineage: Bacteria > Acidobacteriota > Vicinamibacteria > Vicinamibacterales > UBA8438 > CAZPZZ01. The sequence goes on along the minus strand of CAZPZZ010000171.1, from coordinate 2,916 downwards.
AGCGACCTTGCAGGTTTCACAATGGGCGACGCGGACCTCCTGCGTAAAGCGATGGGCAAGAAGAATGCCGCGGTGATGCAAGCGCAGCGCGAACGCTTCATCGATGGCGCCGTGGCTCGCGGAGTCAAGACGAAACAGGCGACCAAGATTTTCGACCTGATGGAATTCTTTGCGGGCTACGGATTCAATAAATCTCACTCCACTGCGTATGCGTTGCTCGCCTACCAGACCGCATATCTCAAGGCCAATTACCCCCAACATTTCATGGCCTCACTGCTGACCATCGAGGCCCAGAACACGGACAAGCTGGCTCTCTATCTAGGGGAGTGCCGGGACATGAACATTCCCATCCTCCCTCCTGATCTGAATGCCAGCGCTGCGGGCTTTAAGGTAACCGATGACGGCGTCAGATTCGGCCTCTCCGCAATCAAAAACGTAGGGGAGAATGCGATCGCGTCGATCCTTGGCTACCGCCAGGAGACCGGGACACTCAAATCACTCTTTACCCTTTGCGAAGAGGTGGACCTCCGCCTCGCCAATAAACGTGTTTTTGAGAGCCTCATCAAAGCAGGGGCGCTCGACTCGCTCCTCTCCGTCGGACCTCGTGCTGTGGCGCGCCGACGTCCCCAGTTACTGGGACTGGTTGACCGTGCCATTGAACATGGAAATCGGATCCAACGGGATCGGGAGCGAGGGCAAACTCAGCTCTTCGATACGGTGCCACAAACCGAGCAACCTGAGGAGGGAACACAAGTCCGGGAAGTTGCTCCCTGGTCGGACGCGGAGCGCCTCGCGTCCGAAAAGGAAGCCTTGGGACTGTACCTGAGCGGTCACCCAATCGATGGATATCGCGATCAACTTGAAGCGGCCGGTGCACGCCAGATTTCCGATCTCACGCCCGGGACGACAAACGTTCTCGTTGGCGGCATCATCAGCGTCTATCGGCCCCTGAAAACCAAGCGTGGAGTACCTATGGCGGTGCTCACGCTCGAAGATCGAGGTGGCAGTCTCGAAGTCGTCGTATTTCCCAAGACCTATGAGCGTGCGGCCTCAGTCTTGGACGCCGATCGACTCGTCCTTGTTTCCGGAAAGCTCGACGCCCAAGAAGACACGCTACGAGCGACCGCTGAGGACATTCGCCCCATCGAAAGCCTCAACGGATCGGTCGGTCGAACACTCTCTATACAATTGGCGGCCGATCACCAAGATCTCGAAACCTTGCAGGCGCTGTCAGACTTATTCCAGGTGCATCGGGGCCCAAGCTGGATCCGTCTCCAGCTCGACCTGTCCCACCGCAGCCGTCCGCTTCGCGTTGAGGCCCGACTCACTGAAATGCGTGTTCGTCCCTCGGCTCAACTCGCCCAAGCCGTCGAACAGATTTGCGGTGAAGGATCCGTCTCGTGGGTGTAACCTCTCTGATCTGGGACTACCAAAATAAGAACGTACAGCAGGCTGACACACTGACCGCCGCACTCGACCTCGATCCCGTAATCGCACGACTACTGGTCATGCGAGACATTACCACTCCGGACGAAGCAGAGCACTTTCTTCATCCGGCACTAGAACACCTTCACGACCCATTTCTGCTTACCGATCTCCCCGTGGCGGTAGACCGCCTCCAGCGAGCAATCAACTGCGGCGAACGGGTCGCCGTACACGGTGACTACGACGTCGACGGAATCACCTCGACCGTTATTCTTCGTCGCGTGCTCGAGCTGCTCGGCTGCGACGTTGTCCACTTCATCCCAGACCGCATCAGGGATGGATACGGCCTCGAGCCCGGAGCAATCGAACGCCTGGCAGAACAGCGCGTCTCGGTGATTGTCTCAGTTGACTGCGGCATCCGCAGCGCGGCTGCCGCAGTGCGAGCTCACGAACTCGGTGTCGACCTGCTGATCACCGACCACCATGAGCCCGATGCTGCAATACCACCGGCCCTTGCGGTCATCAATCCCAAGCGTCCGGATTGCACCTACCCTGACAAGAATCTGGCTGGCGTGGGTGTCGCACTCAAGGTCGTGCAGGCACTGTGTGAACGAACCGGGAATACCAACTGGCTCCCAGGGTTCATCAAACTCGCCGCCATCGGAACTATCGCAGACGTCGTCCCACTCCGGGGAGAGAACCGGGTCATCGCCAAGCTTGGACTCGAACGATTATCTCAGCCGCGGCACACTACCGGATTACGGGCACTTCTGGAGGCCACCGGATTGCTCGGAGAAAGCGTGACAAGCTTTCACGTCGCTTTCCGTCTGGCGCCGAGGATCAACGCGGCGGGCCGGATGAGCACCCCGGACCTGGCCACTCGGTTACTTCTGATATCCGACAACACCCAAGCAAACGAAGCAAAGACGCTCGCTGAACGACTAGACAGCGAGAATCTACGCCGACAGCAGGAAGAATCTGAAATCGTGACGGCGGCGCGGCAGCAGGTGGAGGTCGATCCAGGAATCGGAGCTCACGCCATGCTAGTCGTGTGGGGTGAACAATGGCATCGTGGAGTCATTGGAATCGTCGCCTCAAAACTCGTAGAGCGCTTCCACCGTCCCGCTCTGGTCCTGGCCGTTGAAGACGATATGGCGTACGGTTCGGGGCGTAGTATTCCTGGATTTGATCTACTCGGAGCACTGGACCATTGCGCCGCGCTCTTTGTGCGATACGGAGGCCACCGTCATGCCGCCGGCGTGACCATCAAGTCGTCAGAGCTAAAAGAACTGCGCCGCCAGCTGACTTCGTTTGCAAATGAACAACTCGGTCCCGATGACTTGACCCCACGACTACGCGTAGACTCCCTTTTACCCCTTGCGAAGATTACCCCTGCCGTTATTGCAGGATTGCGAGCGATGGAACCGTTCGGCGCCGGGAACCCTCGTCCCGTATTTCATACTGGCCCTGTCGAGCTCGCCCGGGGACCGC
>CAZPZZ010000170.1:6812-7999 GCA_964591245.1 uncultured Vicinamibacteraceae bacterium | reverse complement strand
TTTCCATCGTATCATCTCTCCGGAACGCGCAAACACACGAGCGATGTCACTAGAACTTTCCGAACGCCAAGCTCGGACAATCGCCGCGGCCATTACCACCGTCTCCGGCCTGGTCATTCTGGTCGCGATCGGCCTGCTGGTCTGGCTCGCTGCAGCATTCTTACAAGCCTTCTCCGGCGTATTCCTCCCGGTTGCCGTCGGCGCCGTCGCGGCCTTGGTCTTTCGTCCGTACTACGAGTGGCTGCGTGCGAGTGGACGACTCCCGATGCCACTAGCCCTCGTGGTGGTATTTTTCTCTGTCCTCGTCCCCTTGACCGCCTTCACAGCATTCTTCGGACGACTCGCGATCACCCAACTTCTCGGCCTGGCCGCGCAGGCCCCGGAATGGTGGGAAGAAAGCCGGCAATGGGTAGAAGCGGGACTGCCCCAGGCCGCTCAACTCCTGGAAAATTCGGCGCTGGGACCGCAGCTCAGGCAAGCCCTTTCCCACCAGGAGGCAGCCATCGCCGTATGGTTGCAGACGGTTGGCTCACAGGCGATCGCCGCCACGTTTGGACTGGCCCGCGGCCTCAGCACCCTGCTTTCCTGGGCAATCACGCCGGTCTATTTCGCCTACTTCCTCACCGCCACCGGTCTAAAACTCGACACGGGCACAGTCCTCCCGTTCTTGAAATCCGAAACCCGTGACGACGTGACCTATCTTGTCCACGAATTCGTTAACATCATCGTGGCCTTCTTCCGCGGACAACTCATCATCGCCTTTCTGCAAGGGTTATTGTTTGCCGCCGGCTTTAGCCTCGTAGGCCTTAGTTACGGCCTGGTCATCGGCCTCATGCTCGGATTTCTCAATGTCATTCCATTCCTTGGAAGCATCATCGGCTTGACAATCGCCATTCCCATCGCGCTGTTTCAACCAGGTGGGGGCGTCCTCATCTGTGGTCTCGTGCTGAGCGTCTTCATCGTCGTGCAACAAATCGAAGGATGGTTCTTGACGCCAAAGATCATGGGCGACCGCACAGGCCTGCATTTCATGGCGATCATCGTGGCTGTCTTTTTCTGGGGCACGGCCCTGGGAGGCATGCTCGGTTTGATTCTCGCGATTCCCCTGACCGCGTTCGGGACCTCTCTGTGGCGCCTGGCACGCGAGAAGTACATTCCTGAGATCCTGTGAACCTCACCGCAAGCCG
>CAZPZZ010000170.1:0-6712 GCA_964591245.1 uncultured Vicinamibacteraceae bacterium | reverse complement strand
CTACGCCTCGACGAAAAAACTAACTCGGTGCCACTAGGAGACCAATCGAAGGAGCCCGTGCCTCCCGGAATCGTGGTCAGACGCCGCGGCGCACCGCCATCAACATCCACGACGTAGAGATCAGTCACCCCGCTCCGGTCCGAAAGGAATGCGATACGGTCTCCATTCACCGAGACCTCGGGATGCTCCGCCCGGTACTCTGCGTCGGTCAGCATCGCGGGCACTCCGCCGTCTACCGACACAGACCAAAGCGCCGTGCGACTGCTACCCACACTGAACGTGACCATCTCTCCAGACGGCGCCCACCACAGATGCGACTCGCCCGCGGTATCGGCGGTCAACGGCTGCGCCGCTCCTCCCTCGGCCGCGACTATCCATACGTCTGCCTGGTCCTCACGAATTGATCGAAACGCCACCCACAAACCGTCCGGAGACCACCGAGGGCTGAAATCGTTGCCAGGACCGCTCGTCAACCCAGTGACATCGTTACCGTCCACCGATGTCACCCACAGGTCTGGAGTCCCCCCGCGATTCGAGACAAACACGAGCCGCGTCCCATCCGGGGCCCAGTCCGGTCCGTAGTCCGCGTTCTCGTCCGACGTCAACTGCACCATCTCGCCGCCCTCGGCGGGTACCAACCAGATGCCCCGGCGGCCCGTATGGCTCGATACGAACGCGATCTGTCGACCGTCCGGCGCCCAGCGAGCCCCGAGCCCGACCGCGCCGGTCGAGGTCAGCGCGGTGGCATTCCCAGCATCCGTCGGCTCCGCCGAGACCCGCCAGAGATCTGCCTGACCATCCCGTCGGTAGAGATACAGAATCGTCAGGCCGTCGGGAGACCATCGAGGATCACTCGCGGTACCGTCACCCTGAGTCAGCTGCATCGCCCCGCCCCCATTCATCGACACGGTCCAGATATGCGTCGATTCACCATGGCCAGCGACATATGCGATCCGGGAGCCATCAGGAGACCACACTGGAAATGCAAGATGCTCGAACGCGTCGGTCACAGGAATCGCTTCTTCCCCGGCCGTGAACATGGTCCACAATCGAGCTTCACCATCGCGATCAGACACAAAGACCATCCGACGGCCATCAGGCGCATACGACGCAAACCGGTCCGCCCACGGTCCATGAGTAAGTTGCTGTACTTCGGTGTCCACTCCCATCGGGTCCTCGTCTCGCACCTCGAGCGACTGGTCACACCCCGCCAACCCGGCAAGAATCACCCAGCCAAGTCTCACGAGTACACCATTGGGTTCACGCCATCTTCTGGGAGTAGCCACGCAAAAATCCTCCACCTCTCACGGCTAGCCTACCCGAACCGAGCGATCTCATTACGCGCAGCCTTGCCACAGGAGCGATACTGTCCCTTCGTTTCCAATTACGACAGGCGCATGTAATCTCATCCAGCCTGTCGGTTGTAGTCGGGAGTTCCGTCATGCGACTCAAAGGAAAAACGGCGATTGTGACTGGCGCCGCCAGCGGCATCGGACGCGACATCGCGACGCGGTTTGCCCACGAGGGGGCTCACGTCGTCATCGCCGACGTGAACCCGGATGGCACAGATGTCGCCAATACCATCCAACAGTCCGGCGGCGAGGCGATCGCGGTAGTCATGGATGTCACGGACGAAGCCTCGGTAGAAGCGGGTGTCGTCAGCACGCTCGACGCGTATGGCGGTGTCGATATCCTCGTGAGCAATGCTGGCGTCCAGCACATCGCCGCCGTCCACGAGCTAGAGCCAGAGGCCTGGCGACGGATGCTGTCGGTGCATCTGGACGGGGCCTTCCTGACAACACGTGCCTGCCTACAACGTATGTACGCTGCCGGACGCGGCGGATCCATCATCTATATGGGCTCGGTGCATTCCAAAGACGCATCCGTGCTCAAAGCACCGTACGTGACCGCAAAGCACGGCCTACTCGGCCTCTGCCGTGTCGTCGCAAAAGAAGGAGCGGCGCATGGCGTAAGAGCCAACGTGATCTGCCCGGGCTTCGTTCGCACCGCGCTGGTAGAAAAACAGATCCCGGAGCAGGCGCGCGACCTCGGACTCAGCGAAGAAGACGTCGTCAGGCAGGTCATGCTCAAGAACACAGTCGACGGTGAATTCACGACGACTCACGACGTCGCGGAATTGGCGGTTTTCTTTGCTGGCTTCGAAACGAATGCACTCACGGGTCAAGCGCTTGTTGTCAGTCACGGGTGGTTCATGGAATAGCCGTCGTTGTGGCATGGTCTGCTACGAGATCGACCTACACTCTGTGCCACTGGGTGCCAGTGACTGCCGGCATATAGGACCATTCGAAAGCCAGGTCGAACCCTTGAGTCGCCACATGTCGGTTTCTGTTCCCATGCTGACCGTCAACACCTGCGCAGCTACGGTCGAGACCAGGGAAACCTCCTCGACTGGCTGACCGCGACGGAGAATTGAGTTTGCCGCGATGTCCGCTTCCATAACTTTCGACAACAGCTATGGGCGTCTCCCCGAACGCTTCTACAATCGTCAGCCCCCAACCCCCGTCGCCCAACCACGACTCGTCCGTCTGAATCGCGACCTGACGGTGCAACTCGGCATCGATCCAACCTGGCTCGGCAGCGAGGCAGGCTGCCAGATCTTGGCTGGCAATACCGTTCCAGACGGCGCCGACCCCCTGGCGACCGTCTACGCTGGGCACCAATTTGGCAGTTTCAACCCACAACTGGGTGACGGACGTGCCTTGTTGCTTGGAGAAATACTCACCACCGCTGACAAACGATACGACCTCCAGCTCAAAGGCTCTGGACCGACGCCATATTCCCGCGGTGGAGATGGCCGGTCTCCCCTGGGACCAGTTCTTCGGGAGTTTCTGATTAGTGAAGCGATGCACGCGCTCCAGATACCGACGACGCGAGCACTGGCCGCAGTCACCACAGGTGAAAGCGTCTATCGTCCGGAGGAACTTCCTGGCGGCGTGTTGACCCGTGTGGCCGCCAGTCACATCCGGGTGGGAACGTTTCAGTTCTTTGCCGCACAGCGAGACACGGATGCACTCCAGCGGCTGACTGAATACGTCATTAACCGCCACTACCCCGATGCGCGACGGGCGGAGCGCCCAGTCGAAGCCTTACTTCGTGCGGTCATCGCCCGCCAAGCCTCCACGGTCGCCGCCTGGCAACTGATCGGATTCGTGCATGGAGTCATGAATACCGACAACATGCTGCTTAGCGGTGAAACGGTAGATTACGGCCCCTGCGCCTTCATGGACACCTTTGCGGACGGTGCTGTATTTAGCTCTATCGACCACGGCGGTCGCTACGCCTACCGAAATCAACCGGGTATTGCTCGATGGAATCTGACCTGTTTCGCCCAGGCATTGCTGCCTGTCTTGGCATCCGACCAGAACCAGGCTCTCGCCCTCGCTCAAGCCGCAATAGACGACTTTGAAGACCTGTTCGTCACAGCCTATAACGACGGGGCCCGTCGTAAACTCGGTCTCACAGACCGCCGCGATGAGGACCTCACCCTCTTCGCAGATTTTCTGGGACTCTTGGGTCGTGAACAGGATGACTTCACGCTCGCCTTTAGGCGCCTGGCCGACCTCGCCGCGCCGGAATCCAATACAACGCACGTGAACGAGCTTTTTGAGTTCTCCCCGGCCTATGCCGACTGGCTGGCCCGCTGGCGCCATCGCTGTATCGAGGGTCCCGGCACAGATCTGTCTCGTCAGCGGGATATGTACGTGGCCAATCCGGCACTAATTCCGCGGACTCATCAGGTGGAACGGGTCATCACAGCGGCTCTCGACGAGCACGACCTCACCCCCTTTCACATGCTCGCCGACGCATTGACAACGCCCCGTGCTTACCACCAAGACCACGCGCGCTACGCCACACCACCACAGCCCGAGGAGCGGGTACTGCAGACTTTCTGCGGGACCTGAGGTACCAGCCGGGCACATCCGAACAGGGGAACAACCGGCACGCTGCCTCTGCAGAAGCCACTCTCGCCCGTACGGGCCCCAAACGTGGCCACTCACCAGAGAGATGCATTCGGCGTGATACCGTAGGCCCGTAACTCGATAATTCCTGGAGGAACGGATGAAAAGACGCGATTGCACTCGATTCACCCTGATGCTGGCACTTGTCGTCTGTGCTGCAAGCGTCTGGGTAATGGGCAACATGTCGACGGCAGCAACCGCCGCGCAATCCAATTTTGTCGGGGGTGATCCACAGCGTCCCGATTCGTCAGACATTCGCGCGCTGCGGCTCCGGTTCGAGCCAGGCTCTCGCTCAAACTGGCACAGTCATGGCCAGTATCAAGTGATCATGGCCGAGGAAGGCCGCGGTCGCACCCAGATACAAGGCGAGGCCGTACAGGACATGCTTCCTGGGGTACCGTATTACGCCGGTCCCGGAGTCGTGCACTGGCATGGTGCGTCCCCAGACCAACACATGGTGCAACTGACGGTTGTGACTGGTCAGACGAGTTGGGAAGGCCCGGTAAGCGACGAGGATTATCTCGGGTCCGGCCAGTAAGCCCTAGTGGCCCGTGAGCAGGGGTGGTCCGTCCCCGGGTGCCCCCCTGCTCTCTCGTTCGGACTGCCTGTCAGGGGTGCGTCCCCCACACGAATTCAGCCAGAAAACCGGCAGGAATTCCCACCACCAGCAGCATCATACTGATCAGCAAGAAACGCGAATAGATTGGCACCTTGATGGCTCGGTGCGAGAGTTGAACCGCCACGGTCTCGGCTTCGTCGATTGCCGCGTACGCGCGAGATAATCCGTCGGCGTCAGTCACGTCGAAATAATCCCCACCAAACGCGCGGATCGTATCGATGAGTCCCTGTGTATTGCTCCGAGGTTGGCTATACGCCGATGTGCCAGATCGACCATCGGTCGCGTTGATGAAGATCATGTAGGGCACGATATTCCGACGTTGCATCTCGACGAACTCCGCCTCAGGGATTTCATCGACGTCCGCATCGGTAACGATCAGCACCGACCGATGAGGCGCGGCACCACCAGCAAGCACCGACGCGTCGTGATCGAAGTGGTTCAGCACGGACTGGAGCGCTCTGATAATGTTTGTGTTGCCTTCACTCTCGATGATGCGCACCTTATCTTCTGGCACGAACGACTGGTCTATCGGCGTACCCGATTGGGCCGCCAAAATCCGGACGATCGCATAGGGCGCGTCCATGACCTGAAAATAATAGAGTTCATCATCGATGACAAAGTCATCGACCATATACGGAAAGGAAGAAAACAACCAAAGCGACACGCGGTCGTTTTTCTCCCGACGCATCTGCAAGAACTCAAGGTGCGCGTTGCGTGCAACCTCCGCCCGTGACGTGCCGGTGCCGGGTAATTCCCAGGCCATCGACAATGACGTGTCGACGAGATCAATCCGAATTCGGGACTCCATCTCGCCAGCTACCTCTTCCGTGGCCGTAAGATAAGGGTCTGCCATCGCAATCAACAGCACGACCAGCGCAAGCCCCAGCAAAACATCTGGCAGGAAATACACCATCCGCCCCGCGATTCCGCGACGAAACTGGCGTGCGATGGAATGGCCTGAATGCTGGCGATAATGACGACGTCGAAAAAGCCTGAGCCGAACCACCGTCGCGAACCCGACGAGGATTACGCCAGCGACCAAGAGATAGGTCAGGCCAATATCGCCAAAACGGATCTGATTGGGATCAGTGCCCAGCAGTTCCAACCCGCGGCCACGAAGAAAGTTCGAGAACGCGGTCCAATCCATGTGGGCAATGAAGAGGCCGCCGGCGAACGCCGGCGGTCTGTAATGAATAGCGCGAATACCCTAGTGAAAATCGGCTGCTCTGCAAACGGTGGTGCAGCGTAGCGCCACCGTGATCAGTCGTGTCCTTCCACAGCCCCAGCTAGATGCGAGGACCCCGTCATTGACGGTAATCCGTGAGAACTCTTAAGCGCGCGTAATGTGAAAACACTATTGAGACGCGGATACCGCCTGCGTTCCCAGTTTTCTGGCCCCAGCCAGAATACCGTGCAAACCGATATTGCCTTCATGGCAGGCATATTCGAACAACGGTCCATCAGTACGCCGCATGGGCATGGCCGCCGTCCAGGGCTGGGTGAACGAATTCGGATCCTCAAACGTAAACTCGTACAGGACCGTGTCAGCGTCGAGCCGCGTAAAGCGCTCAACCAGATGACTGTCCTTACTGGAACCACGAGCTGCGGTCTCTCTCAAGAAATTCGTCGTTTCAACCACCAACGTATTTCCATCCCAATGCCCGCGCGAGTCCCCAACCCACTGCCGGAGTTTCCCGTGCTCAGTGCTATCGAGTGGGATGATGCGTGCGTTGTGCACCATCTCGTTCTGGATGACAACGTAATCCGGTGTCTGGAGAATGAGTACGTTGTTGTTGTAGCTACCCGAGGTCATCGGTGGCCCGGCATTGAACCCCATCAGGCACCGGTCGGCCAAGCTACGGTCAGTGTAGGAATCGGCGAATCCATTCCTTAAATTGAGACGGTTGATAGCGCGCGCCTCGCGAGCCTCTGGCTTCCATGGCAACCGTCCATTCGGGGGGTCAACAATCAATGACGTCCGTCGATCACTCGTGAGTTCGACCCCGCGCTCGTACCAGAACTCGTTGTAGGAAAGCACACCACCTTCGGCCCTCGACTGGTAACCAGCACTTGGCGCACCGGTCTCGGGGTCAAAAAGATCCCGATTCAACCG
>CAZPZZ010000169.1:5995-8024 GCA_964591245.1 uncultured Vicinamibacteraceae bacterium | reverse complement strand
GATCGGCACCACACGGCCATTTTCGAGTCCAATGCGACGACTAAAGAACAAGACAGGGGTATTCGCGGCTTGCATGCCTTGTTGGTAGGAGGCGCTGCTACGACCGGTGAAGCCTCGTCCGCCACCGAATTCGAAGACCCCTTGGCCTTCGAGGAAGAATTCCCGTTTCTCGGGGAAAAACAGATTGAAGCGGGTGAGGTTGACCTGTTGCTCGTCGACCTCCACCTGCGCGAAGTCGGTGTTGACGGTGAAGTCTGCGGTCAGGCTCTGCGTGATGCTGTACTTGGCGTCAAAACCGACTCCACCGGTGAGATTGTTCTGCACCGGTGGAGTCGTGGCGTAGTCGTTTGTGAGTCCGCCAATGACGTAGGGTTTGACCTCGATATTTGTAGAACTTGATGGGACTTCGAGTCCGACGAGATTGCCGGCATAGGTTGATGTGGTGAGTCCAATCGTGCCAAGCGAGGCGGGGATCAATGTGAGATAGGACCGCTCGTTCTTGGAGAGTACCGTTCGCGCGAGATTCACACCCCAGGGACGAGTCGTGCCGGAGGGGTACCGCAGCGATCGGAACGGGATGGAGAATTCGACGTTCCACCCTCCATCAAAATAGCTCGTCCGGACATTCCAGACGGTATTCCAGTCCGTGTTGAAGGTTGGGCCTTCGGTAAATTCCAGGTCCATCATGCCGCCAACGGGGTTAGCTCGGAAGAGATAGCCTTTGCGTTGGTCGTAGTAGGTGTCGAACACGATCGCAAAGTGGTCATTCTGAAAAATCTCGTCCCGTCGCATCTCGTTGGCGACCACTTGGTCCATCCGGGATTGCCAACATCGTGCGGATACATAAATGTTGTCGTCATCGAAGAAGATCCAGACTTCCGTTTGCTCGGTCGCTGGAGCGCCCTCATTCGGTTCCTGCTGGAGGAAGCCTCCGATGGGTGCCACTTCCTGATAAACAGATTCTGCGAGCCTGCCGTCCAGGGTCAGCGGTTTCGTGAGGCGCACGGCGCGGACGGTGGCCCCGCCGGTGGTATTTCGCGACTCGACGGCAGGAGGTACGGGTGGGGGAGGGTCCATATCGGCCCACTGGGGTATCGGGTGCGTCGGACCGGTGTCGTCGGAGGTGTTCTCGGCTGGCGACGCGCTGGGATCCCGTGTTCCGCGCGTCGCATCCGGCCCCATCGGTGCGGCTGCGTTCGCGTCGGGGGTGTCGCCCGGTGAGATGCCCAGGGCGATGGTGATTCGGTCTTGAAGCACGAACACGTCTGCGACTGGACCGTCCACTCGGACGGTCTGGACAGTGTTCCCGGCAGGGTCGCGTAAGCGGGCGGTGATGTGTAGCTCGTCTCCCACACGCTGATAGGTGCCGCTGATTAGCCAGTGGGGGGACAGGGGTGCGGCGTGGGTGATCAGGACAGGAGCGCCTCCTACCCGAGAAATGTCTGAACGGATGGTGTTTGCAATACCTAGAGAAAGCCATTCGGCGGCAATCTCAGGGCTCATGTTGACGAAAGGGAGCACCACCACGGGTGCGTCCTCACCGGGGACGGTGGAGAGCGGCTGGGCCCAGACGGCAACGGTCGTACAGAAGCAGAGCAGAAGCGTTTTCGACGCGACATGAAGCATTGGGATCCAGGTCGATGAGGCGTCAGGGATGGACGCCAGAGCGTGTCGGTCTGGAAACGACGTGGTTAGTGTAACGTGGTTCTCTCTGGTGCGTCGGACAACCTTTGACGCGACCGGCATTCTCGGCGAGATTCTGAAGGGAGAATCAGGCGACGTCCGTCGGGTGAAAGTCCCACGGCAACGGGCAAGGAGTAGTCGCTCGCACTGAAGAGGCGGCGCGTTCGATGTGAGCAGGCCGTGCGAGGAATCGAGGTCGCGAAATTGGCCGAGTTCACGGTCAGGGATAACGATCAAAAGTGATCAGGTGCGGAGTCTGGCTAGGGTCTGTCAAAGAGGCCCAAGCCCCCGCGCATGATGCCTCGGCCCACGATATACAGCTCAGGCACCTGTCCCCAGTGGCGAC
>CAZPZZ010000169.1:943-5985 GCA_964591245.1 uncultured Vicinamibacteraceae bacterium | reverse complement strand
TCGGAACTGTTGTTCCGCCGGTCCCCCATGACGAAATAGTGCGCCTCTTTCACCCGTTCCGGTCCGTACGTCTCAGCGCTACGAGCATCCGCGACAACATAGGTTTCCTCAAGTGGCGTCCCGTTGACTGACACGTAGCCATCAATGATGTGCACGCTATCCCCGCCACGGGCGATGATGCGTTTCACAAACAGCTTGTCGGGGGCTCGTGGATAGTGAAGCATGACGACATCGCCCTGCTCGGGGGCGTTGGTGCGGTAGGCAAGTTTGTTGACGAACACACGCTGCTGGTCACCCAGTGTCGGTGACATTGACGAGCCCTCCATCAGTGCGGACTGAAAGAGGAAATTGGTCACGAGGAGTGCGGCGGCAGTAGCAGGGAGATGGAGGAGACCTCCGGAGAGCCAGAGAGTGACTTGCCGTGCGCGGGGGAGCGGCTCCAGGGTTTTTGGTGTGCGACGTCGGGCAAAGAGCCAGATTGCCAAGCCCAGGGGGCCCAGGATGTACACGAAGAGCGCCCACGCGGGCCACGTCCGGTTCCGCCGTGATGCGTCTTGGGCGACCCAGCCGACAAGGAGTAGGCCCAGCAGCAACGTGACGACTTCCACGAAGACGTATGTCCCTTCCGGCTGGGGAGGTGAGATTATAGCAAGCCGGTGGTGGGAGTGGGATGTGCGCCGGCGATCTAGGTCGGGACCGAGCCCGTGCGGCCGGTCAGCGTGTGGGGTCGCGACTAGAGGCGGCCGTGTTATTGACGAAACCGACGAGGAGGCATGACGAATGGCAAGGGAGATGGGGAACCGGCTGCGGGTACCGACGTTGGCCTTCGTGATTCTTGCTCTACATGGGTCTCACGCGACGGCGCAGGATGGCGAATCGAGTGGAAATTGGGCCCAATTTCGTGGTGCTCGCGCCAGTGGTGTGGCGGATGGTTTCGGGGCACCGATGCAGTGGAACGCCGAGACGGGGGAGAACATCCTGTGGAAGGCTCCCATCCCCGGCCTTGGGCATTCGAGTCCGGTGGTCTGGGGAGAACTTGTCTGTGTAACCACGGCCGACAGCGGGGCACAAGACACGCTCAAGGTCGGTCTCTATGGTGATATCGAGTCCGTTCCCGACGAGGTCGCACACCGCTGGGAGATTCGGTGTCTCGATAAGACGACGGGGACTCAGCGCTGGGCGGCAGTCGTACATCGGGGGATACCCGTGATTCCTCGGCATCCGAAGTCGACCCACGCGAATTCGACACTGGCTACGGATGGCACCCATCTGGTCGCTCTGTTCGGGTCGGAAGGGTTGTATGGATATGACCTGATGACCGGTCGGGAACTCTGGAAAGTCGATCTGGGTGTGCTCGATTCGGGATATTTCAACGCCCCGACCGCGCTCTGGGGATTCGCGGGGTCCCCCGTGATTCATGAGGGCATCGTCGTGGTTCAGGCGGACGTGCTGAATGGCTCGTTTCTGGCGACGTTCAGTGTCGAGACGGGGGAGGAACTCTGGCGAATTGCCCGGGACGACGTGCCCACATGGAGCACCCCGACCGTGCATGTTGTCGATGGACAGGCGCAGATCGTGGTCAATGGGTACCGGCATATTGGCGGGTATACCCTCAGTACAGGCCACGAGGTGTGGCGTATGACTGGTGGAGGGGATATTCCAACGCCCACGCCGATCCTCGACGACGGGGTCATCTTTGTCACCAACGCCCATGGGGGAGAAGCACCAATCTTTGCCATTAATGCGGGGGCCTCGGGCGATATCACGCCGGCCGAAGGCGTGTTGTCAACGGACCATCTTGTGTGGAGCCAGCGCCGGGATGGCGCCTATATGCAGACCCCTATTGTCTATCGGGGGCTGCTCTACAATTGTCGTGATAACGGAGTGTTGAGCGTCTACGACCCGCGGACGGGACGGCGGCTGTACCAGCGGCGTATTGGCCGGGGTGGTTCCGGTTTCAGTGCCTCTCCGGTGGCGGCGGACGGCAAGGTGTATTTCAGTAGTGAAGACGGTAGCGTCTTTGCTCTGCGGGCCGGGCCTGAGTTCGAGATCTTGGCCGAGAACCCCATGGGGGAGACGTTGATGGCCACGCCAGCGATTTCGGAGGGGGTGATGTACTTCCGTACGCGCGGGAATCTTGTGGCCGTGGGCGCGAATCCCGGGTGAGAGCCTTGGGCGGTTGCCCGGCACGTCGCCGCTGTCATCGGGGCGTGGCGATGCACGGGGCGCTCGTTGGGAATTCCCAGCGCGGCGGGGACGAGAGAATGGCGTCGCGCAGTTCTACGCTACTCCGGGTGAACCAGGCAGCGGCAGCATCGCGGACCAGGGGCGCTGACCCTGGGACCTCTCTCGGTGGCATCGAACCGGACCCGAAACGCGCTCGCGTCGCGAAGAAGTCGGTGCTGGCCACGAGAAGCATTTCGGTCGGGGCCACGGGAACGCCGCTCGCGCTCAGAAGTGTGACCTGCGGCTGATCCCCGGTGCAGGAAACGCGCACGCGCATTCCCGATATGCCGGGGAGTCCGCCGCGACCGCGGACAACGAGCCGTTCGAAGACGTCGGCCAGTTCGGCGCTGGTCATCGGTAGCGTGACGATGCGGTTGTCGAATGGAAATACGTCGTAGAGTGTGCCTCGCGTCAGTGGACCGCGCGGCAGATCGGCGCGCAGACCACCGCGGCGGGCGCCCATCCCGATAGCGACGTCCGCGTCTGGGGCTGACGCGAGGAACGCCTCCGCGAACGTATTGCCGAGTGGGGATTCCAGTTCCCCACGATCCCGCAAGAAGGGCCTGTCGAGGTGGACGCCGAGGGTGGCCTGTCGCCAACGTTCGACCCGTGTGAGTTCCGGCTGCATGGCCGCCGTCACCGATGCATCGGACTGAACCGGTACGCCTTCATAGGGCGGCGGTGGCGCACCGCCGGCTGTGCAGCGGCGGGTATGATCCAGGCCCGTGCAAAGTGGCTGTGGCGGAAAGATGTGGGCCGAGACCACCCCGACTCCGCGCTTGACGATGAGATCGACACGCGCAAATGCGGCTCCTCTGGAGTAGGCCTGGACTATTGGAATGCCCGCGACCTCATGCGCAACAGCCGCATGCGTGTGCCCGGCGACAATGGCATCGACAAGACGCGGCGGAAGCTGTCTCGCGAGTTGGAAGATCTCGCTCTCATCGTCGCAGGACGACGTGTCGGTGGGGGCGTCGTCGACGCGCCCACACCATCCACCTGCATGCGCGACGAGCAAGACCACCTCGGCGCCGCGCCGGCGCAGGAGCGCGGCTTCTCGTGCGACAGTGGAGGCGAGGGGCGCTGTCGCCAAACCGTGGACATGAGCGGCGAGGGTTTTCCCGAGTGCGTCGTACGTCATCACGCCGACAATGCCGACTCGGACGTCGGCGGTCTCAATGAGCGTAGAGGGCTGGACGTTGGGCCAGGCCACCGCCTGCCCAGTCCGTTCGTCGATCAGGTTCGCCGCGAGAAAGGGGAAGTCTGCTCTGGATGCGGCGGCCTTGAGCGCGCCACGCATGTCATCGGCAGATGCGTTCGCGGACGGTTCATCGAGTGCGCCGTAATCGAATTCATGATTGCCGATGGCGAGTGCGTTGTATCCCAAGGCATTGTAGGCGTCGATGACCAGTGACCCTTCTGAGAGATTTGATTCAATTCCCCCCTCAAACGTGTCACCAGCATCCAACAACAGCACCGCCCCGCCGTCTTGGTCCCGCGCGGTCCGCAGGTTGTGCAGATACCCGCCAAGCAGTGCCACGCCTCCGCGTCCGTTGTTTGGCAGCACCCGGCCATGCAGGTCCGTCGTGCCGATCACCGAAAGGGTCACCGTATCTCGGGCCTCGGCTGGGATGCCTTGGATGGCATGGCCCGCACTTGTGAGGAGGCCGAAGAGCATAAGGAGCGTCACCCGACCGACATTCCAGGGGTGTGGTGCTCTCGCGCTGTGGCAGTCGTTCACGGCATACCTCCACGACGCGGCGTCGACGCTGGTCATGCGTGACGATCGGTCAAACGAAAGCATAAAGGGCTCGCGACGCAATCCAACTGCAGCCGTCAGCGGCGGCTTTGCAGCTTGGCGAGGAGGCGTAAGATCTCGAGATAGAGCCAGATCAGGGTCACCAGGAGTCCAAAGGCGGCGTACCATTCCATGTATTTCGGTGCGCCCCGTTCGGCACCCTCTTCGATGAAATCGAAATCCAACACGAGGTTCAGGGCGGCAACAATGACGACACCGAGACTAAAGAGGATGCCAAAGGTCCCGCTCGAATGAATCAGGGGAACGTTGATCCCCAAAAACCCCAGCACGAAGCTCGCAAGATATACGATTCCGATCCCACCGGTGGCCGCAAAGACGCCGAGTTTGAAGTTTTCGGTGGCTTGGATCAGGCCACTGCGGTAGGCCAGTAGCAGCGCGCCGAGGACGCCGAAGGTCAGGAACACGGCCTGGATAACGATCCCGGGATAGGACTGCTCAAACATGTAGGAGATACCGCCGAGCGCGAGCCCTTCTAACGCGGCATAGGCAGGGGTTGTGTAGGGGGCCCAGGTCTGTTTGAAGGCAGTGACAATGGCGACGATCAATCCACCGAAGACACCAGCCATGATCAAGGACGTCGGGAGCGCGCCTTGGGTACCGCGATCCCACACGAACATCGCGGCAACAAATAGGATGACCAGCGACAATCCTGTCTTGTTGACGGTCCCCTCGATGGTCATCGTCTCGTGGCGAGCGACAGGCAGTGGTGGAAGGTTCGTGAATGTATCGGCACGTAGCGCGGGATTGCCAGAGCGGAGCGCGAGATGGGCTGACATAGACAGAACTCCTGTGTGACTCGACCCATGACATGCGCCCTCGTGTGGGGGCGCCACAAGGGTATTGTTTCACGTCGTGGAGGCCGTTCGAGTAGAGATGCTGGCCTCTGCCGGACGACGCCGCTCCGGTTGTAGAGTCTCCCGCAGCATGCGGCACCTGGACGCGGAGCGGGTATGATCGGAAGACTTCATGACTGATATCGAGGAATCAACCGAGCAGG
>CAZPZZ010000169.1:0-933 GCA_964591245.1 uncultured Vicinamibacteraceae bacterium | reverse complement strand
GGGGCGCCACAAGGCTATTGTTTCACGTTGTGGAGGCCGGTCGAGTAGAGCGCCTGGCCTCTACCGGGGATGCCGCTCCGGTTGGAGCGCCTCCCGGAGCGTGAGGCGCCTGGACGCGGAGCGGTTATGATCGGAATACGTCATGACTGATATCGAGGAATCAACCGAGCAGGATCCAGTCAGCTCGCTGGCCCGTAGCATTCTCAAGCACGTGCAGGTAGAGAGCGCGAGTAACGTGCCATTGGCTGCCGCGGCCTGCGGAAGCGTCGCGATGTATCTGTTGGCCATCAGCACGGTCGACGAAGATGAGCAATCACGATTTTTTGAAGGCTTGCGCAATGAGCTTCGAGCCTTTAATAAAGAGCGGGACGCCCAGTTGGCAGAGAAGAAGTAGTCACACGCGTCGTGGATCTTTGAATCCTTCCTGTCTCACCACCCGGTGTGCGGCATCTGTTCTGAGCCATGGGAATGGTGCAGCCAGTGGGATCCGGGGTCCCCGATCGGGCTGCCGGGGGGAGTGGCCGGGGCCGGCCAGGGGGGCGCTGGTTCTCCGGGTCGCTCCAAGAAGCGGCGTATGTCTCGGCGAAGCGAGTTGTTGTGGGCGCGCGCCTCGATAGTCGATTCCCCGGGCACTTCGGATGACCGCTCAGGGCGCTGCGCCAGTTGCTCCAGGAGGTAGGCCGCAATGGCGCGCACCTGGGGCATTGGTGCGCCCGAGCCTAGACGGACGAGGCCGTCCACGACCACCCGCTGAACTGCGCGTTGGATTTCCGCCTCGTATCCGTTCGGGGCGACGGCATCGAAAGCCGTGTCGAGCAGGGTGTCGATAACCTCGACAAGACCGGGTGCGCTGGCATCGAGCGCATGTTGTTCAACCAGTCGCGCTGCGCGGTCTGGTTGGAGGAGGCTCGAGACGGCGAGGTCGGCAACGAC
>CAZPZZ010000168.1:3188-8173 GCA_964591245.1 uncultured Vicinamibacteraceae bacterium | reverse complement strand
CAGGGCGTTGTTCAAGGTGACGAGCGACACCGAGGATAGCGCTGACCGCCCGATTACCCTCATGGCACGCGTATTCATACAGCGTATAGGCCGTGTTCCGGGTCAGAGGGAGTTCCAGAGCCCATGGCTCGGTGTAGGTTTCGGGATCTGCAATTAAGACTTGCCAGTTGATGACATCGTCGCTTACGCGAGTAAACCGTTCGATCACGTGTAGCTGTGTGCTCACTGGGACTCCGAGCATCCGGCCCGCGTTGAGATTTGGGGTGATCCAGCCTTTCTCCGAAAAACCGGTGGTCTCGACTACAAGCGTGTCACCTTCCCATCGTCCGCGTGCGTCGCCCATCCATTGCGGGATCTTGGGACCGAGAGGGGGCCGGTCGTCCAGGGGAATAATGCGGGGCTCCCGGACCATCTCGTAGAGGATCACGACATACCCGGGAATCTGGAGGATCTGATTGCCAGTGTTGTACGCGTTCGGGATCATGGACCCGGGCACGCCGCGAGTGATACAGCGGCTATAGGGGCTCATGGTTTCGTGAGAGGTGCTTCGATTGGCGATCAGCCACGCGGCCCGGGCCTCGGCGCCTGGGCGTGTGGGCACCCGGCCGGTCTCCGGGGAGACAACCATTGAGGTGCGCCGAGTTGGAACGATGGTGTTGCGGGGATCAAACCAGAAATCGTTGTACCCGCGCTCCCAGGGAAGACCGGCAATGGTTCGCCGACCGCCTGGCGCATTGTCACGGTCTCGCTTTTCTGTCCCCAGGCGTTCGACGCTTGTTGCCTCTTCTTCGGAGTAGAACGCGCGGTCTCCGAGCGCAAGCGGACGTTCCAGGGGGGTCAACGTATCGTTAGTCCAGATGCCTGAAATGTTGGGCTGTCCATCTGGGGTTCGCGGTGCGCGATACGCATCGCCGGCGGTCGATTGGGAGAGGATAGGTGTCGCCGCGACGATCATGGCTACAAAAACGGTTGCCGCAAGTCGATGAGAGCATGTGTCTAGCATGAGCTGTGACATTGTATCGAACCATCGCGAGGTGGCGTGTGTGCAGCGGCACGGTGGCAGCGGGCAGCGAGCGCGATATCCTCTGCGGTGGGGAGGCAGTGGAGGCACGGGCCTATCTGCGTCCTCTCGAGATGTACAGGTGCATCATTCTCGTACCACTCAAGAACACTGGAGAACGCCGTGATCCGATTCAACTTTCGATGCATTGCCTACCCGGCGCTGTGTTGTGCAACTCTGGGCGGGCTTGTCGCTGTTGCCGTGCAGGCCCAGGAATCAACACCAGGCCAACGGATGATCCCGGCCCGGCTACTGCCGCCGCCCGCGGCTGTCAGTCTGGAGTTACAGCGACTGTTGGCCGCGCCGGCACCAGACGATTGGGATAGTCCACCGACGACGGTGGCGCAGTGGACGGCCATGGTCTCGCAGATTGCGCGTGATCCTCAGCCGCTGCTCGATCAGTTCGGAGTGTCCTTTGAGCCGCTGACCGTCAATGGCGTGAGGGCCTATATCCTCAGTCCCGCGGTCATCCGTCCAGAGCACCGCAATCGGCTGCTCATGCATCTCCATGGTGGCTGCTACATGATGTTCGGCGGTGAATCGGCGATGGTCGAGGCGGCGTTAATGGCGGGTTATGGAGGGATCAAGGTATTGTCGGTCGATTACCGTCGTCCCCCAGAGCATCCCTACCCGGCCGCGCTCGATGATGCTGTGGAGGTGTGGAAGGGGGCGTTGGAGATGGAGGCTCCGGCACGTATGGGTATCTTTGGAGCGTCGGCCGGAGGGGCGCTGACGCTGTCGACCGTGCTTCGCCTCAAGGCAGAGGGGCTTCCGCTCCCGGCGGCTATTGCGCCGGGTACGCCGATGGCAGATCTGACGAAGACCAGCGACTCGTTCTACACGAATCGCCTGGTCGATAATGTGCTTTTCGGGCTTGATGGCCGCTGTCAGGCCATGGCCGAGGTATATGCAGATGGTCACGACCTGAGTGATCCGTTCTTGTCGCCTGTCTACGGAGACATGAGCGGTTTCCCACCCACGATCCTGACGACGGGCACGCGTGACTTGTTGTTGAGTGATACCGTCCGGGTGCATCGGAAGCTTCGGAATGCGGGTGTCGTCGCGGACTTGCATGTGTATGAAGGGCAGGCGCATGCGTCGTATTTGCAAGAGGTGCCAGAGCGAGAAGAGGCCTTCACGGAGATGGTCACATTTTTCGATGACTATCTCGATCGGTGACCATGGCCGGTTGTGATCCGGACGGACCAAGGCCGTGGGTTTGGCTGCGGGCGGTCATCAGTATCGACCGAGCTCCACATACGCCCGGGGAGTCAGACGTGTCATGCGGGCGCAGAGTCGGCTTCAGGTGCGAGCGCCGCGCGCCGCCTGGCCTCGGTTACTCGGGCAGTGGCATCTCCGGGCTATCCGTGCTGCGAGCGCGTTCGAATGCCGGGCGTGGCGAGGCGGAACGGACCTGCTCGAGCCAGAACACGCCGTCGTACGGGGCACTGTTGCCCCGGGTGGCCAGAAAATCGATATCGCCGTCCCCGTCCAGGTCTCGGGCAATGAACTTGTCGAACATCCCACGTTTGCGTCGAGAGATGTCGTATCGAGTCCAGCTGCCCGTTGCGTTTCCAGGGTGTGCGAACCAGCCTATACGGCCGAGCGGATCGTTTTCGTCGACATCACCGTCGTCTTCCCTGGGGCCCCGGCTATAGCTCCCGGCCATGACATCGAGGTGCCCGTCACCATTGATGTCCGCGAGTTCCATGCCGGTCATGCTATCTGGCGAGAAGGTGCCGATAGGATGCGCGTTCCAAGCATCGTCAATGCGAAGGGGTTGTTCCAGCCATGTCAGGCCATTTCCGGCGGCGCCGACAATGTCGAGTCGTTCGTCCGCATTGAGATCAGCATATTCGAGGTTGAAGCCAGAGGCGCGTGCGCCGTAGATGCCGATGGCATGTTCCCGAAACGCGAGGCTGCCATCCCCGGGGTTCTCGAAAAATAAAATGCGGTTTTCTCCACGGGATCCGACGACGATATCGAGGTCGCCGTCGCTGTCCAGATCGACGGGTTCGGCGTTTTGCGGCACGCTGTAGTGTCCGAGTGTGGTTTCCTGCCAGCTCTCTCCAGCCAACGGATCGCCGACCACCTTGTAGACTGAGACCGGCGTGGACCGCGCGAAGTCTGCCAGTGAGGGCCGTTGCGATCCCTTGTTTGGCGCCGTCACCTCGGGAATTCCGTCGCCATCAAGGTCAGCAAAGAAGACCCGGATGTAGGAACCCCGATCCTTGGTCATCGGAAGGATCAGGCGAGGCCACGGCCGCGTTCGGGCGCCAGGGCCTGGATTTTGTAGATAGAGGAGATGTGCAAGCTCCGCGGCGACGATGATATCCAGATGTCCATCGCGGTTGACGTCTGCGATGGCAGCGTCTTCCGGGGCTGGAGCATCGGAGGCTTCAGCGACCGTGATGTTTGTCCAGCGGTGTGGGTCGGCGGAGCCGAACGCGATGCGCACGTGTCCAGCGGCGTCCGGCACGTAATTGGGGTCGGCCACACTGGAGTCGTATTCGTTATCGGATTCGTGCACGGACACGATGTCCTCGTAGCCGTCGCCATCGAGGTCGGCCATCACGAGGCCGTCGCTCCCACTGAGTTCGAATCCGGCGGATACGGGATCATCGATGATGTGTTCGCGCCAACTGATGTAGCTGCCGTCGGTGGCTCGCGCCGTGGTGGGGGTATCTCCGACCGTGGTCTGGGCGAAGGATGGCAACGTCGAGAAGAGAGCGGCTACGAGGATGGGAAGAAGGCATCTTGTCATCGTGGTGCGAGTCTAACCAATCTGGGACGTTGTCCCAACCCTGGGTCTCTTCTTCGGCAGAACGGTTGCGCTTCCGGTTCGAGCCTTCTCGTGGTCGGGAGCGACGTGTTTCGGCAGCCGAATGTTCCGTACGACGGACATTTGGGGCGGCTAACGCTTGCATGCTGTGCGCGGAGGGCCGATCATTGACCCAACGCGAATAACTGTGGAAACGCGAAGGGAGTGCCGGATGATTTATGGTTGCAGGACTACTGGAATGCTGGCGATGGTTGGGATTGTTGTTCCGGTCCTGGCTGGGGCTCAAAGCGTGTCACCAGATGTACTTCGAACTCCCTGGGGCCAACCAGACCTGCAGGGAATCTGGGATTTCCGCACCATCACGCCGATTGAGCGTCCTGAAGACTTGGGAGAACAGGCGTTCCTGACAGAGGAAGAGGCCGCAGGACTTGAGCAGGATGCAATTGACCGGGATATTCGGCTCTGGGATCAGGAAGCCCGGAGGACTGAAGCGGGCGGGAGCGTTGGTGGTTACAACAATTTTTGGATGGATCGCGGCACGGCGCCCATTGAGACACGTCGTACGTCGTTGATTATCGATCCGCCCAACGGACGGCTGCCTGGGTTGTCGGAGATTGGACGACAACGGATGGAAGAGCGTCGGGCGTATCTCGAGGCGCATCCCGCCGATTCCTATACCGACCGCAATACGTCGGATCGCTGCATCGTGGGGTTCAATGCGGGCCCGCCGATTACGCCGCTTGCCTACAACCAGAACATGCAGCTCTTTCAGACGCCAGACCATGTCATCGTGTACACCGAGATGGTGCACACGGCACGGGTGATTCCCCTCGACGGACGTCAGGCTCTGAATGAGGACATTCGCTTGTGGTCAGGTGATTCCC
This sequence comes from uncultured Vicinamibacteraceae bacterium, assembly GCA_964591245.1. Classification (GTDB taxonomy): domain Bacteria; phylum Acidobacteriota; class Vicinamibacteria; order Vicinamibacterales; family UBA8438; genus CAZPZZ01. Next base: position 3,447 of record CAZPZZ010000168.1, on the reverse strand, counting down.
GGGCCTACTGGGAGGATGACACGCTCGTGGTCGAGACGGGAAATTTCAATGAGCAGCGTCGGTGGATTCCGTTAGGGTCCAGCCCTAGTGGACTGACATCGAGCTCGAATATGGTGCTGGTAGAGCGGTTCCGTCGAGTTGATGCGGATACCCTCGATTACACGTTTACGGTGACCGATCCCGACACATGGGAAAGTCCATGGACTGCCTCGATGCCGATGCGACTCGCGGAGACTCCGCTCTTCGAGTACGCGTGTCA
>CAZPZZ010000168.1:0-3088 GCA_964591245.1 uncultured Vicinamibacteraceae bacterium | reverse complement strand
ACGGGTAGAGGAGAAATGACCATGACAAAGCGACACCAGCTGACGGCGGGATTCGTGGTGTGTACGGTACTCATCGGTGTGCTGGGTGGTATCCAGTTGCTCGACCGGACAGTGGTCGCACGCGTTCAAGAGACGAGTGCCGCGCCCGCGTTTCAGGTGGATCCGCTCTGGCCGAAGCCGCTTCCGAACAAGTGGCTTATGGGATCGGTGATCGGTGTGTCGGTCGATTCTAGCGATCGAATCTGGATGCTCCATCGCCCGTCGTCACTGTCTGACAACGAGCGAGCGGCCGTGACGGACCCCCCGATGGCTGCGTGTTGCGTTCCTGCGCCTCCGGTCCTGGTATTCGACCAGGCTGGAAATCTGGTTGATAGCTGGGGAGGGCCTGGAGAGGGGTATGACTGGCCGCAGTCAGAGCATGGGCTCAACGTGGACTACAAGGACAACGTGTGGATTGCGGGAAATGGCGGCAACGATCACCACATTCTGAAGTTTACCCAGAACGGAGAGTTCCTGCTGCAGATCGGCACGCCAGGCGCGAGCGAGGGCAGCAATGACATCGCTAATCTCAGACAGCCCACTACGATGGCGGTCGATCCCGTTGAGGATGAGGTCTATGTTGCCGACGGGTACGGCAACCGCCGTGTGATTGTTTTTGACGCCGACACGGGCGAGTACAGGCGTCATTGGGGCGCGTATGGCAATCGACCTGATGACGACGATCCCTACAACGGTTCGGGCGCGACCGTCGGCCCAGATTATGACCCTGCACTTCCTCCGGCGCAGCAATTCAGCAAGGCGGTGCACGGCGTAGCGATTTCGCAAGACCGATTCGTGTATGTCGCCGACCGTGTCAACAATCGTGTGCAGGTGTTTCAACCAGACGGCACCTTCGTGAAGGAGGGGTTCGTGGACAGGGCGACCCGTGGGTTCGGCTCGGTATTCGAACTTGGATTTTCGAAGGATGCCGCGCAGGAATTTATCTACAATCCGAACGGGATGAACCAGTCGATCGATATTCTGCGCCGCGAGACGCTAGAGGTTGTCGACCGGTTTGGTCAGGGAGGGCGCTATCCGGGGCAGTTCTTCTCGGTGCACAGTATCGCGGTCGACTCGCTGGGAAACATTTACACGGGGGAGACGTTGGAGGGGAAGCGTCTGCAACGGTTTGTCTATCAGGGGGATTAAGTTGCTGGGAGCCGGTAGTGGACGGGCCTGAGGGAGGTGGATGATGTTGCGCCGACGTGTCGTATGGGTGGTCCTCGTGACGCTGCTGATAGGCGGACTGCGTCCGATTGGCGCACAAACGGCAACCGACTTTGTTCCTGTCACTGATGCGATGCTGCAGGAGCCGTCTCCTGATGACTGGCTCATGTGGCGTCGGACGCTCGACAGCTGGGGCTACAGCCCGCTGGATCAGGTGACCCGGGACAACGTGGGTTCCCTCCGCATGGTGTGGTCCCGGGGGCTGACCGAGGGCTACCAATCGGGCACGCCGTTGATCTACGACGGCGTCATGTATATGCCCAATCCGAACGACGTGATTCAGGCGATCAATGCCACGACGGGCGATCTCATCTGGGAACATCGACGTGAGGTGCCGGCGGACGTCAATGATTACGTCTTTGCCGGATTGTCCACTAACAATCGTAATATTGCGATTCACGGTGACCTAATTCTTGATACGAGTGTTGACGACCATGTGTTCGCGCTGTCGGCGCGGACCGGTGACATGGTGTGGGAAACGCAGGTGCTGGACTATACGGTGAATCCGGCGACGCAAGGTTCCGGTCCGATCATTGCCAACGGCAAGCTTGTGACGGGTCGAAGCTGTGCTCCACGGGGTGGGCCGGAGGCGTGTGTGGTTACCGCGCACGATGCCATGACCGGGGAAGAGTTGTGGCGACGTCGGCTGATTCCAGCACCCGGGGAGCCTGGCGACGAGACGTGGGGTGACGTTCCCTATGACGAACGGACGCACGTTGGCGCGTGGATGGTGCCGAGTTATGACCCGGTGCTGAATCTTGTTTACGTTGGGACGTCGGTCACGTCGCCGGCGCCGAAGTTCATGCTTGGCGGCGTCGACAATGCGCACCTGTACCACAATTCGACGCTGGCGCTCGATGCGGACACAGGCGAGATTGTCTGGTATTACCAGCACCTTAACGACCATTGGGACCTGGATCATCCGTTCGAACGGATCTTGGTCGACACGGCGGTTGCGCCCGAGCCTGCGGCGGTGAGCTGGATCAATCCGAATCTGCGTCGTGGTGAGGTTCGGCAGGTGGTCACGGGTATTCCAGGCAAGACTGGTGTCGTGTATACGCTCGATCGGGCGACCGGCGAGTTTCTGTGGGCGACCCCGACTGTGACCCAGAACGTCATCAATCACATAGACGGAGCAACCGGTGTCGTCACCGAGAATTCAGAGTTGGTGTTTAGCGGCCTTGGCCAGGAGGTCTTTGCCTGTCCCACCTGGAATGGTGGAAAGGACTGGGAGGCCGGCGCTTATAGTCCTTTGACCAACACGATGTACATGCCGCTACGGCGGACGTGTGCCCGCATGTTGGCGACCAGGACGTTTTCTGACACCACGGAAGCCGCTGAAACAGAGAGCCGATCCGCTCTATATGGAATTGCGTATCGACACCAACTGGCACCTGGTGTCGAGCAATTGGGTACCGTTCAAGCCATTTCGGCGGAGACTGGTGAGACGGCATGGCTGCATGAGCAGCGTGCCGCGACGATGTCGCTCATGGCCACTGGTGGGGGACTGGTCTTCGGCGGTGACGTCAATGGACGATTTCGCGCTCACGATCACGAGACGGGCGACGTTTTGTGGGAGATCAATTTGGGGTCAGCGGTGACGGGTTTCCCGGTCACGTTTGCGGTCGACGGCCGCCAATATGTTGCTGTCAGTACCGGCACAGGCGGGACCGCTTCTCATTTTGGGGCACTCACTCCAGAAATCAGGCCTAGTTCGGGAAATACCCTCTTCGTGTTCGCGTTGCCGGATTAGGTGCAAGCGGCCGTGAGTCGTGGGCGCGAAGGCATGTGCCTCGACAACCGGCACGGCGTCGATACCCGC
>CAZPZZ010000167.1:0-8406 GCA_964591245.1 uncultured Vicinamibacteraceae bacterium | reverse complement strand
TCGGCCGGGGTTTCCGGCTCGGCTACTCGGTCCGATTCTTCTAGGACATTCTCCCTGGGTGGTCTCCGTCGGAGACCGCCCAGGTGCCCGTTCCTACTGAGACGCGCCGACGCCTTCTTCCAGGTACGCCACCAGCGGCGTCACCACGGTATCCGGCTCTTCCAGGTGCGGCACGTGCCCGAGCCCAGGCAACAGCAGCACTCGACCATTGCCATTCGGCACGGTATCGGCAAGCGCTTGCATCCGTTCCTGAAAGGTCGCCGCAGGACCCAACAGCAGGTCCTCTGCGCCTCCAAACGCCAGGGTCGGCACGTGAATATGTGCCCAGTCGTACACGACCGGGTCCCCATACAGCATCTGACTGATAATGGACTGCACCATGGCCAATCGCGGCCAGTCCGAACTCAACGTCCACGAATATCGAATGCGCGTGTATGTCTCAAACTTGTCATTCCAGGCGTCCGGATCATGTCCCACGTAGCGACTGAGGCTGGTCCGTGTACTCTGATAGTCCGTCTTCAACACGCGCTCGTAAATCTCATCGACTGGTGTCATTGGACGATTGAACCGGCCGTCGCTGAGACCGATCGGGTTGTAGACGACCAGGCGCTCGACGGAATCCGGGTATTGCGTGGTGAAACGTGTGGCCAACATACCGCCCATCGAGTGTCCCACGACCATAACCTTCTCGATCGCTTCCGCCTCCAGAATCAGCCAGGTATTACGTGCCTGCGAATTGAAGTTGTAGGGCGCTATCGGTTTCGATGATTTCCCATACCCAATCTGATCCGGTACGACGACACGAAACCCAGCTGCCGTCATGCCCGCGATCAACGGATCGAAATAGAAGCCACCAAAGTTGTTCCCGTGTAGCAACAAGACGGTATGCCCATTGGCGGTGCCAGTTGGCGCCACGTCCATATAGGAGATGCGCACATCCTGGCTATACACGTTGATATCCAAGTACTTGCTCGGATAGGCGTAGGGACACTCATCGCACGTGATACTTCCCGGCTTCACGTCGGTAGGCGTCGCGACGGGCGGCAAGATGCTGCGCCCCTGTGCCGCGGCCGATGCCACCCCGACAAGTAGCGCAAATGAGAGGCACAGAGAACTCTTGATTAGAGGCATAGTTCGTAGACTCGTCAACTCGGATAGAAGATATGGGTGTTACGCACTGAATTGAGACACTCACAATTGAAAGAAAAAATTACCCCACACGAGCCGTCGCCATGTCAAGCTCATCACGCGCGAGACGCTCCATACAGCGCTCGCCGCTTCATTAGGCACGCATCGGTCGCGGCACGCCCACACCACACGAACGCCTAGAACTCTCGCGTGGCCTCGGGACGCCAGCGATTCGACGGCACAAACCCCGAGCGGCCGGGCTCGCGTTGCTCGCTCACCCACAGCTTCCGGTCCGGATGCATGCCAGCACCCTCGACAGCAGACACCGCCGACCGACGCATGCGATTGAGTAGACGCGTGTTCACTGCCCCGCAGGCCGGATGGAGCCCCCCGTGGGCATCGACCTCCGCCTGCCAGGACTGACGCCGAGCGGCCACCGTGGCGGGATCGTCGAGTTGCGTGCAATTCAACTCATTGGTCACCAGGTCCACCACGATCTCATCGCCATTCTCCACCAACGCGATCGGTCCTCCGAGCGCGGCCTCAGGCCCCACGTGCCCGATCACCAGACCGACGGACCCGCCCGAAAACCGCGCGTCCGTCATCAACGCAATGACAATGCCCTGCTCCCGACACAACGTCGTAATACGCGACGTCGAGTCCAGCATCTCAGGCATGCCCGGTGCCCCACTCGGCCCCTCGTAGCGCACGATCACCATGTCGCGGTCGCCAAAGCTACCCGGGTCACTCTCCAGCGTGTCCAGGAGGTCCTGCTCAGCGTCGAAAATGCGCGCCTTTCCTGTGAAAACATTGTTCTCGAGCCCGCCCTCGACGCCTGCCAATTTCAGCACCGCACTATGCTCCGGTGACAAATTTCCGCCGAGCATCCGCAGTCCACCGGTGGGTTTATACGGAGAGGCAACCGTGTACATCACCGTTCCATCTGGTACCGGAGGCGCAAGCCGCATCACCTGCTCGGCCAGCGTTTCTCCCGTGCACGTCGGCACGTCTCCATTCAACAATCCCGCGTCGAGCAACTCCTTGACAAGGACTTGCACACCACCCGTTTCGTCAATATCCACCATTGAATACGTACCGTACGGTCTCGCATCCGTCAGCACAGGAACAACAAACTCTGACAGGTAATTGAATTCCTCCGGCGACATGATGTCCCCGGCAAAACTACCGAAGCCCGCGGCTCGGGCTATCTCCGGCGCATGGAGCAGTACGTTCGTTGAACCGCCAATGGCCATCGCCACGATAACGGCGTTCCGGATCGAGTCGCGCCCCACGATGTCCCGCGGGGTTGTCCCACTCGCAATGAGACCCGCGAGGCAGTCCACCAGCCGATCGGGGAACTCCTCCAATCGCCTGGAGTCGTCGGAGGGAGCCGCCACCATATCGAGTGGCTGCATGCCCACCACGCCGATAAACGTCTGCATGGTGTTGTAGGTGAACATCCCGCCACAGCTGCCATAGCCGGGACAGGCCTCGCATGCGATACGATCTTTAAATTCTTCATCCGAGTGACCCGCAACCTGAAAGCCGGAAATGATATCGATCGGTTCCTGTGTCACCGAATCACGCCCTGGACGAATGGGACCATCGGACATCAGGATGGCGGGACGGTTGTGCTCGAGAACGGCGGCCAAGGTACCAACCGGAGGCTTATCACAGGCGACAACGGCGATCGTGCCCTCGAGCCCACTTGCACTCAGATGCTCACACACGCCGTCGTGAGTGACCTCTCGTCCGATCAGCGAATAACGCATCTCCCGCGTACCGTTCCGCATGCCATCGGACGTCCCGACGGTGTATTCCGGTTGCACCAATCGCATCGCCAACTGACCCGGTTCTCGACCGAGCCGACGGCGGAGGCAGTTGTGGATCGCCTCGACCTTACTCTGCACCCCGAGATAACACTGACTATCGCCCTTGTTGCCGATCACCCCGACCGCGCGCTCGTGGATGAGCCCGACATCCGTCTCCAGCACCCTGGCGATGCCGTAGGTCTGGGCACTACGCCCGGGGTTCCGATCGATGATGACAGCCTTGTCTGATGATCCGTGAGCCATGACGTACTCTCTGTTCCGTTTCGAGTGGGACCTCGGCCCGCGCCTAAGGCGACCGCAAGCCGGGGTCTACGTTAGCGAAAACACGCGGGTACCCGCCTGAGGGTTGCTCGTCTTCGCCCCATTTTAGATCCGTGTCCGTTCGAGCGGCGCCTCAGAACAGAGAAAGACGACCTGTTGCGTGTTCGAAAGCAGGGATCACCCAGTACACTTGTTCAGAAGGCAGCCGGCATCTCCGTCGTTCGTCTCGTCGATTGTCGACGTGTGAGTTCGCGTGAGACCGTAACGGCCACGATCCTCGATGAGCGTACGGACACCCACTGGGTGAAGATGGGCGTATCACCCCCAGGATGAACAGGACGACAGCTATGAACGAGTATTCACGACGCGACATTCTCATGACACTCCCGTCTATCGGGCTGGCTTCCCTTGGAGCCACCGCGCTCTCTTCACGCACCGTGCATGCTCAGCCCACCGGTTCAGACGTGGAGCTGGCGCCGTACCCTGCGGCCTGGCTCCCAGAGGGGGTACGGTCACGCTTCGCCGACGACATCAACGGGTTGCGAGTCCACGTACTTGAAGCCGGCTACGAAAGCCCCAATCGTCCGGCCTTGTTGTTGCTCCACGGTTTTCCAGAGCTCGCCTACAGCTGGAGAAACGTGATGGTGCCGCTCGCAGAGGCCGGCTATCACGTGATCGCCCCGGACGTACGTGGCTACGGGCGCACCACCGGCTGGAGTTCGGATTACGATACGGACCTTGCTCCGTTTCGTCGGCTCAACAAGGTCCGTGATGCGCTCGGCCTCGTCTCAGCGTTCGGCTACCGGTCTGTAGCCGCTGTCATCGGCCACGACGCGGGATCACCACTCGCTGCCTGGTGCGGGATCACCCGTCCAGATGTCTTTCCTGCCGTGGTGATGATGAGCGCCCCGTTCAGCGGGACCCCGACGTTACCGTTCAACACCGTAGACACGGCTCCACAACCTCAGAGTACAAACCGCCAAAGCATCTACGACAACCTGGCCGCATTGCCGCGTCCCCGGAAACACTATCAGCGCTACTACACCACCCGCGAGGCCAACGACAATATGTGGCACGCGTCTCAGGGCCTGCATGACTTTATTCGTGGCTATTACCACTTCAAGAGTGCGGATTGGGACGGTAACCGGCCCTACCGGCTAGCGGCCCGTACTGCCACGGAATGGGCCAAGATGCCAAATTACTACATCATGCAGGCGAGCCAGGGCATGGCAGAAACGGTGGAAGCGGTCATGCCGTCCGCGGCGCATATTGCAGCCAATACCTGGTTGCCCAATGCGGCTCTCGAGGTATACACCATCGAGTATGCACGAACCAGCTTTCAAGGTGGCCTCAACGGCTATCGGATGGGCCGCAGCGGAATTGGCACCGAAGAAGTCGAATTGTACGCAGGCAAGACCATCGATCAGCCGTCCATGTTCATCAGCGGCGCCAGCGATTGGGGTACGTATCAGAGCCCCGGCTCATTCGAGCGTATGCAGGAAGTTGCCTGTACCGACATGCGGGCGGTGCACCTCGTCGACGGCGCCGGACATTGGGTCCAACAGGAACAAGCCGCCGCGACGAGCGAACTGCTCCTGGAGTTTCTCGGCGGGCTCGGCTAGACCTGCTCGCCTTGACACCCGGACGCGTCAGCTGCACTAGCTGTCCCCGAGTCCTGTGTAGCACGGCTCACGCTCAGCCGCCGACAGACTTCCCGGGCCCTGCGCGTACGGGGGCCTGGGGAGACTCGTCAACCTCAAGCGTGAACACATCAGAACGCGCATAATGCCCCGCCACGTCGAAATCGAATCGGCTGCGTGAAATAGCCGTCAAATCCAGATCCGCCAGCAGCATACCGTCTTGATCCCACAGGGGTCCCGCAATCAACTCTCCGAGCGGTCCATAAATCGCAGAACCACCACGGCACAAAACCTCCGGCGCCCCTCCGTCCTGTGTGCCACATTCGAGTTCGGGAGGGTACATGTCGCGACGCATGAACTGGTTGCACCCGAGTACGAAGCAACGCCCCTCGAGCGCAATATGCTGCAAGGTCGATTGCCATCGTTCACGCCCGTCCGCCGTCGGTGCAAGATAGATATGCACCCCCTTGGCGTACATGGCCATACGGGCCAGCGGCATGTAGTTCTCCCAGCAGATCAGGCCCCCCACCGTGCCATAGTCTGTCTGCACCGTCGCCAACGTGCTCCCGTCGCCCTCGCCCCAAATAAACCGTTCAGCGGCCGTCGGCTTCAGTTTGCGGTGCTTGCCGAGCAACGTCCCGTCTGGGCCCAGATAGAGCAGCGTGCAGAAGAGCGTGCCGCCGCCGTAGTTGCGGTCGCGCTCCACCACTCCCACGCACAAATGCACACCCGCCGCCTGAGCAGCCTTTCCCATTCGATCGATCTCGGGGCCAGGGACGTCCACCGCATTTGCCCAGTAGCGTCCCCACAGCGCACGTCCTTCCTCCGATCGCGCCCCAACCGTGGTGCCGAACGTCAATCCCCAGGGGTAGCCCCCAACGTAGGCTTCCGGCAGAAGCACCAGCCTCGCGCCGTCCGCGGCCGCTTCCTCCGTAAACGTGCATACCCGCTCAACGGCCTCCTCTCGATCGAAAGGCACGCCACACGCTTGCACCACGGCCACGCGAACCGTCGTCGCAGTCTTCATAGGCAACGATTTGATATTCTCAGAGAACTCGCCAGGGGACCCACCACCTCAGGGTTCGACAGTGATCTGACCGATGGCCCAGGGGTGCTCGGTGCAGTGGTATAAAAATGTGCCAGGCACGTCGAAACTCACAAACGCCGCGCCCGACGGCTCGAGCGTCGCTGTACTCCAACTCCCGTCTCGGGCAGCGATGGTGTGCGCGAGTTCCCCGTTGTTGACGAAGCGCACCTCCGCGCCAACCGCCACGAGCGCGCGAACCGGGTTGAACCGATGCTCGTCGGTTCCGTAGGATGTCTCACCTGATGCGAGATTTGGTGTCGGGCTCTCAATCACCGATGTTGTCTCATTCTCGCTTGTGGCACGAGAGGCTGGTCTCGGCGGGTCATAATTGATCCAGGGGTCCAGAATCGCTTCACCACGCGCCGGTATCTCTCCGTCCAGCGTGAACCCCCAGAGTTCCCCGCCCATGGGAATCGCAATGAATTGTTTCCCATCAAGTTGATACGCAGCCGCCGGTCCAGGGCGTAGCCGTGTACCCACCTCGCTGGTCCGGAACGTCCTGACCCGACTCCCGGGCGTCGCATCGTAGGCTTCGACCTGCCCCCCCGCCGACCCCCTGAACATCAACCCACCCGCAGTGGTCAGCGGTCCGCTTGTCCCAAGTAGCGCCGAGGGGACCTCGTGCTTCCAGACGACCTTGCTGGTCTGCGCGTCCACGGCCGCAATGATCCCCACCGGGTCGGGTAAGGTGAGTTCATTGGCGCCGCCCTGCCAATGCCAGGGATCTTCGAAACGCCTCGCGCGCCCGACAGAGGCGCGTCCCTGCGCATAGATATATCCCGTCTGTGGGCTGAACGACATCGGCGTGACTCGCACCCTGGGGATTGGAACACCCGGGGCCACAACCGTGTGTTGGTTCAGCGCCGGGGGAGTGAACCCACTGCAGTTCAGCTCGAACGGTGGGGGAACCCGGTCCCGCCAGAATGCGCAGCCAGGCAGGATACTCTCGCCCCCTACCGGGAATGGCTGGGTCGGCGCCGTTCGTTGATAGGCATCCTGCGGTACCGCCCGCTCCTCAATCTCGGCCAACGGTTCGCCGGTTTCCCGATCGAAGAGAAAGAGATAACCGTCGGCCCGCATAGCAGCCAAGGCCTTTCGCGACTCGCCTGCGCCAAGGTCATGATCGTAGAGCAGCAAGGGCGTGGCAATATCCGCATCCCAGACGTCATGTCGCACGACTTGATAGTGCCACCGCCGCTCCCCCGTCTCGACATCCAGGGCCAGTACCGATGCCGTAAAGAGGTTATCACCCGCACGAATCTCACCGCCGAACATTGGGACCGGATTTCCGGTCGAGAAATAGACCAAACCTAAATCCGGATCGACCGTCCCCACCAGCCACACGCCTCCCCCGCCAAGCTCCCAGCTATCCGAATCCTGCGGCCACGTCTCGTGGCCAAATTCTCCGGGACGCGGCACGATGAAGAATACCCAGCGCTGTTCGCCGGTCACCGCATCAAGTGCAATGATGCGCCCCTGCCCACCAGTGTCTCCGTTGGCGAGGCCCACGAAGACGGTCCCGTGCGCGTACATCGGGGCCGTCGTCACCCGCTCACCTGCCCCGTACGGTACGCTGCCCACAGATTGCACCCACACGAGCTCCCCGGTGTCCTGCCGCAACGCTGCCACCTGCGCACTTCGCAATCCGACGAACACCAGGCCGCCTCCTAGCCCCACGCCCTGCCACGACGGCACCATACGTGCGCCATCCTCGGAGTCCTCCGGTTGCCACCGCCAGCGAGGTGCCCCGGTGCTGGCATCGATTGCGAACACATTCGCCCCACCCGTCAGGTAGAGCACCCCATCCTTTACTACCGGTGTCGACCGAGACGCTGCCCCGCCCTCGAGTCGTGTCACCCAGGCAGCGCCGAGCCGCCGAACCGTGTCCGTACTGATTTCGGCGAGCGTGGTGTAGCGGGAACCGGACCAGTTCCCGCTCACGAGCGTCCAGTCTTCCTCCGGGTAGCCCCTCCCGGCTTCGGCAACTTGTCCGTCAGCGAGTGCCGCCGACAGAAGAATGACGACGGCGACTCCTGTTGCGATCGGCTGTAGTCTCGGCATCCTGCTCCCCCAAAGCTAAGTTGCAACTCCCGTCTTCTTGAAGACCTAGCCTAGCGTGGGCCGGCGGGTAGTTCAATCCTGTCCTAACGGCATCGCCAACACCTGTCGGTCCTACACCGCCGACTCGGAGTGACACCGGACATCCGTCGGCCCGTAAGCTTCCACTCATCACGCTTTCCTGAATCCGTATGACCGCCAACTCCAATGCAGGGGGCGTCGGATTCCCCCCCTTCCGACGGACCTGACAGCACCAGTCCTTCACACAAATTGTGGAAAACCCTGTGGAAAAGTCCGCCACTTAGAGCATTTCTCCGCCAATTTGACGTACTTCTAGCGTTTTGCACCATCATGGTGCGTGTCACTCCCAGTAGAAACAAATTGCAGAATTGCGCAACAA
>CAZPZZ010000166.1:0-8416 GCA_964591245.1 uncultured Vicinamibacteraceae bacterium | reverse complement strand
TATTCCGGGAACGTGGCCTCGGACTCCCGGTGCTTTGAATTGCGGATGTACACGGCCGAAGCGGCGGTGAATGGTAAGGGTGGGATTGACGATTTACATCAACGGTTTCGAGAGAAAGAGGTCGCACTCTTCGAAAAACATGGAGCGGAGATCATCGCGGTCTGGCAGCGTCTCGACAATCCGAACACGCTCGTCTGGATGCTGGCCTACCGGGATCGCGCACACCGCGACGAGGTATTCGCCGCATTCGGTGCCGATCCGGAATGGACCGAGCTGCGAGCCAAGTATGCGGTGCCGCTCGATATCGAGGCCTTCATGATGAGTGCCTCGGATTATTCGGCCTTGAAATAGGGCCTGACATTCCTCGCTACCGAGCGGGGAGCGTCATGAACTGTCGGGCGCGGTCGACAATCTCGGCTGCGTGTCGTGGAAGAAGTAGACGCTCGCGCACCGCGGCTTCGGCCGCGGTGCGAATCGCGTCTACGTAGACGTCCGGCTCCGGATACCGTTCTTCAAGTGAGAGCCTCGGGTCTCCGGAGGATCGGCGCGCCGCGGCGGTCTTGGCGAACGGAATATAGGAGCCGGTGCCACCACACTGATCCCCCCTGGCGAATCCCTCTCGTCTCAGATTCCATCCTGTGTACGTACCAACCGGTGCGACAAGGTTGGGGTGCCGGATGCCATCGAGCATGTTTCCATCCGCGTCGGTACGACCCACGAGTACGGTGTAGGCAGCGCCGCGCATCGGAGGCAGCGAGCGGTGGTCTGAGGCGCGCAGAGGGTTGTATGACGCGGTGTAGGGCACGCCGGGAATATCCGGGAACCCGTTGGCGCGTGTGGGAACCAGTTCGCCGTCGGCCACGGTTGGAAACCGACTGTGTGGTGGGGCAAGGTCCGCCGTCACCCAGTCGTAGAGCGCCAGGCTTAACGCCAGCCGCACCTGGGCGAGTGGCATGGGATTGGGTAGGTTCTGGCAAATGCCTCTGCGGGATGAGCTGGCGTGGACGCCGGCGCCTCCTCCGTGCTGGGTGCCGGCGATCAAATACGCACGCACGTTCTCGGGCAGTTCAATGTGGCCTCCTCGTGGATCGGTCACGATGAGGGATGCCCGGGCCTGCCACAGTTCTGCTTCACCGTCGCTGTGGATGATCTTCGGGCAGGTGTTCGATGCGGTGCACCGCTGGAGCAAACCATCCGTGCGCCCGCTGATCGGGTCTGTGAGCGTCTGGTAGGTAAACGGGAATTGATCGCCCGGGTAGACGTGGTCCTCGTGCTGTTTCTGCCAGCGCCCGGGTTGGCCGAATTGATAATTCGTGAAGGTCTTACGTGACCCGGCAATATTCGGGTGCATGCCGTCGAAGACGGGCCGTCCGGAGAGGTCTTCGTTGAACCCCTGGTAGAGAAAGTCGCGGAGCATGCGCCCGCTCTGCGAGATGCCGATGGAAATGGCGGTCTGCGGTGCACCGACGGTGGCCAGGGGGTTCGGATTTCCCGCCGCGTCGGTCGTGTCGTGACGAAGAAATGACACCGTGTCTCGCATCGCAGCAAATCCCAGGCCGAGCACGATGGGGTCGGTCGCTTGATAAATGAACTCGTAGATAGCGCCAGCATCGAAGTCGTCCGGGCGTGTAATTTCGATTTCCGTATCGTTTAGATAGCGCCAGTGCATCTCGACAGGCGCTTCACGTTTCGCGTCTTGGGTCGCTCGCACCGAGAGCAGCCCGTTTCCGGAATCTTGCGACGCCGCCGGATACGTCAGTACGCCGCGCACGATGTGCGCGTCGTCGTCGAAGATGAATTCCTCTAACGCAGGGCCGATGATCGGTTGCCCGTCAACTTCGTGCGCCACAGGGAGATAGGCGATGATGTTGTCGTCTGTGGCCTCCAGGTCTCCTTGCCACCCGACCCGTACGAGCGCGAACCCGCGCTCGAGAATGGCGGGTTCCGCCGCGCCGGCCCGTCCTCGATTTGCCACGGTGTGGTAGATCCCCCGGTTCCAGCGATCCATCTCGATGGGACGATAGATTTCGACCGTGGCGCGATAGGCCACGTGTCCTGATGGGGTACGCGGGGCCCGATCGAGATTGACAATGCCTGCATGCCTGGAATCTGTGGGATCAACCTGTCCATAGGCGATTCCACGGAGCCACTCGTACTGACCGATGTCACCGAAGCGCTGGCCACCGAAAGCGGGGGATTCGACCGTCTCCAGGTCCAGACGAGTGATCTGGGCCTCGCCGTAGGACGCAAGGGAGAGGAGTGCCACCAAACCGAGTGAGACGAGACCGTTGAACGGAAATCTCATGATGCTCACGATTTTATGTGAAGCTGGACCCGGTCGCAGCATCGAAACTAAAAGCAGGATTCCAGGTCGAGTCGCGACGCCTGACCTGCTACGATCTCGCGGGTGACGGTCCTTTTTTCCGTTTCCGGAAGATCGAGGTCGTGTGTCGATCGCGGGAAGCGCCATGGAAGGCAAGCATGACACGATATCTGTATGCAGCGTTGCTGCTTGTAGTGGTCCCCCTATTCGTCAATGAGCAGTCACCGGTCTCGGCGCAGGAGCGGTTTTCGATGGACGTGGTAACGACCGGTCTGGAGTACCCGTGGGAAGTTACCTGGGGCCCCGATGGGCATCTTTGGGTGACGGAACGCACGGCCGGGCGGGTGGTCCGCATTGATCCGGACGATGGGACACAACAGGTCGCGGTCACCATTTCGGAGGTGTTTCAGAGCATCCCGCAGGATGGGTTGCTCGGTCTTGCATTACATCCCGGCTTGCTGGACGGGACGGCGTTAGTCTATGTTGCGTTCACCTATCAGGACGGTCCTGATGCCCGGCTCAAGCTCCGACGGTTTTCATACACGGCGGAGACCGGTGTGTTGGACGATCCGGTCGATATTGTCGTGGGGCTTCCTGCGCACGATGACCATCTTGGGGGGCGGCTGGTCATCGGGCCAGATGAGAAGCTGTATCTGACGATCGGCGATCAGGGCGGGAACTGGCTTCAGAATTTCTGCAATCCCAACCTGGCGCAAGAGCTGCCGACAGCGGCGGAGGTACGGGCGGAAGACTGGACCCAATACGAAGGCAAGATTCTGAGATTGAATCTCGATGGGTCGATTCCGTCGGATAACCCCAGACTCGGCGGCGTCCAGAGTCATATTCTTTCCTATGGCCATCGGAACCCTCAGGGGTTGGCGTTCGGATCGGAAGGGCTGCTGTATGCCTCGGAACATGGCCCTAGCACCGACGATGAGTTGAACCTTGTCGAGAGTGGTCGAAACTATGGATGGCCTCACGTAGCCGGCTATGTGGACGATCAGGCGTATGTCTACGGCAATTGGTCGGCGTCGCGTCCGACCGCGTGTAGCGCCTTGGCCTTTGACACGAATGCCATTCCCGATTCAGTGCCGCAGCAGAGTGAGGGGGGCTGGAATCATCCAGACTTTCGGCCGCCTCTCCAGACCTTGTTCACGGTGTCGAACGACTACGATTTCGAGACACAGGGAGGCGTCACAATTGCCCCGTCGAGCCTGGACATCTACATCGCCCGCGAGGGGGGCATCGTCGAGTGGGGTGATTCCTTGCTCGTGCCGGGCATGATCAAGGGCAGGATGTATCGTCAGCCGCTCGCACGCGATGGTCGGTCGGCCATGGGTGATCCGGTCGAACTCTTCAGGACGGTGAACCGGTACCGTGATTTGGCGATTCATCCAGACGGACGGACCATCTACATCGCGACGGATACCGGAGGGCGTACGACTGGTCTGTCTGGAACCATGACGGACGAGTTGGCGCATCCTGGTGCGATTCTTCGCTTTACCTACACTGGGCCATGACGCCGCAAGAGACGACCGTCGTTACGCGGCTTCCCCGGTCGTGGTGCAACTGCACACGGTGCGTTGAGGGTACCGATGTTGCGTGCCGGCTGATGGTCGCGAGGCCGCGATCCGGTCAACGTCTTGGAGAGTGTGCACAAGCGCACTGTGCCTCTGTGCGCTGCGTCATGGTGGGGTAGGGCGTAGCTGTCTACACTCGCATCATCGAATGCGGCTGAGCCACGGACAGTACCAGTCCTGAAGATTGTGACCCTGATGACGCAGACGAACGATAGAACGGCGATGAGCACTGCGGGGTTGGGCTGGACTGGTCGGTACTGTGATCGCCATGGCGCTACATGGGGCTCGGATCGGTTCGAGGCAAACGGCGGCCCACCTGGCCGGTACTGTCAGCCTGCCGTATGACTGACTCAAGGTCAGTCGCGCTGTGCGAGACAGACGGAGACCTTATCCGGCCGAAACGCTCTTCTTTTTCGCGGGTCAAGAGATCTGCGCTTCCATAAT
The DNA here is from genome assembly GCA_964591245.1 of uncultured Vicinamibacteraceae bacterium. Lineage (GTDB taxonomy): Bacteria > Acidobacteriota > Vicinamibacteria > Vicinamibacterales > UBA8438 > CAZPZZ01. The sequence continues at coordinate 4,069 of CAZPZZ010000166.1, read as the reverse complement.
CCTACCTTTCCCTCTTCTCCCCCCCCTGCGTTCGGGAGGGGGAGGAGAGCGGTCCCAGGTCAGCGGTGTGGGGACTCGTAAATGAGTTGTTCTGTGGGGGCCTCGCCATGCTTTCGGACCGCGGAATTGACCGCGTAGGAGCGCGGCGTGGCAGACACGCCTAGAACGACAACACGGAACCAAAGCGCAGAAGAAAGATATTGACCGGGGACCGGCGGGTCGAGAGCACGGCAGATCCGATCTCCTGCCCGTGTTCATCCGCTACGAGGTAGTCCGATTCGCCGGCGTAGACGTACTGTGCACCGAGGTCAAGATGCAGGCGAGCTCGAGACCAGGCCGCAAGGCGTAGTAGGATTCCACCCCCGCCGCCCCCGCTTATCGTTACGCTACTGGAGTTGGTGGCACGGCCCATCGTCATCCCGGAAAAGAAGGCGGATCCTCCATCGTCGAGCGCGCCACGGCCACCGCCGCGGACGAAATCCGAGACCCGAAACGAGATGTTGTCGTTGACCGAAATAAAACTCGTTTGAGTGTAGAACCGAGTGAGCCCGAGAAGGCCCTCTACGTACGTCCGCGCCGTGCCTGTCGTGGGCTGGAGACGGATCCGCCCGTGAGCCATCAGGAATTTGTTGCTGGTGGTGACGTCGAAGGGAGTGTGTGATGGTGCGCGCGGGCCGCTTTGCAGTGGCATCCGGCGTGTGACACCGTCGTATGAGAGGGAGGCTACGATGGCCCCGAGCTGCACTGACGTTCCATCGAACCGGTAACTCACGTCGGCCGACACGCCGTTCGCGGCAGCCACGTCGTCGGCGAATTCACCCACGGGAACACCGAGCAGTCCACCGAGGCCGATCTGCACGCCGACTTGCTTCGTCTCGGGTGTCATGCCGGTGGGTCCCGCTGGCGCAGGCTGGGCGGCTGTCAGCACCGCGCTTAGCAGCACGTAGACGGTTGCGGAGACAAGAGCGCCGACCGTCGGGTTACTCGTGGTCATTATCGCGAGAGCCGAGTAATGCGCGAGTCTAAGGACGAATCTCTGTTCGCGGTGCGGAGACGGGCAGGTAACGCCGAGACACTGACAACGCCGTCACCGGGGGATTATCTTACCGAACTGCGTGACCGGTTGTGCGGAGGTTCGTGGGAGCACACGCATCTGGTTGTCTGTCGCCGTGTCGTCCTATCGAAATAAGGGTGTGGGTCGTCCCCTAGGCAGGGAGGGCGAGAGTTCGGCTGCAACGCCGTCCAGTGGTATCTTTTGACCAGACTGAGGAGGATGTTCCCATGGGTGTTCTAGGTGAGAAATTGACGGATTTTGCTGGCACCATTACCGCGGTGACGGTGACAGAGGCCGGGGTGATGGTCAATGCGGAGGTTGAAGCCGGCCCCTTCGGGAATGTGCTGTATACGGTCACGCTCGGGCCGGCTATAGACGCGGAGGGGGAGACGGGGGCGCATACGATACGAGGGCAAGCCTTCTCGCCGGATGGTGGGACGGCAACGTTTAGTGGCGGCGGCGTGTGGCGAAGTAGTGGAACGAATCAGCGTATCCTGAAACACATCACGCTGCTGGCAGATGGCCAGCGGACGTTCGCGGTCGACAACCTTGATTTTGTTCGGCACAGGGCTTCAGGTACCGTCTATGCACTCGATTGATCGTGCGTAGGGCGGCGGTGACGGCTCTCCGAGACCGACTATGAAGATGCAACAGTGAGGTGTGCGTTGAGTCTTGCCGTTTCATGGGTGATCGGTGTGCTTGTGCCCGCGTGACCCGAGCACGCGAATGAAATGTGAGGTGGTCATGCTAAGGATATGCCTGACGCTGGGGGCGGTGGTCTTGGCGGCGCCGGCTCATTCGCAGACGCCTGGCGATCCGTATCCACGTCCCATCGAGGCGACCGAGGGCGTTATCGTCGTTGGTTACTCGGAATATGCGGCGCTTCCGGATGTTGGCGGGGCACGTGCCCGTCCGATGCGACTCGTTGACGAAGCCGTGGCGGGGCGGATATTTGTCAACGACATGCAGGGCCCCATTTACACGATCAGCGACGCGGGAGAGGTCAGGCTCTATCTCGATATCAACGATCCGCGCTGGGATGTACCGGTCGAGTTCTCTGGGCGGGAACGCGGGGTGCAGAGTTTTGCGCTGCACCCGCAGTTCTCGATTTCGGAGACAGCTGGGTACGGAAAGGTGTATGCCTGGATGGATACGTCTGACCGCGGTCCGACGCCAGACTTTGTCTCAGGTGGAGGACGAGATACCCACGATACCATCTTAGTGGAGTTCTCGGCCCGCGACGTGGCGGCTGTCCCCTACGACGGGGGGCCACCCCGGGAGATTCTTAGGGTTGAACAGCCATTCGGAAACCACAATGGCGGATATCTGACGTTCAACCCTCTGGCCGTTGCTGGTGACGACGATTTTGGGCTGCTGTATGTTGGCGTTGCTGACGGCGGGAGCGGAGGGGATCCGCTAGCGCTGGCGCAGAATCTTGGTGTGGTGTTTGGCAAGATTCTCCGGATTGATCCGCTGGGCGGTAACAGCCGCAACGAGCAGTACGGCGTTCCGCGACAGAATCCATACGTCTCGGATGGTGATGACGCCACGCTCGGTGAGATCTTCGCCTCGGGTCTCCGTAATCCACAGGGACTGGCCTGGGATCCGACAAACGGCAACATGTTCGTGACGGACATTGGACAAAATATCATCGAAGAAGTCAGTCTGGTGACAGCTGGCGCCGACCTTGGATGGAATACCTGGGAGGGTAGCTATCGGTTCATCAGTCGCCAAGCGGTGGCATTGAGCGATCCCCGGAGCGACGCAGGGATTACGTTTCCCATCGCCGAGTACGGACAATTGGACCCACTGTTGCAATCTCGATCGGCCGCGGGAGGTGTGTTGGTATACCGCGGCGAAACGATTCCCCAACTGAGGGACCTGGTACTGTTTGCTGACTTTCCACAAGGTGAGATCTTCTATCTGTCTGCGGATAACCTGCCGGCGGGGGGCCAGAATGCGATTCGTCGTGTGCTCCTGCGAGATGGAGAGCGGGTGAAGCGATTTCTCGACGTCGTCGCGGAAACTACCGTCCGGCAAGGACGGCAGCCTGCTGCGCGAGCCGACCTGCGCTTCGGGCAGGCATCCAACGGTCGGCTGTTCTTGATGAACAAACACGATGGAATCATCAGGCAGATTGTGCCATGACGGCGTACCTCGAGTTCCTGGGGAATGAGGACTGAAGATCACCCGTCCGGCCATCGTGGGTACGGAAGGAATCGCGATGAGACGATGCCCGGTCAGCGGAGTTCAAGGTCAGTTGTAGAACAGAGCGCCCATGCAGAATCGGATAGGGAGAAAGCTTGTGAGCGGAATGTTGAAACAGCTATGTACGGTGACGCTGCTCGTGGCGGGCGGCGTGCCGGTCGCCCTTGGTGGCCAGGTGTCCGAGCGTGACGAGCGACTCCGTACCGCATCGGGTCGTCCCGACCTGCAGGGAGTCTGGAATTTTTCATCCAACGTTCCGATGCAGAGACCCGACCGTTTCGGTGATCGGCAGTTCATGACGGATGAAGAGGTGGCGGAGCTACGCGTTCGGTTGGCGGCGGCAGACGCCGCGTCTGATCAGGCGGTGCCCCAGCGGTCGGGAGGACCGGGGGGATATAACGATTTCTGGGTGGAGAGCGCTGGTATCACAGACCATATCCGGACCTCTCATATTGTCTCTCCCGCTGACGGGCGGCTCCCGGCCCGTGTGGCAGGCGTCGACACCATCGCCGGTGGTCTGGGAGACGACGTGGCAGGGGAGCGACCGGTGCGATTCGTCGTGGGGGGGATTAGCAAGGATGGACCCGAGGATCGTGGGCTCTCAGAACGCTGTATCGTCGGGTTCAATTCGGGACCACCTTTTGTCCCGAGTCTCTATAACAACAATGTGCAGATCGTGCAGAGCGATGACCACGTGGTGATCCTGACCGAGATGATCCACGATGCGCGGATCGTGAAAATCGGAGTGAGGCCCCCACTGGACACGGCCATTGGTCTCTGGTCCGGGGATTCGCGTGGGTATTGGGA
>CAZPZZ010000165.1:0-8430 GCA_964591245.1 uncultured Vicinamibacteraceae bacterium | reverse complement strand
GGGGCGCCATTGATATTCGACACCAAGTAGACGTCTGTTTCTGGGTCATGCAGGGCTGATTCCGGCGTGCTCATGCCGTCGACGACAATTGGCTCCTGAGCGTGGGTTGGGGATACAGCGCCCAGTGCCCAGAGCAGAAGAACACAGGAAACCTGTCTGGTGGTGTTGTTTCGTTGCATTGTCATTCTCAAATCTCGTTCATTGCGATGCCATACCGGCATATTGCGCGTCGGTAACCGGTTCCATCCATTCAATCGGCAAGGGGTCGCCGGCGCTATTGGGGAAGGTGATTGATACGTGTGTCAGGGCTTGTTCTGGAGTCGCACCATGCCAGTGTCGGACGCCGCGTGGGAGGTATGTCGTCTCGTGTAAACCAATTTCCCCGATTGGTTGCCCCTCGATCTGGTAGCGGAGTTGGCCTTGTTTGACGAAGAGGAGTTGTGCGCTATGAGTATGCCAGTGCGTCCGTGCGCTGGCCTCGAAGCCGCGCGAACTGACTCGAACGCCATCAGAATCGAGGCGGAAAGACGTACCGGTAAACGGGTTGTCTTGGGCGATAGACGGGTGGGGGCTGTGTATTTGGCCAATCCAAAAGACCGTGCCTAGCGCAACGGCGAATAGATTCAGCCGGCTGAACCGGATCCACTGTAGTCTTTGATCCATCTTTATCCCCTTCTCGGTGGTGTACGCGGTTTCTGTGATACCGCCCCGTAGGTGGCGGTTGGTCGAGATAGTTAGCGATCTGACTGCGAATCGGGCCGCGAGTCAAATGTTGCCCGTGACCGACGGCGATATGGAATGGAAAGTAGGGCGAGGAGGGCAGAGTGCGGCGCCGAGATAACAGGCCTGTCTCGAGGCTCGTGTATCAGAAAGCGATTCTGAGGCCGAAGGTGGGAATGCGAGGAAAGCCTTCGGCAGGCACTTCCGACAGCCGGGGGAGGTCCGAGGCCGGGTCGTGCGTTAGCCGCGGCTCGAGTGTGATTGGGTTGTTTCGTCCAAGTGCGTTTATGACCTCGAAATATATCGACCAGCGTTCGCGCTGGTAGGTGGCTCGAACGTCGGCACGTGCGTAGTGTGGAAGTCGGCCGCTGTTGAGGTTGTCGACTCCGCCGTAGTCGACCGTGTACACCAGGTTACCGCTTGAGTCGGTAGCTGGGACCAAACGCCCCGAGTCATGCTCGGTCGAAGCGACGCGCAGACCGATGGGCGGTGTGTGGGGGAAACCACTGGCAATGCGGGTCGTGGTCGCGAAATTCCAACGGTTGGTTAGTCGCAGTTGTCCGACGACATTCAACGCGTGGCGTCGATCGTACTCGAAGGCGTAACGCCGTCCGTAGCTCTCTCGCGTAGCCTTGCCCCACCCGTAAGAAATCCATCCGCTTAACCGTGAAGAGGGGTTCATGTGCTGGAGATAGAGGTCGAGACCATGGGCACGACCACCGGCATCGTTGGTCGGAGCGCTCAGGATGAGCGGTGCCGTGGGCACATTTGATGAGAGGCTCGTCGGAAAGTCGTAACGTGCCACGCGAGCCAGACGCTCCGCGTCGGTTTCCAGCCGCCCTAGCAGTAGGTTGGAAAAGTGTTTGTAATAGCCCTCGACCCGCAGGGTCGGCCCGACGTCAAGCTGCTGCTCTAGTCCGACGACGACGTGGATAGCTTGTTCGTGTTGGAGCCGGAGTGTCCGAGCGTTGCTCAGATCGATGAAATAGTCGGACTGGCTCAATTTCTCGTAGCCAGGACTTTGTGTATATAGCCCCACGGCTGTGCGCACGCGCCGGTTATCTGTCAGGGCATAACTGGCTGCGAAGCGGGGTGAGAGGGTGGTGCCGCCGTTGATCGTGCTCCAATCGATGCGTACCCCAGGTTCTACCGAGACACGGTCGGATGGGGTGAAGGTGTCCTGTAGCCACAGGGCGCCCCTGGTGCCGAAGAGCGTCGAATCGAGGGCGTCGGGAAGCCCGGCCCCACCACGGATACTGGAACCGTTTGCTTCATTTGGATTGCGGTCGCCGCTGATCGTGAACGCGACCCCGCTGAGGAGTCGGTGAAATTCGAATCCCGCGCCGATGGTATGGCGCGGCGAGACCTCGATGTCCAATTCCTGTCTCAGGGAGGCGTCTCGGATCGCGACCGAGCGGTCGAATGCGATCTCCGTCATCTCGAACGCCTCGCCAGCGGCGGGTGCGTTTGAACGCTGCGTATTGGAGCGGATCAGGCCATCGAAATCGAATGTTTCCTCATTGCGATACCAGGACGCGGTGGTGGTGGAACGGGTTTGTTCCCCGAACGTTGCGTCGAAACGCATGGAGATCAAGTTGTTTGTGATGTCCGAACCGAGTCTGGCACGACCACCATCGTCATCATCGTTGAAGTCCAGGTTGGCGTCCTCCAGGCTGCGAAGTCCCGTCACGGTGAAGCGGTGGCGTCTGCCGATGTTCCAGGCGGTCTGCAGCTGAATGTCGGCAAAGGAGGGGAAGTCTTGGTTTGCGATCGGGCCGGCCACCAGATCGTAGTAGGTTCGCCGCGCGCTGAGTAGCCACGACCCGCTCTGTCCGAGGGGCGTCGCTCCTTCGAGTACCACGTTGGCGTCGGTCACGCTGACGGCGGTGGTGCCCTGAAAATCACGGCGACTCCGGCGATTATCGATGATCAGGATTGACGAGAGCCGGTCTCCGTAAGCGGCACCGAACCCGCCCGCGGTCAGCTGGAAGTTTTCGACGGTGTCGGGGTTGAAGGCACTCGCAATGCCGAAGAGCCGATACGGATTGTGTATTTCTACTCCGTCCATCATCGTCAGATTCTGGTCTGGCGTCCCGCCTCTCACTGCGAGTCGGCTGCCAAAATCGTCGGTGGCTGCTACACCGGGCAAGGTCTGTAGGGTGCGGAACACGTTGTCAATGCTGCCCGGCGCGCGGAAGACCGCTTCCGGAGCGATGGGGGTGGACGACGGCCGTTCTTCGATCTGTGGGGTCGAAACCACGTCAACTGTTTCGGTGAAGCGACGTGGAAAGAGGCGAACTTCCAGTTCCCGGCCGGCGGTCGGTATCTCTGTGTCGAGGTAGCCGTCGGCGCTGACGCGTAGCGTGACGGGTTGTGCTTTGGCGCGGATAGTGAAGCGCCCGTCCGGTCCGCTTCGCGCCGAGTCTTCACCGGCAATGATGATTGCCCCCTCGATAGGCTGGTTTGTGACACCATCGAGGACAATCCCCTGCACGGGTGCACGCGGTTGACCGTCGGCGACCAGCGGCCAAGCGACGAACAACGCGAGGGAGCAGGTGATGAGTCGGAGAGCGAGTTGCACGGGCGGTAGTCGGCTTTGCGACGCGTGAGCTGCGCGGCTTGATCCATCTTACCCCGGTGGTTGCCGTGACGCCCAGTGAAGGCTTCGTGGAGACCACGTCGGCCTCGTCCTCTCTCGCGCTGGCGTTACAATATCCGGCCTTCATCGGTGTTTGATTGGGGCGTGGATGGGGATGGTGCATCCCATCCGGGCGCGAGAATGTTCATCGCGTGTGCCGTGCAGGACCGAAATACGTTTATTGAAAAGCAATTAACAGGGAGCGCACGTATGCGAATCATCGCTCTGGTCGTTGTGGTGCTCAGTTTCAGCACTGTGAATGCATTTGCTCAAGATCCGTTCGCGAACGTGACGAATGCGCCACGTACGTCCGAATTCGTTCATTGGGACGCGGGAGCGTTTGGAGGGTTCAAGAGCGAGCTTGAAGAGCAACATCGGGAAGGGCCTGGTATTTTTGGGACCCCGTTCTTCGTGTTGACCGCCCTTCCGCGGGCGGACCATCGACGGCACGACGTGCAGATCATCCATCGGTCTGGCTATACCCAGCCTGAGATTCACGAAACTAAGTGGGATATCTACGTGGTGCTGGATGGCTCGGGGACAGCGCTGCTCGGTGGTGAGCGAGTCAATTGGGTCGAAGGTAGGCCGAACGAGGAGCAGCGGCCAGAGCTTAGTGGCGCACAGGAGTTTCCGATCACCGTGGGAGACGTGTTGCACGTCCCCGCGCGGTCCTGGCATCAGGTCAAGGTTGCGGAGGGAGAGTCGATTACCTACGCCCTGATCAACGTGTTCGAATAGGCGAGGGTTTTTCTCGGGGCGCAATAGTGGACTCTCACCCGTGTGGGACGGGCGTTCGTGAAAGGCACCCTTCGGAGGGACGTGGCGGTGGATGCCCGGTCGATAGATGTCGATGACGACGTTTACTGGTGCGAGTGAATGTGTGACCTTTCCCTCTTAGTCCACGTTCTGGAGCTGCTTTCGGTGATGCCGTAGCGTTGGCCACGCCGAGGGTTCCGCAAGCTCCCATAGTGGTCTTCAGCTTGCTGGTGTTGATTGTGTTCGTCACGGGACCGTGTGGAGAACAGTGTCACGGCGACGACAGGACGGAGCACGTGTGTGCCTTGGGCAGTGCCAGCCAAGCGACATCAGAGCCCTGGTATGTCCTCTCGTGACGTGCCTCTGCTGGGACGACGGAGCATTGACCTTGGCGGATTGACGCCGCATCATCTGGGTGATGACTCGCATTTCACGTCGGTCGTTTCTTCAACGTTCTGGCACCGTGGCGGCGGCGACCTCGACACTATCGAAGGGGCCTGTGGGGGCCGCGGGCCAGCCTGACAGCGATGCCCGGGATCTGCCCGCACCGCGTACTCGTGTCACGTTACAGGTCAACGGGCAGGCATACCCGCTCGACGTGGAAGACCGTTGGACATTGGCCGAGGTCTTGCGCGATCACCTGCACCTTACTGGTACCAAGGTGGGGTGCGACCGCGGAGAATGTGGCGCGTGCACGGTACGGCTCGACGGTGATCCGGTCTACGCCTGCAGTCAGCTGGCCGTCTGGGCCGATGGCCGAGTTGTTTCGACCGTGGAGGGCCTGGCGCGGAAGGGCGAGCTCAGCCCGTTGCAGGAGCGGTTCGTTGCGCATGACGGGCCGCAGTGTGGCTACTGCACGTCTGGCCAACTGATGTCTGCGAGCGCGTTGCTCGATGAAACGCCAAACCCCACACGGGATGAGGTTCGTGCGGGGCTTGCCGGGAACATCTGTCGCTGTTCCAATTACAACCGATATGTCCAGGCGGTACTGGATCTGCCTGCCGATGAGTCCGACTCGCCTCGTGCACTGACAAACCTTGGGCGATCCACTCCGCGTATCGACGCCCACGAACGTGTCACGGGTCGGGCGCAGTACACCGGCGATATTCAGCTGCCAGAGATGCTCTATGCCCGTGTGCTTCGAAGTCCGCATCCCCATGCCCGCATTCTGCGGATCGACACGCGCATCGCCGAACGGTTGCCTGGTGTACGTGCGGTAATTAGCCGCGAGACGTGCGACGTTGCCTGGCGCAGCGGCGATTCTCGCAACACGCGATATCTCTTCAACAATCCGGTGCGTTTCGTCGGAGACGCCGTCGCGGCGGTTGCGGCCGACGACCGGCACGCTGCGGAAGCAGCACTTGCCGCAATCAACGTCGTTTATGAACCGCTTGAGTTCGTGCTTGAGCCTGAGGCTGCGTCCCGGGTCGGCGCCGTGGAGATCCAGCCGGGTGGCAATCTCTCGCCCGACCGTGAAGGGAAGCGGGAACCCGAGGTGTATATCCGCGGAGATCTGGCCGCAGGGTTCGCAGCTTCGGATGTTGTCCTTGAGGAGAGCTTTACGTCGAAGCATATTAATAACGCTCAGTTGGAGGTACGGGTCAGCATCGCTCGCTGGGATGGCGATCAGTTGACCGTGTGGACACCCACCCAGGGTATTGCGAACTGTCGTCGCGATCTGGCTCGGGATCTAAGTCTCCGATTGGAAGACGTGCGGGTTGTGTGCCAGTACATGGGCGGAGGGTTTGGTAATAAGAACCAGTGCCAGGATTCTGATCTGATCGCGGCGGTGCTGGCGCGTGAGACTCGTCAAGCCGTCAAGCTGGAGTACTCGAGAAAAGAGGATTTTCTCGGTGTACACGGCCGATGGCCGACGCGACAGCACTACCGAGTGGGCGCGACTCGAGATGGCACGCTGCAGGCTATTGCGCTCCGTGGTTACAGTGGTCTCGGACCGCATCGCAAGAGCAGTGGTGGGATTGCAGGCATCGAGCTGTTTCGATGTCCCAATGTTCGCCGAGAAGTGTATCCGACCTACACGAACATGGCAGTGAGTGCGAATTTTCGAGGACCTGCGTATCCACAGGGTGTCTGGGGCATCGAGTCGATGATGGATCAGATGGCCCACGAGCTCAATCTCGACCCGGTGGCTTTTCACCTCAAGAATGTCAGTCGCGAATATATGGATGAGACGCCCTACACGAGCTGGGCACTGAGCGAGTGTATCGAACGAGGCGCAGAACTCTTCGGGTGGCGTACGAGTTGGCAACGCACGAGCAGGGGACAGGGTGCGAAACGTCGTGGACTCGGCATGGCGACGGGAGCGTTCGGTGCGAATACCGGTCGAAGCAGTGCACGGCTCCGACTTGATGAGCAGGGACATTTATGGGTGCATGTCGGTGTGACGGACATTGGCACGGCCGCGAAGACGACAATGGCATTGCTGGCGGCCGAAGCCATGGAGATGCGGCTCGAGGATGTGACGGTGATTTGGGGAGATACCGCGCTGTGCCCCTTCTCGGTCGGCGAGTCAGGGAGCCGAACGACGGTGCAGACCGGCGATGCGTTGATCGCCGCGGCGGCGGATCTTCGACGGCAACTTGCTGCAGGACGGGTGCCGAGAGGCGAGGCCGGGCTGGTGGCTGAAGTCATGACGAGTCCACGGATCGAAGGAAAAGCCCGCTATGCCAGTGCCGCACACTTTGTCGAGGTTGAAGTGGACTCCGCCGTTGGTCACGTGCGCATTCTCCGCTATCTGGCGGTGCATGACAGCGGGCGAGTTCTCAATCCACTGACTGCCGTTAGTCAGGTCAAGGGGGGGGTCGCCATGGGCATCGGCATGGCACTGCATGAGGAGTTGTTATACGACCGCGGGACGGGCGTGCCCGTCAATCCGGGGTACTACGGGGCCCGGGTCATGACCCACCTCGATACTCCCGAGGTTGAAGTGCATTTCATCGAGCCGCCCGACGCGTATGGCCCCTATGGTGCGAAAGCGGTTGGAGAGCCGCCGATCATTCCAGTGGTGGCCGCTATCGGGAATGCGATCTTCAATGCCAGTGGCCAACGATTGACCGAGTTGCCCTTCTCACGCGATCGAGTGTTGGAGGCGCTGGTATGAGACGGTTGTCGCACGTTTATCCGGATTCAGTGACAGCGGCGACGACTGCCCTGGCGCAGGACGGCTCGATGCCGGTCGGTGGTGGCAGCGATCTGCTGGGAATGATCAAGGACGAGCTTGTTGCTCCGGACCAGCTGGTCCGCGTGAAGGATCTCGAGGGACTGAACCACGTCACGCCGCAAGTGGACGGTCGCGTCCGTGTCGGGGGGACGGTCACGCTGTCCGCACTGGGTCGTCACAGACTGGTCCGAGACCACTATGCGGTTTTGGCCGAGGCCGCCGAGTCGGTCGGTACGGCGCAAATCCGGAATGTCGGTACACTCGCGGGAAACATGACCCAACGTCCGTGGTGCTGGTACTTTCGCCAGAAATTTCCGTGCTACAAACATGGTGGATCTCAATGCTTCTCACGCACGGGTGAAAATCAGTTCAACGCTATTCTGGGCGGCGGGCCAAGCTACATTGTGCACCCATCCGATACTGCGGTGGCGCTTGTTGCGCTTGATGCACGGGTTCGCGTGGTGAGTGCTCTGGGTGACCGCTGGGTTCCTCTGCGGGAGTTCTTTGTCTTGCCGCGCGAGGATGTATCGCGAGAGAACGCTCTCAGGTCTGGAGAGATTCTCGCTGAGGTCGAACTTCCATCGCTCGATGGGGCGCGAAGCACGTACAGCAAAGTGACCGATCGAGAGGCGTGGACTCACGCGGTGGTCAGTGTGGCCGTCGTCCTGACTGTTAGCGAAGACGATGGAGTGTGCCGGTATGCGAGCGTTGTGCTGGGCGGCGTGGCTCCCATTCCATGGCGTGTCGAGTCGGTCGAGCGGATGCTGGTGGGCGAACGAGTGACACCGGTACTCGCGGCGGCGGCCGGCGTCGCGGCGGTCGAGGGCGCGAGACCCCTTGCTCGGAATCGGTACAAGGTTTCGCTGGCCGCGGAAACTCTTCGTCGCGCGCTCCTGTCGCTGAGTTGAAACGAGTCGCGCGTCTGCCTTTCCTCGGGGCAGAGTAAGTCGATGGAGGCCGCCCTCGGTCTTACGCGAGAGCGCGTGTGGGCCATTCCTTTGTACTCTGCTCACACGGTGGCAGTGTCATTGAAGACTCGGCGATTCGGCGTCACCGCATCGGGCGTGCTCGAGAGCTCGGTGCTGTAGGCGTTCTGGAGGTGAGAGCCGGTTGCCCGTCGTAGACCAAATCGTTT
>CAZPZZ010000164.1:0-8514 GCA_964591245.1 uncultured Vicinamibacteraceae bacterium | reverse complement strand
ACGAGCCCATCGGCTTCCATCATGTCGACAAGACGGGCGGCTCGGCTAAATCCGATCCGCAATCGTCGCTGCAGGTAGGAGATTGACGCCTGACCTGCCGCGACTACGATGCGTGCCGCCTCGTCATAGAGGTCGTCCTTTTCGAAGGTTGTGACGTCGGTTGATTTTTCCTCGGCGGTGATTGTCGTGTCGTAGGCGGGCTTCCCCTGCTTACGCAAATATCCACAGACGCGAGCCGTTTCCTGCTCTGAAATATATGGGGCGTGCACGCGCACTACGCGGGAGGATGATGGGGGAAGATACAGCATGTCCCCGCGGCCGAGAAGCTTTTCGGCGCCGTTGCAGTCGAGGATCGTACGAGAGTCGACCTTGGACGACACACGGAAGGCGATCCTGGACGGTAAGTTCGCTTTAATCAAGCCAGTAATAACATCAACTGATGGGCGTTGCGTCGCGAGAATCAGGTGAATCCCGACGGCCCGAGCCATCTGGGCCAGACGCGCGATGGATTCTTCCACTTCATTTCCGGCGATCATCATCAGATCTGCGAGTTCGTCAATAGCGAGGACTATCGACGGGAGCGGTTTCGGTGTCTCTGTGTCCGCCTGGCCCTCAGGAGACTTGGACTTACGCGTTTTCGCGGCTTTGGGTTGTTCTGCGAGTCGACGACGAAGATTCCGGTTGTACTGGGCTAGGTTGCGTACGCCTTCGGCGGCAAGTTGCTTGTAGCGTTCCTCCATTTCACGGACGGCCCAGCGCAATGCGTTGGCGGCAAGCTTGGGCTCGACGACGACCGGAGTCAGCAGGTGCGGGATGTCTTCGTACATCCCCAGTTCCAGTCGCTTAGGGTCGATCAGGATGAGCCGAACGTCATCGGGGGTTCCACGGTACAGGATGCTGGTGAGCATCGCATTCAGCCCGACGCTCTTCCCGGTGCCGGTAGAGCCCGCGATGAGCAAATGTGGCATCGTGGCGAGATCGCCTGCAATGGGCTCGCCGTGAATCTGACGTCCGAGAGCCAGCGACAGTTTGGACTCCGACTGGCGGTAGGGATCAGACTCCAGCATTTGTCGTAAGGAAATTTGTTCCCGTAGCCGGTTCGGCACCTGCATGCCGACGGTCGATTTCCCAGGCAGGCGTTCGATGAGAATTGATTCGGCTTGCATTGCGAGGCAGAGGTCATCAGCCAATCCGGTGATACGGCTGTACTTCACGCCTGCGTTCGGCTTGAATTCGAATGTGGTAACGACCGGCCCCGGATGGATCTGGATCACCGAGCCTTCGACAGAGAATTCTCGACACTTGCTCTCAAGTAGCCGGGCGCGATCCATGAGTTCGCGTTCATCGAACTTCTGGCGTGCTTTGGGCGGATCAAGCAAGGATAACGGCGGTAAGGTGAATGTTCCCTTCCGTCGTTGTTCGGCGGGCGTGGGGGAGTCTGCTGTGGGGAGCGGCAGAGGGAGCGACTCGGGTTGAGTCTCCGCGATAGCTGGAACACTTTGTTCCGCGGCTGCGCGTTGCCGGGCGCGTTTGCGCTTTTTCTGTTGACGGTTTTGCGGCGCGGCGCCTTTTGCGAGCACCTCGGCGCGCGCCGATGATGCGCCCCTGCGTTCGAGATGCTTCTGGATAACTTTACCCCGTTGTCGCTCACGCCGACGATCGGCCCACCAGTCGGCAATCGCCTGGCGGCCATGTGCAGCACCGCGTAGCAGTCTGGTGCCCGTGGCTTCGAAGAGCTGTCCAAAGGAGAGCTGTGTCGTCAGCATGGCGGCGAGGAAGAGGAGCGTAAGGATGAGGATGATGGAGCCGATGCGGTTTAAATATGCGGCGAGCAAGCCGGCGAACCATCCGCCGAGATAGCCTCCGGCACCCGCGCGCAAGGGTTGTTCGGCGGAATCCAGGACTCCGAACGCCAAAGTCAGAAAGGCGGCCGAGCAGACAAATGTCAGGAGCAGGCCCACCGCCTTCGTATAGACGGACTCGATCGAGCGACACCAAAAACATTGCCAACCGAGGGCCATCAAGAGCAGTGGGAGCAGATACGCACTGAACCCGAGGAGCTGATACGACGCTTCCGACAGAAAGGCTCCGACCTGGCCGACGAAATTAGCTGGTGGTTCGGGTCCCCCGACGGTGAAGAACCACGCTGGATCGGCGGGGTTGTAGGTCGCGAGTGAGATCAGCAGCAGCAGGGCTCCGCCAAAGAGGGCGACCCCGACAAATTCACTTACCCGGCGTGACAATACAGATCCGGACACGCGCTATATCTCCCTAATGATCGGTAGCACCAACGGACGGTGCCCAGTGTGCTTTCGGAACAAACGCTGTACCTCTATCCGCACTCGTTCGGTGAGGAGGTTCTGGTCCGAACGTTCTGCGGGCTCGATCGAGTCGAGGATGCCGGGCAGACGATCTGGCAACGTCTTAAGGAGGCTTTCGGTGCGGGAATCGACGGCCATACCACGCGTGGTGACCTCCGAAACGGCTCCCACATTTCCTGACTCGCGATTGACGGTAATCACGGGAACGATCACGCCATCCATGGCCAAGCGGCGCCGATCCTTGAGGACCCGATCGACGACTTCGCCGGATCTGGTGCTATCCATAAGTATCCGACCTGCTTCGACGTGATCGATGATACGACCATCTTCTTGGCTAAACTGGATGACATCACCATCTTCGGCGAGCAAGACGGTGGTCGTGTTTTTCGTGACGCGAGCAGCGGCATGGGCATGTTCAGCCAGGTATCGATATTCTCCATGTATCGGCACGAAATAGCGCGGTCTGAGTAGGGATAGCATTAGTTTGAGTTCTTCCGCGCTGCCGTGACCGGAGACGTGAACCAGTTTCTTCTCCTCGTGTACGATTTCAGCGCCGCGTCGTGCGACTTGATCCATCACGCGACCGATAGCGCGACGGTTGCCGGGAATGGCGCGGGCGGAGAAGACCACGACGTCCTCGGGCTCGAGCGCGATGTGGCGGTGCTCATTGGCGGCGATTCGAGAGAGGGCAGCTAGATGTTCTCCCTGTGAGCCGGTGGCCAGGCAGACCACCCGTCGACGGTCATGGTCGTTCACCTCGGTATCGCGAATCTGGAGTCCGGCCGGTATACGGAGGTAGCCAAGCTCAGAGGCAATCTCTGTGTTTTGCAGCATCCCGCGCCCGATGAATGCGAGTTTGCGCCCAAACTTGGCCGCGAGGTCCACGACAACCTGAATACGGTGAAGGCTGGAGGCAAAGGTGGTCACGACGACCAGACCTCTGGCGCTCGCGAAGACCTCCTCGAGGCCGGTTACGACCTCACGTTCAGAGCCAGTGAATCCCGGACGCTCAATATTCGTACTGTCTCCGAACATGGCCAGTACGCCGGCCCGCCCAAGCTCGGCCAAGCGGGGGATGTCGCAGGGCTTGTCATCGAGTGGCGTCTGATCGAATTTGAAATCTCCGGTATGGACAAGGGTGCCGACCGGTGTGTGGACTGCAATAGCCACGCAGTCGGGCATACTGTGGGTCACGCGGATGAACTCGACTTGGAGTTCTCCGATCTCCACTGTGTCACCGGCTTCGACAGGAAGGCATCGTTCAACCCCCTCAAGCCCATGTTCGTTTAGCTTTGGGGCAAGCAGCGCCAGTGTGAGCCGCGTTCCATATACCGGGCCGTTGAGCAGGGGCCAGACGTAGGGAAGAGCCCCGATGTGATCTTCATGACCATGTGTCAACACGATCGCGGTCAGGGTGCCAACCCGTTCTTCGATATACCGGTAATCCGGGACAATCAGATCGACGCCTGGTAGTTCTGGACCTGGGAACATTCCACCCGCGTCGATCAGGATGCCCGTATCGCCCCAGACGACTAGCATCGTGTTGAGACCAAACTCTCCCAGCCCTCCCAGGGGGATGGCTTCTACGCCTGGACTCGCTGCACGAGGAGTATCAGCGGGTAATATCATGACTATGGAAGCAACGTGCGGGTGGAGCACGCGACGTGCTCACAGGAGAGTTTATCCGCACGGGTTCAGGCGCCTGGGTACGCCCGAGAGGAAGGCTTAACTTATGGTGTGCGCAATACGCACCGTAACTCGCTTGTAGAGTAGCACAGGTCGTCCTGTGATAGCTGCCCGATCGCCACTTTGGGGGGCGGGCGTATTACCTGCGGGATGTCTCCGGTTCTCGCCGATTTGGAATGCGGATTATCTGGTGGCAGGCCACACCCTGGATTTATTCAGTGCGAATGCGTTTCGTTGCCCGGGCCAGCCCTCTCGCCAATTTAGCGAGTTCGCTGAGGTGTAGCGTAGCGGGGCGTCGGTCGCTACGTAGGCCGGCTTCCTCAAGAAGGACACGCACATCATGTGTAGCAAGAGGTCTTGCGCACGGGGCGAGGGCATTCAAAACGGTCTTCCGACGTTGTGTGAACATACATCGCACCATGCGGTCAAAGAATTTTGGATCGCCAATGTCGAACGGAGTAGGACGGAAGGCTAGTCGAGTCACGGCAGAGCGTACCCGGGGAATGGGGCGGAATGCGCCCGGCGGCAAGGACAGAATCCGTTCTGCTGTGGCGTTGACCTCAGTAAGGATGGCGAGGGGGCCGTATGCACGAGAGCCGGGTCGGCCGACGATGCGGTCGGCTACTTCACACTGAAGCATGAGTGTGGCATCAGCGAAACAGCCATGTGCAAGTTGCACCTCAAATAACTGGGCGAGGATCGGGCTGGACAGGTTGTAGGGGAGATTGCCCACGATGCGGACAGACGTTGCGGGCGGACCGAACGATTCGCGGATCAAGGCAAAGAGGTCCTGTTTCAGTATGTCGCCGGCGACGATACGCACGGAGCGTGGCGTTGAAGATTTGAGCTCTTTGACCAGGTTACGGTCAATCTCGATACCGACGACTGCGGCACCGGTTTCAGCAAGTGGCGTCGTGAGCTGGCCTGCGCCTGCACCGATTTCGATGAAGCGGTCATGCGGGCGTGGCGCAATATGCGCCAGGAGTTTGGCGACCCACGCCGGTTCGAGAAAGTGCTGGCCGAAGCGCTTTCGGGCCGTGTGCGTCGCGCTCTGGGTGTCACGCACGGTGCCGCTGCCAGTATCGCGTCTCGATTGCTTCGATCTCGTCTTCACTGAGGCCAAAATAGTGACCGAATTCGTGGATGATGGTCTCCCCGATCGTGATGATAACGTCTTCATCATCAGCACTTGCCGCTTCGATCGGCTCCTGAAAGAGCGTGATTCTGTCAGGTAAGGTGTTGCCGTATGTCCAGTCCCGTTCTGGGAGTGGCACACCTTGGTACAGTCCAAGAAGTGTATCGGGCCGTTGAATCTCGAGTTCCGACAGCGTTTCCAAATCCGGTGCCGTTTCGATTACCACCGCCACGTTGTGCGTTTCGTCGCGAAATTTGTCTGGGATGAGGTCGAGTGCTTGTAGAACCAGAGTTTCAAAACGTTGACGAGTCATCGAGTCAGGTCCGGCGCTTGGACGACGTCTTCGGCGCTCCCGGGAGATGGTCCGCAGCGGCCCGGCACAGTTGCCGCACCTGACACTCACCGCACCGGGGCTTCGGGCGGCAGACGCGACGACCGTGAAGAATCAAGGTATCCGAAGCCAGTGTCCAGTGCTTGTCGGGAAGGGCGCTCCCCAGTTGCGCTTCCACGACGACGGGGTCGGTCGACGCAGCGATCCCGAGTCGATTGGCGACTCGCATCACGTGTCGATCGACGGGGAGTCCTGGTAGCCCGAAAGCGTGACCAAGTACCACATTGGCGGTCTTACGCCCGACGCCGGGTAGTTTGATCAAGGCCTCTATATCTGTCGGAAGCTCCCCGGAGTGGCGTTCGACAACCGCCTGGGCCATGCCGATCAATGACCGCGCTTTTGAACGAAAAAAACCGGTGGAGCGAATCAAGCGTTCGAGGTTCTGCGAAGGTGCGTTAGCGAGCGCGACGGGTGTTCCGTACGTGGCAAAGAGCGCTGGGGTCACTCGGTTGACGCGCTCGTCGGTGCACTGGGCCGACAGAATCGTGGCCACCATAAGTTCGTAGGGAGTCGAGAACGTCAGTTCCGTAAATGCGTCGGGATGCTGTCTTTCAAGCAGTTTTAGGATCCGGCGAGTGGTCCTAGGTTCGTATACCTGCTGGGCTGATGTCCCGGATGGCGAGTGTGCCATGGCCATATCTAGTGAACGGGAGGCTTGCTCCAGTCAGGATTGTTGCCAGATTCCGAACATGCGCGCAGGCGTTCTTGCAAGAGGTTGATCAAGATGGGAACAAAGGCGATTGGGACGACGACGCGGGCTTTGACGGGGGCCTTGAGTTCTTGGTCGGGACCGGCCTCCGACGCGAGCTTCTCCGTCGGGGGCTCCATTTCGCAAAAGGTTAGAGTGAAGTCGAACGGCGTGTGAGAGATTCCACAGAAATTGGCGTAGGTACGGACCCTATTTGAACTGTCGTCCGGAACAACAGTGAATTTTATCTGTTTGCGTTCTTCCATCGGCTTGTGTCTCCCTCCGTCTACTGGTGATGTCCTGTTCACCATCAGCATACGCCAAGGAGTCGGGCGAAGAACCCTTTGTCAGAAAACTCAGTATTGGCGCATGACCCCGACGACGACCCCTTGAATCTGGACGGCATTCGCATCCACGATGATCGGCTTCATCGTCTCATTCGCCGGTTGTAGGCGGATGTGCTCACCCTCGAGGTAGAACTTTTTCAATGTCACATCCGTTCCGTCGAGTAACGCGATAACCATCTCGCCGTCTCGCGCGGCCTGGCGATCTTCAATGACGACCAGGTCTCCGTCCCTGATCTGCTCATCGATCATGGAGTCACCGCGCACGCGCAGGGCGTAGGTATCCCGGGCTCCGGCAAAATCTTCCGGTACGGTCACCGTTTCGCTGCTGACGACGGCCTCGATCGGTGCCCCTGCCGCCACGTACCCGAGTAGAGGTAGGTCAACGGCGCGCCCCCCGAGTCGGGTGGGGACGACCTCCACGGAGCGGCTACGATTCCAGGCCCTGCGGATGAAACCCTTGTCTTGAAGATTCGTCAGGTGTTTATGAACGGTGGCCAGCGAGGAGAGTCTGAATCGCCGTCCGATTTCCTCGAGGCTCGGAGCATAGCCATTGTCCTCAATGAATTCATTGAGGTAGTCCAGGATCTCACGTTGACGCTTCGTTAGAGGTTGCACGTATCTCTCCTGCCGTCGTTCGACTGACGCATCCTATGCAAACAAAAGGCGAAAATCAAGCAGGGCGCGCGAGCTCGTTCTGGTACGATGCCGAGTCGTGGAGATGCCGATTGAGCTTAGGCCCGGCGGGCCTGAAGGCTGTGACGTCGTCGGTTTTGGGCTCAATACCGTTGACCTTCTGGCGCAAATTGGTCCCTTTCCCGCTCCCGATACCAAGCAACGGCTGAGGGAACTTGTCGAGCGACCCGGAGGGCAGGTGGCAACGGCGCTGGTGGCATGCGGACGACTCGGGTGGCGCACCAGGTACGTAGGAACTTTTGGGAACGACCGCCGAGGGGGTGACGCGCGGGACTCGCTAGAGCGTGATGGGGTGGATATCTCTGACTGTCGTGTGGTTGCGGCGCCTCAGCCGTATTCGCTCATTCTCGTAGACGACCTTGGGCGCCGAACCGTGTTCTGGAATCGTGCCCACGCACTCAACATGGCCAGTGATCAGGTTAACCGGAGTGCCGTGACTCGCGGCCGTGTGCTCCTCGTTGATTGCGACCAGACGGCCGCGGCCACGCAGGCGGCACGATATGCCAGACGGGCGGGCATTCCTACTGTTATCGACGTGGAGAAGCGACGCCCGGCCATCGAAGCGTTGCTGTCGACGATTGATGTCTTGATCAGCAGCCGGACGTTCCCTGAGGAGTTCACGGGCGTGTCGGGTGTAGGAGCGGCGTTAAGGGCGCTAGCTCGGGAGTTCCGATCCGCCCTCGTGTGTGTGACGCTTGGGTCGGAAGGGAGCCTGGCTCTCGTTGGCGGGAAGGAGATCCGCACGCCAGGGTTTCGCGTGCCTGTGGTCGATACGACGGGCGCGGGAGACGTGTTTAGGGGGGGCTTCATCGCAGGGTGGCTTGCGGCCGTTCCGCGCGCCCACGCTGAAGATGTGCTCGCGTATGCCAACGCTGCGGCAGCGCTCAACTGTCGTGCGCTGGGTGCCCGCGGCGCGATTCCCACGCCGGAGGAGGTGGACGAGTTATTGCGTCGTTCGCCGTGACGCTCCTCGTTTTGGTGACGTGACGTGGGGCACCGTGGAAGCTGTACCGACCCGGTTGTAGACCTCCTACCCGTTATACTGGGACATGCCCTCTGGCAAGGCGGAGCGGGTTCTTGCTCTCGACCGGCGCCGACTCCGGTCGTTGTGGGTCGGTCCCCTGGTTCTGGTGGTGGGGGGTGTTCTACCGGGGTTTGGTCAGGCCTTCGCTCAGTTGGAGACAGTGCCTTCATCCGATGAAGCGGCGGGAGCGCGTCTGGAGCAAAAGTTGTATGCGATCGTTCGGCAGGCC
>CAZPZZ010000163.1:0-8514 GCA_964591245.1 uncultured Vicinamibacteraceae bacterium | reverse complement strand
CTGATCACCCTCGGCCTGAGCATCATCATGCTGAGTATGGGGATGACGCTCGGTTTTGACGACTTCCGGCGAGTCGGCCGCCAACGGGCGCGAGTGCTACCAGGCATCGTACTTCAATACACCGTCATGCCATTGTTGGGCTGGGGCCTCGGCTATCTCTTTGCCCTCCCGACGCCATTCGCCGTCGGCTTGATCCTGGTGTCTTGCTGCCCCGGAGGTACCGCCTCGAACGTGATCGCCTTTCTGGCACGGGCGGACGTTGCGCTCTCGGTGACGTTGACGGCTCTGTCAACAGTACTCGCGGTGGTGATGACTCCAGTCCTGACGGCTGCACTCGCCGGCAGCCGTCTCGACGTACCGGCCGGGGGCCTCCTGTTGAGCACGGTGCAAGTTGTCATCGTACCGGTGGCAACAGGCGCCTTGCTCAAGTGGCGATTTCCCCGAGCAGTCGCTACGATACTGCCGGCGGCTCCGCTCGTCGCCATCGTCGCCATCACCTTGATCGTGGCCTCGGTCATTGCCGGTGGGCGCGATCAAATCATCGAGGCGGGTCCCAGGCTCGTTCTTGCAGTCATCAGTCTGCATACCCTCGGTTTCGTTGTGGGGTATCTGGCTGGACGCGTCGCGATGCGGGGAGAGATCTCCGCCCGCACGGTTTCTATCGAAGTCGGGATGCAAAATACTGGGCTCGGTGTGGTCCTTGCCCAACAGAATTTCGCCAGTCCGCTCGTCGCAATTCCGAGTGCGCTCGCCAGCGTCTTTCATTCGCTGGTGGGGAGCCTCATGGCAGCCTGGTGGCGCCGCCAGTCGGAAGAGACCGACCTAGCCTGAATCAGAAGAATGAAGTGCGCGGTCCAACAGCGAACTCACCGCAGGGCTGAGATCCAGATCGAGCGCGGCTTGCCGCCCTGCCTCTGACATCTTCCGCCAGGTCTTTCGGAGCACACCAAGCAGCTTCTCTTCCTCGTGCTTCGGAGCAAAATCGCCAAGGTAATGCTCGACGAAGACAAGGCAGATGATGTCCTCGAGTAATTGTGCCTCTGGATCTGCCTTGAGACGTTCCTTCCGGAGCAACGCCTCCACCCGACCGATGGTCATGGGATCGTAGCCAACGTCACGCAAGATGACGGCAGCCGTCATCGCGTGGAATCGACCGAGCTCTGTACGCCACCGACGGTAACCATCCCGCCCGGTCGGATAGTCGGCCCGGGGCCGCGTCCATCTCCGGATGTGCTGGCTCCGCGCGGCCAGGAAGACCGCTTCCGACGCATCTGGACAAAAATACTGCAGACGTTCCGTCATGCGACGGGCATATACCAGCTCCTTCGGCTCCAGTCCGCCGTCAACCAACTCATGATTCGGATCCTCCGCATTCACGGCATCGAATCGCTCAATCGCCAGCCGAAATCGCTCGGACGCCATCGCTATCCCTCTCACGCAGACAAACCCACGAGATAATCCTTCCGCTCAAGGTGCTCAACAATCTACGGGGCTGTTGCTCACGGAGGCCGCGTCTCCTCCTCAGAGCTGATGATCAACGATCGCCTTGATGCACTCAGGGGCCGCTGCCGTCTCGAAAGCTCGGGACACACCAGCGACACCAGAACGGAAACGGTGCGTAATCAGTTGGTCACCGATACCTCGCAAGCGATCATTCCCCTTCATCAGGTCAAGCGCCGCCCGGAAGTCTCCACATCGAGAACTCGATAACCGGAGCCCCCTCTCACGAATGGCACGCAGAAGCGGTGCGGCCACTCCATTGGTCGCACGTGTATCCAGCAAAATGCCGCCTCCCGGTCGCACCAATGACACCTCTTCTTCGACGCCGATCCGAATCACGCTATCCATCTGGTGCATCGAATCGACGACAGCCAAGTCAACTCTCGGGATCTGCTCCCCGACCACGGCGTGGAGCCTGTCAAGCAGCGTCGTCACGGACCCTTCTTGCCATACCTGATCGGTACGGAGATGGGTCGGAGCGTCCCCCTTGCTTAGCCACGCTACTCGCGCATCTGCAGGCCACTGCTCGGGCACAGGACCGATCCACAACTCGTCCACAACCAGTTCTGTCAGGTGACTGAGCCCGACCGACGAGCGACCATGGGTTGACTTGAGGTGTACTTCCCGCCTGGCCAGACGCAACGCCAGCTCAAGTGCCTCTGGGTTTCCCGTGGTATCGATCACAACGTCGGCGAGGCCGCCCGGAAGGGCTCGCCCATCGCCATCGACAGACAGATTAGCATCCGCACCGAGTACTCGAGCCAGCTCGCCGAGATGCTGGTGACGTGTCAGCGTGATGACGTCGAAACTCAGCCCCGACGATCGCCTCCACGCATCGAGTGCACAGACCACGAGCATACCAAGACGGCGCGGCCCCAACACAGCCACGGTGTCACCGGATCGGGGCGAAACCGTCGTCACCGCATTCAGTGCAGCCGCAAACGGCTCAACGAGTACAGCGGCGCCATCGGGAATCCCACCGTCGAGTGGTATTGCAGAGGCCAGAGGCACCAGCACCCAGGGGCCAAACCCACCAGGCAATCCGTGAATACCGAGTACCAAACGGTCTGGACAATGGCGACCGAACCCTGACTGACAAAATCGACACTGGGTTTCTACACCGCGCGCGTGGTGCGACGCGTTGATCTCGACGACGTAACGCTGGCCCTCTGCGTCACGGGCAAGAAGTTCGTGTCCGGTGATCTGGGGAAGGGGAAAGGGAAGATAGCGGCGAGCCAAATCAGTAGCACACACGCCGCACTGCAAAACCTGCAACAGCCGATAACCGGGGCCGAGCTGCAGATGCGAAACGCCCTTACGCTCGATCCACCATCCCTCGGTCGTATTCCCAACAAAGCGATATTCGACGGCCGCGAACGAACCGTCTGGCTGATATTCCGCGGCCTCAAATTTGACGTCCATGGTCAGCCGCTCAGGGCAAAACGTAGGCGTCCGGCTTCATTCCAATGACAAAGCTCTCGTTCCTCAAGTTCGGCTTGTTGTAACGAATCGTGCCGGGATGGGGATCTGGACGCCCAGAGTTGCGGTAGACACAATCACCTGCGGCCACGTCCCACTCCATCGTCGGACCCAAGCGAGGATAAACGTCAGCACTCCCCTCCGCAACAACACAGAACTTCAACGAGCTCCCGCACTGGATTCGTTCGGCGATCGTGAATGATTCGAGAAAGCGTTCAAGCCCTGGACTCGGATGAGACCGACTTTCCAGAATTCGCAACGGCTCGCAGCGCTCGGACAACGTCGACTGAATCCGCTCGGGCTCACCCTGCCCCTCCCGCTTCCACGCACCACGTCCATCCTGAGCGTAGTACATGACATCCATCGCCGGCACAACCACAACACCCATGACCGGCTGATTGCCTTCGATAAGGGCAATATTCACCGTAAATTCATCCGTGCGCTTGAGAAACTCTTTGGTGCCATCAAGAGGGTCAACGAGCCAATACCGAGACCAGCCACGCCTGACGTCGTAGGCAGGCACCGGCTCACATTCTTCAGAAACGTACGGAATCGTGTCGTCCAGTCGTACCAATCCCTCTCTAATGATCTTCTCGGCGGCCAGATCCACGCCGGTGACCGGTGACCCGTCGTCTTTCTCTCTCACCCATGTGTCCCGCGCGTGGTAGTGTTCGAGTACGACCCGTCCAGCACGCATCGCCACGTCATTGACCGCTCCGATCGTCACCATTTGAAGATCATCCCGAAACACTGCTTCCTGCCAGTCAATGCCCACTCACTCCTCGGGTGCCTGCCCCCATCGCGTCCGACAGGGGAACCCCAGCTCTGGTCGCACAATGAAGATTGCCGACTTGACGGCTACGGACCGGCCGAAAACAACGACTTCGTGTGTGTTTTGATCCGGCGTGTCTACTGTTGTTGCTGTCCGGGAGCCCCTGAGGCCTCACGCTGACAGCCGTACCGCGATGATACAAACTCGATTTTAGATTACACAACGCGAAAGCCCCAACGCCTGGGAGCAGCACGCAAACCGACATGGCCTCGAACTCCTGTCACGCGCACCCGACCGATCCTGCAAGAAACGCACGACGAATCCGCTCGTTGGAGAGTTGCGCCCCTTCAAGGCATGCCTCACCGCGATCTAGAAGGACCAAAATTCAGCGCGGGCTGGAGCACAAACTGTAGAATGGGAAACAAGATTCAACCTGGCGAAAGTAAATCCGCTGGTGCAGTGAATGCCTGGTGACGTCTGGTCGCGTAGACAGGCCCACGACGTTGCCTACGACTCGCTACGTGATCGCGGATCCCAGTAGATGTCTCGCGTGCACGGGCCAGGTAGCCACCGGCGACAATGCGCGCGCAGGTCACTGGCGTGGCAACGTGAAAATTGAATGCGGTCTACACGGACGGGCATTCACACCACTGAAACGCGTCGTGATCAATTCCCACGTATGAGCTACTCGCAGCAGTTGTTTCCCGCTTTTCTCAAACTGAGCGGTCGCCCGGTCTTGCTAGTGGGAGGTGGTACAGTCGCCGCCTCCAAGCTCCAAGCCCTGCTCGACGCTGGAGCAAGAGTGACGGTGGTCGCGCCAGCGGTAACCCCCGAGATCGATCGTACCGGTGTCACGATCAAACTGCGCCGCTTCACACCTGAGGATCTGAATGAAGTCTGGCTGGTGATCGCTGCCGCACCACCGGCAGTCAACCGGGAAGTGGCCGACGCCGCCGAATCCAGACAGATTTTCGTCAATGCCGTCGACGACATAGCTCACGCCTCTCTCTACCTGGGGGGGATCGTCCGCCGCAGTGGTATCACCGTGGCCATTTCCACTGACGGTCGCGCACCTGCGCTCGCCGGATTGATACGACAAGCGCTCGACCAGCTGTTACCCACGGACGACGTCGAGCGCTGGATGACGGTCGCGCGCAACGAACGGGCTCAGTGGCTCGCCACCAAGGTCCCCATGGAGCAACGTCGCCCCTTGCTCTTGCGCGCACTGGCCCGTCTCTACGAAGATCAGTCAGGGTAAGTAAGGTGGGACACACTCTCACCCGACATGAAATGATCAGCACATCCTCCGGACTCGTCTCGCTCGTGGGCGCTGGCCCAGGTGCCCCCGATCTGCTCACTCTGCGAGCGGCGGACCGCCTCCGGCGGGCCGACCTTGTGCTGTACGATGCCCTGGTTCCGCCGGCGATCGTAGCGACCGCAACCCAGGCCCAGCGTTTCTGCGTGGGGAAACGTGCGAGCAGAAAATCGGTACAGCAAGAGACGATTATCCGTGTCATGGTCCGAGCCGCACAACGAGGCCGCCGCGTCGTACGGCTCAAATGCGGGGACCCCTTCGTGTTGGGCCGGGGTGGAGAAGAAGCACTGGCCTTAAAAGCCGCAGGTATTCACTTCGAGATCGTGCCAGGTTTAACCAGCGCGGTCACTGCCCCTGCCTGGGCGGGAATCCCGGTGACACATCGTGGAATCACTTCCTCGTTCATTGTTGTCTCCGGCCATGACGCGTCAAGTTTTCAGCCGGCGCTCGAGACGATCGGACCGGAAACGGTCACGGTTGTCGTTCTCATGGGCATGGCGCAACGGGTGACCGTCGCCGACTGCCTCTTGAAACGAGGATGGCCACCAGAGACCCCAGCCGCTGTCGTGCTGGGCGCGACCACAGACGACGGCCAATGCTGGATCGGGACGCTGGCAGAACTAAAGACCATGCAAGCGGCATTCGATACCACTTTACCGGGCACGATCGTCGTCGGGCACGTCGTCAGGCTACACGCTGGACTGGCCGGAACAACAGGCTCCGAAAAACGTGCGCTCGACGAGCGACTCGCGGCTTCCGCCCACCTCGCAAGCAACCGAACGAAGGCAGACTGATGACCTGGAAAGATACACTCGGCCATCGCATCCCGACTGACCTGGGACGTGAAATTGACACCTACGAAAACCAGATCGCGCTCAAACGGCAGGGCAAGATCGATGACAAAGTCTTCGCCGAAACCAGGCTACGACGAGGCGCGTACGGCCAGCGCTACGACAACGGCCAGCGAAACGACGGCACCGGCGTCAAACTGCTCCCCTTCTCATCGGAGGGGCTCACAAAAGGTCCGGATACTGTGTGGGATGCCCCTGGCATGCAACGGATCAAAATCCCATTCGGGGGCCTTACAGCCGACCAGATGGATACCCTGGCCGATCTCTCCGAGGAGTACAGCGACGGCGTCTGCCACATCACGACACGCCAGGATGTTCAGCTCCACTTTGTCCACATCGACGACACCCCAGCACTGATGCGGAGACTTGCGGCAGTAGGCATCACGACTCGTGAGGCGTGTGGCAACACCGTACGCAACGTGACCGCATGCCCCATCGCGGGTGTGTGCCGAGACGAAACCTTCGACGTCACGCCGTATGCGCGCGCCGCCATGCAATTTTTGCTTGGACACCCCGACGCCCAAGATTTTGGTCGGAAATTTAAGGTTGCATTTTCCGGATGTCAACAACACGCCTGCGGCCTGGTCAACATGCATGACTTTGGCGCCATTGCCGTCACCCGTGAGGTCGAAGGAAAAATAAAACGTGGCTTCGAGGTCTACGTCGGGGGCGGACTGGGTGCGGTGCCACACCCAGCCAAACTCTTTGATCCATTCATGGCCGAAGAAGACGTCCTTCCCACCCTTCAGGCCATCTCGCGCGTATTCGCGCGACTCGGTGAAAAGCGTAATCGAGCTAGGGCACGCATAAAATTCCTCGTTTCTCAACTCGGTCTCGATAAATTTCGCGAACTTGTCCACGAAGAACGGAACGCTCTCGGACCTGACGAGCGCTGGACCGCATTCCTGAAAGAACCATTCAGCACTGAGGATCAAGCTCTGGAACATGCCGCCACGCCAGGCACCGACACGGAGTTAACCGGGTTCGAGGCATGGACGCGCACAAACGTCTACCGCCAGCGCCAGCCAGGCTTCGCCGTGGTCACGGTCAGCCTTCCACTGGGCGATCTGAGCGGGAATCAGCTTCGCCAGCTTGCCCGGGTCGCGCGACGTTTCGTGGGCGATGCCGTCCGAACTACGGTCGAACAGAACATCGTCCTCCGTTGGGTGCACGAAGACGATCTGCCTGCGCTCCATCAAGAACTCGACGCTATCGGGCTGGCACGACCCGGCGCAGCCTCAATCGCCGACATCACGGCCTGCCCAGGCACCGATACGTGCAAACTGGGAATTGCCTCGTCACGCGGTTTGGCGGCTGAACTCGAGCGCCAGCTCGCCACTCAAATGGCGACCCTGGACCCCGCCGTCCGAGAGCTTCGTATCAAAATTAGCGGTTGCTTCAACTCCTGCGGGCAACACCATATTTGCGACCTCGGCTTCTACGGCGTGAGTCGAAATGTCGGAAATCACGTGGTTCCACATTTCCAGGTCGTGTTGGGAGGGAAATGGCTCGAGAATGCCGGCGCCTATGGACTGGCAATCGTCGCGATTCCAGCCAAGAACATTCCTGAAGTGATCGACCGAATTACCAGCCGATACATCAAGGAGCGACACGACGCTGAGAGCTTCTACGACTTCACGTCACGGGTCGGAAAACGAGCCCTGCGGAGCATGCTCGACGACCTCGCCGTCGTCCCGACACATGACGAAGCTCCGGAGTATTACCACGACTGGGGCGATCCCCGCGAGTTCGGTATCGGTGATATGGGCATCGGGGAATGCGCGGGCGAAGTCGTATCGCTGACGGAATTTGACCTTGCAGAAGCGGAAAGTCAAGTATTCGAGGCCCAACTCCAGCTGGAAGAGGGCAATTTCGCCGACGCCGACGCGCTCGCGTATCAGGCCATGCTGCAAGCAGCCAAAGGATTGATAAAGACGGAATTTATCGACATTTCAGACAACCCCACCCAAATCGTGAGCGAGTTCCGCACGCGCTTTTTTGACACAGAGATCTTCTTCGACCGGTTTGCAGGAGGAAAATTCGCCCAATATCTCTTCCGCCGGCATTCACGTACAGACCCTCCAATCGGTCCGGATGTGGCCCGGCAGGGGGTCGAAGAAGCCCAACTCTTCCTGGAAGCTACCCACGCGTGTCAAACGAGGCTGGCTGGACAGCCGCAGTCCTTGCCGACCCCGCCAACGGGCGCCAAGGCGTCGACGGAGAGGAGGCCATCGTGAGCACCCCCACGTCGTCCACAATGAATCTGGAGAAGCTCCAACGTGTCGCCCTGAAAGTGTTTTTTACGCCTCAGACAGCGTCGACGTTCAAGACCCGCGAGGTCATCCCCGTGTTTCACCGTTGGATCCAGACGCAGGCGGTTGACGGCCTCCTGATTGATGTAGCCGACTACACGCATCTTCCTACAGGGCCAGCGGTGATACTCATCGCACACGAAGGTCAGTACAGTATTGACCTGACGGATGGAAAGCTTGGTTTGCAGTACTCCCAGACCAAGCCACTCTCAGGCAATCCACTGGAGCGCATGACGGCACTGACACGCACACTCCTGAAGGCCGCTCGTCTACTTGAAAACGAAA
>CAZPZZ010000162.1:0-8802 GCA_964591245.1 uncultured Vicinamibacteraceae bacterium | reverse complement strand
GTGGTCTGCAGGTCGTCGTCCCGAAATCAGTTCAAGTCGCCCATATTGTGGTATAAACCGCACATCTGTTTATTTCTAGCGCATTGACCGTGCCGGGCGAGTTGTGTCGCGCACGGAATGGTTGGGGGGGGCTACGTATGACACGGAATCTACTGGACGTGATATTTGCCGTCGGGAAGGCCGGGCTGAACGGTATGGAAAGCATGACCTGGGGCAGCGCCGTCTTGCTCCCGGCGCTGATGTTGGTGGCGACGACGGCCGCCGGCCAGCAGGCGCAGTCCACCTTACAACTGGTGACCTACGTCCACGTTGTTCCAGGCAAGAATGTGGAATTTGAGGCCGTGCACCAGGAGAGGAATGCGCGAATGGCCGCGGCGGACGTGTCATTTCGCGCTCGCATGAGTGTGCTCGAGGGACAGCCGTCGATTTACCGGTCCGTGACGCCAGGACTGGCGAATATGGCGGCCCTGGATGCGCGCAGGGCGCAGCTGGATGCCATGGCCGCTGGCGATCCTGACCGCATTCTCGGTGTCATCGACCACATCGAGTCCGAGGTGCGACGCACGAGACCAGATTTGAGCTATGTGGCCGAGAATCCCAGAATGCCCTTCTCGGAGGTAGGGTTCTTTCGTTCAATCGAGGTGTACTTGCGGGCCGGGACGCAGGCCCGATACGAAGAGCACCTGAAAAACCTGGTTGCCCTGCATGAACGTCACGGCACGCAGACCTCGTTCTTCGTGTCGTCGGCGGTCCAGGGGAGTGGCCCGAGCCTACGGATCTCTATCCCGGCGCGGGATGCCGCGGATTTCTTTGCAACATATCAGGCAATGGAAGAGCGCCTGGGAGAGGAGAGACAGGCGCTGCTCGTGGAGATGAATCCGCTGGCCAGGCGACTCGAGTGGGCAAGTCGGGTTGTGAGGCGCGATCTCAATTACCAGCCGAATTAAGGAGGATGCCGTGCAGAACAAACGATTCTTTGCCGTGGTGATCGTCGTTGGTGTTCTGGCGCTCGGGGCGTTGGACGTCGGGGCGCAGACCAGTGGGTCCGGCGGGGGCACGCTCACGTTCGGGCGGAACACGCCAGAGGTGGTGGAACTGGGTGGCGGGCGGAGCATGCTGCGAACGAGCAATAGCGGCGCGTATGTCGCCGATGATCCGGAGAGCCCGTTTCACCTGGCCACCCAGGATTGTCGGGGGACGGTGGTGCTGAGCGCGTCCGGTGACCCGGTCGGTAGTCACGGTTACTGTGATTGCGTGGATTCGGATGGTGACATGTTCTGGATCTCGTATTCAAACGATCTGGATACGGGGAGCTGGGAAATCCTTGAAGGCACGGGGAAGTTCGACGGGATGCAGGGTGCGGGTTCGGTTGAATTCCTGCTCAATCTGCCGGACGGACGCCTTGTACTTGCCTGGGACGGAAGCTGGACCATGCAGTAGGGACGGTCGGAAGACGAAGATGCTGGCACGGTGTGTCGTGGCGCCGTCGCGGTGAGGGGTGGCTACGAGGAAGTGCGGCTCGCCTTGGCGGTGGAGGAGATTCCTGGCCTACGGTGAGAAGCCAGGGCCGGGATGAGGCAGGAGGGCGTACGTGAAGAACCCGGGAATGTCGATCAGGAAGTCACAACTCGTGTCACGGCGTGGCGTGTTGGCCGGCGGCGTGTCACTGCTTGCGTCGGCGGTGGTGGGAAGAACGCAGACCGGCCCGGACGCCTCCGGATTGCACTATGCGAGCCTGGTTGACGTGGCGGCACGTCTTCGGCGCCGGGAGATTTCCCCGGTCGAGCTGACCAGGGCACAGCTGGAACGGATTGACAGGCTAGAACCCGGGCGACGGGCCTACGCGCTGGTGCTGCGCGAGCAGGCGCTCCAGAAGGCACGGAGGGCCGAGGCGGACATCCAGGCGGGGAATTACCGGGGGCCACTGCATGGGGTGCCCATTGCCGTGAAAGACCTCATGTTTACCGCCGGGGTGCCCACCCGGGGCGGGAGCGGCGCGCTGGCGGACCACGTGCCGGACTATGACGGGACCGTCGTGCGAAGACTGGCTGCCGCCGGCGCCGTGTTGCTCGGAAAACTGAACACCACCGAAGGCGCCATGACGGGGTATCACCCGGACTTCGAGGTGCCCCGGAACCCCTGGGGGGATGATCTCTTCCCCGGGTTCTCCTCGAGTGGGTCGGGCGTGGCCACGGCGGCCGGTCTCTGTTACGGGTCGCTGGGCACCGATACCGGTGGGTCGATTCGGTACCCGAGTTCGGCGAACGGACTGGTCGGGCTCAACCCCACCTGGGGTCGGGTCAGCCGGTATGGCGTGCTGGGCTTGGCGCCGTCGCTGGACCACGTGGGGCCGATGACCCGGAGCGTGGCCGACGCCGCCGCGATGCTGGGGGTGCTTGCGGGTGTAGACGAGAACGACTCGACCAGTCTGCCGGATGCCGTGCCGGACTATCTGGGATCGATTGGCGACGGGATCGAGGGTGTGCGCATCGGGTTTGATCCGGAGTACGGACGCAGCGGGGTTGCTCCGGAAACGGCCACCGCCGTCGAGGCGGCGACGCAGGCCCTGGAGGGGCTGGGAGCCCGGCTCGTGCGGGTTCAGATGCCCGCCTTCGAGCCCAGACATCTGGAGGCGTGGGAAGCCATCTGTTCGGCGGAAGCGGCGGCGGAACATGCCGCGACCTTCCCATCCCGGGCCGATCAATACGGAACGTATTTCCGTTCGTTTCTGGAGCACGGAGCGCAGACCACGGGCATCGACTATGCCCGTGCGCATGTCGTACGGCGGGAGCTCGCCGGGGCCGTCCGGCGCGTGTTTCACGATATCGACATCCTGGCCTGCCCGTCGGTGGCCTACACGGGCTGTCGCTACGATCCGGCCGACGCGTATGGCGGGACCGTGTCCGACGGCGGGGAGCGCCTGTCCGGGGTGCCATTCGCGTGTTTGTCCGTCTCGACCCGGTTCACAATGCCCTTCAATTTTTCGGGACAGCCCACGCTCTCCTTGCCCTGTGGGTTCTCGAGCGACGGACTACCGCTCAGCCTACAACTCGTCGGGCATCCATTGTCTGAAGGTCTGCTCTGTCGGGCCGGCCATGCCTACGAACAGTCCACAGACTGGCACACCCGCCATCCATCCGACGCAAATCTGTGAGGCGGGGTTTCATCGGCGCTGTCGGTGGCGGATGTCGAGCAGTTGCGGGCGCTGTCCGAATTCGTCGAGGCAGAGGGACACCTGCCGCCGTTGTTCGTCGCCTTCTCCCTTGACACCGTCCTGGCACCACCGTGAAATAGGCGAGTTTGCTCCAGGGCGGGGAGCGAAGGGACAGGTCTGACGCGTGATGCACGAGGCAGGAACCGAGGGCTTGCGGCGCCGGCTGACGTTTGCGGATCTCTACGCGATGGCGGTGGGGGGCGTGATCGGTGTCGGGATCTTCTCGCTGCCGGGGAGGGCCGCGGAGCGCATGGGCCCGGCGGCCGTGTGTGCGCTGCTGATCGGGGCAGCGCTCGTGATGTTGCTCGTGCTCTGTTACGCCGAAGCCGCGAGCCGCTTTGGCGGCACCGGTGGCGCGATGAAGTACGCGCAGGTCGCCTTCGGCGATCTGGTCGCGTTCGAGGTCGGGTGGGCCACGTGGGTGGCACGCGTCGTGACCTGGGGCGGGCTCGCGCTGTGGTTCGTCACATCGCTGGAGGCACTGTTTCCCGGGGCGGAGGACCAGCGTGGCGTACTGCTCTGCGTATTGTTCGCGGGGCTCACGGCCTGCAACCTCGCGGGCGTGGCGGTGGCCGGACGGGCCAATACCGTGCTCTGCGCGGTCAAGCTGGTGCCCTTGCTCGCGTTCATCGGCATTGGCGTCTGGTCGATCGAGCCGGCGCGCTTCGTGCCCTTTGCGCCGCAGGGCTTCGGTGACCTGGGCGGCACGACCATGTTGATGTTGTTTGCCTACGTGGGCTTCGAGGGCATGGTGATTCCCGCGGGGGAGATGCGTGAGCCGCGCCGGGTGGTGCCCAGGGCCTTGCTCCTCGGTGTCGCTACGGTCGCGGCGGTCTATCTCGGCGTCTGGGCCG
The DNA here is from genome assembly GCA_964591245.1 of uncultured Vicinamibacteraceae bacterium. Lineage (GTDB taxonomy): Bacteria > Acidobacteriota > Vicinamibacteria > Vicinamibacterales > UBA8438 > CAZPZZ01. Next base: position 4,734 of record CAZPZZ010000162.1, on the reverse strand, counting down.
TCTGTGCCGGGACGTTGTCGAACCTTGCCGGCCACGAGAACCCGGTGGCCGCATCGGCGGAGCTCTTCTTGCCGGAGTTCGGGGCAACCCTCATTCAGGCCGGGATTGTGGTGTCGGTGCTGGGTATCAATCTATTCAACGGGTTCGTCACGTCACGGGCGCTCTATGCGCTCGGTCACGAGCGCCTCTTGCCCCCCTTCTTCGCGGTGGTCGACGGGCGCGCGGTGCCGGTGCGTGCGATCGTGCTGACGTCAGGACTGGGGCTGGCGCTCGCGTTGAGCGGGACGTTCGAGCAGCTTGCCGTGATCTCGGTAGTCGCGCGGATCGCGCAGTACATCCCGACGGCCCTGGCCACCTTGCGGCTGCGCTCGATGCCCGAGGTGCCGCCGGCCGCGTTTCGCATGCCGTGGGGCCCGGTGGTGCCCGTGGCCGCGGTCATCGTCTGCGTGTGGCTGCTGACCCAGACCGAGCCGGAGCGTGTGGCCTGGGGTGCCCTCGCGGTGGCGGCGGGATTGCCGGTCTACGGGGCCTGGCGCCGGAGGCGACCGTGGCGTGAGGTGACGTAGCCCCGGGCACGTGGATCTGGACAGTCAGGCAGGACGAGCCCGTCCATTAAAACGGGATATAGGCCTCCGCGTCATACGTCAACATACTGATCATCTTCCACCCGTCCTCGCCGTGTTTGACCTTGTACATGGCGGCGGCGCGGGAATACGCCTCGCCGCTTGTTCGATGCCGGGTGAACTCCCAGCCGACGAGGGCAATCTGGTCGGAGAGAATTTTCACGGACACGCCGTGGAGTTCGCTGTGTCCATAATCGGGTGCCAACCCCTGCAGCGCCTCGTCATAGAACGCGGCTAGTCCTTCGCGTGTGTTGAAGGTCGCGTGCACGTCGCCATAGACGATCTCCGCGGGCACTCCCCAGCTGGCCATCACCCCGTCCAGGTCTCGGGCCTGGAAACTCGTGACGTATTGATTCATGGTCTCCATCACGGCCTCTTCGCGGGTCTGGCTCGACAGCGCAGCACCGGAGAGGCAGAGGGACAGACACAGACTGGCGGTCAACAAGAATTTCATGGGCCTTCCTTCGTGATCTGTATGGTCCACAGCGCACACTGCCGGGATCGACGACCTTCCGGGGACCAGCCGTCGGGTAGCGTGCGAAGTGATCAGAACGTGGACCAAGGTGACTATGACGTATGTGTGCACTGAAATGTCAATAATAGGTTGAAATTTGATTGGAGTGTCGCAATTTGTGGTAGAACTGCCACTATTCGTTCATTGCTAGCTATTGGCTCCAGCCCTGGCATACTGCTATGGGCATCCGAGTCATGCGTCGTCGCCCGTGAGGTCCTCGATGAATTACACCCTGTGGACGGTTGTCGCCGTGACGGTACTGGTCGGGTTCCCCGTGTGCGTCCCGGAAGAGATACAGGCAGCCGGTCAGCAACGGGGAACGCCGGGGGATTTCCGCCTGGGCAGCTTCTTCCTGGGCACCCAACGCACGGAAGAACAAGAGTGGGGAGCGATACAGGCGAGTGCGGAAGCGGGCGATGTTGACGCGCAGTACGATCTGGGGGCTGCCTACGACAATGGTGTCGGTACCCCGCAGGACTATGCCGAGGCTGTGCGCTGGTACCGACGGGCGGCGGAACAGGGGCACGTGGATGCGCAGTTTGTCCTGGGGGTCAGATACTTCTTCGGTGTCGGCATCGCTCAGGACGACACGGAAGCCGTGCACTGGTATCGCCTGGCCGCGGAACAGGGCGCGGCCGGGGCGCAGTCGGAACTCGGGGTCATGTATGCCAATGGCCGGGGTGTGTCCCAGGATGATGCCGAAGCGGCACGCTGGTTTCGTCGGGCCGCGGAACAGGGCTATGCCATGGGCCAGGCCAATCTCGGAGAGCTGTATTACCTCGGGCAGGGTGTCCCGCTGGACTATCGCGAAGCGGTGCGTTGGTACGGCCTGGCCGCGGACCAGGGAAACGCCGCGGCACAGTTTTCCCTCGGGGTGGTGCGGTTCTTTGGCCGGGGTGTGGCGCAGGACTATGCCGAAGCGGTGCGCTGGTATGGTCTGGCCGCGGAGCAGGGCCATGCCAGGGCGCAGAACAACCTCGGGTTGATGTACACCCGTGGCCGGGGTGTGCCGCAGGACGACGCCGTGGCCGTGAGCTGGTTCCGCCTGGCCGCCGCCCAGGGGCTTCCCGATGCCCAGTATCAGCTCGGGTTCGCCTACGACTTTGCCCGTGGCGTGCTGCAGGACGATGGCGAAGCCGTGGACTGGTATCGCCAGTCGGCGCGGCAGGGGCACGCGGCCGCGCAGTTCAGCCTCGGCGGCATGTATGCCGGCGGGAGGGGGGTGCCGCAGGATAACGCCGTGGCCGTGGTCTGGTACCGCCGGGCGGCGGACCAGGGCCACGCGTCGGCGCAGTTCAGCCTCGGCGGCATGTATGCCAGGGGTGAGGGCGTGGCGCAGGACGCGGTGCAGGCGCATATGTGGTTTCACCTCGCGGCCGCACGATCAACCGGTGCGTTCCAGGCACAGGCTCTCCGGGAACGGGACGGTCTGGCCGGAAAGCTGAGCGCGGCCGATCACGGCGAAGCCCAACGCCTCGCCCGTGAATGGGAAATGGCTGGCCCACGCTAGGTTCGGTGTCGGTTCCCTATCGCTGCCGCCTCCCGATGCGCAGTGTGCCCTGACCAGGAAGGAAGACATGCCTTCAGCAGAAACCACGAAAGCCTTTGAGCTGTTCCGAACCGCCAAGGCCGAATCGGCGTTGGCGACCAGTCCCGACCAATTTCGCGTGTGGTACGAGACGTTCACCGGTCAGTTCGATGTGCCGGCAGAGGCCATCGTGGAACCGGTCGGTGTGGGCGGCGTCACCGGGGAGTGGGTCTCGGCGCCCGGTGCCTCGGAGCGCAGGGCGGTCCTCTATCTACATGGCGGCGGGTACATGATCGGATCCACGAGGACGCATCGCCTCCCGATGTTTCACCTCTCGCAGGCCTCGGACGCTCGTGTGCTGGTCCTGAATTTTCGGCTCGCGCCGGAACATCCGTTTCCCGCGGCGGTGGAAGACGCGGTCGCCGCCTACCGCTGGCTCCTGACCCAGGGCATCACGCCAGGCGACATCGTTATCGGCGGAGATTCGGCCGGCGGGGGACTGACGCTGGCCACCTTGGTCGCGTTGCGCTATATGGGCGATCCGCTGCCGGCTGCGGGAATGTCCCATTCGGGGTGGACGGACCTGGCCAATACGGGGGGCACGTTCGCCACGAAGGCTGAAGAGGATCCGCTGATCGACAAGGAGATGGTGGACGCCATGGCCGCCGCGTATCTGGGCGACAGGAGTCGTACCACCCCCTTGGCCTCGCCGTACTACGCGGACCTGCGGGAGCTCCCGCCGCTGCTGATGCAGGTCGGTGAAGCGGAGGTGCTGCTGGATGACACGCTCCGTACCGCCGAGCGGGCGCGGGACGCGGGGGTGGACGTCACCCTGACACGCTGGGAGGCGATGCCCCATGTCTGGCAGGTATTCGTGAGTTTCCTTCCGGAAGCGCGACAGTCGCTCGATGAATGTGGTGCGTTCATCAAGAAACATATGGCCAGCCCATAGGCTTCGGCGGTGTGGGGTTGTAACACCGCAAGTCCCCCGCGGGGGCCGCTGTGGTGCGACGTTCATACCTGGCGCGCATCAGCCGGTCCTTGGAGAGAAGGAAGAGGAGGTGCCGTGTGATCACCCATGAGACGGACGTGGTCTATAGCCGGGTGGGCGGAGCCGCGTTACTGGCGGACCTGGCCTATCCAGAGGCCGATGAGTTGCTGCCGGCGATCATGTACGTCCACGGCGGCCGATGGTTTCTGGGCGCACGTGCCGGTAATTCAATGTGGGAGGATTTGAACGTCGTGAAGTGGGCGGAGCGGGGATTCTTTGCCTGCACGATCGACTATCGACTGGTGGGTTCCGCGCCCGCGCCGGCGCCCTACGAGGACCTGCAATGCGCCATCCGCTGGCTGCACGCGCATGCCGAGACGTACGGCATCGACCCGCAACGGGTCTACCTCCTTGGCGATTCCGCAGGCGGGCATCTGGTCTCGCTAGCCGCCACACTGGGTGATGGGCCCTACGCCCGGACCGGAGGGTGGGAAGAGGCCCCCAACGACATCCGCGCCGTCATCAGTGCAGCGGGAGCCTACGATCTCAATACGCTGGACTGGGGCGATGCGTGGGAACCGTGCGCGGCGGTCGCCGACTCGGTGGATCGCCAGATGCGCGCCTTTCGCGCGGCGCCGGCGCTTACCCTGACGCCAGCGCAGTGGGCGGAACTGGATGCGCTCGAGCCCTGGATTGCCAATCGGCGAAACGTGCGACGCGGGGAAGAAGCCCGTCGGCTCGCGTCCCCGATTCATCAGGTCTCTGACGCGACGAAGCCGATCCTGGTGATCCATTCGGACGACGATTTTTCCGTGCCCGTACAGCAGGCGCTCGATATGGTGCAGGCGCTGGAACGGGCGCACGTGTTCCACAAGCTCGTGCACTATACGGACAAGGGCCATATGGCCGTGACGTCCGATGTGATCCAGGAAACGCTCGCGTTTATCGCCGAGGTTGAGCGCGCGTAACAGTGGGGACGTGACGGGGGGGGGTGTGGCCCGGTGCCCGAGGCGTCCGGTCGGTGGAGTGGGCTTTCGGGGTGCCGTGAACAGCACCCCATTAACGGACGTCGTTGGCC
>CAZPZZ010000161.1:0-8869 GCA_964591245.1 uncultured Vicinamibacteraceae bacterium | reverse complement strand
TGGAAGTTGCCGCCAGACCCATCGGCGGCCTCTGTGCACGCGCCTTACGTTTTCAAAGCCGGCAGGGGGACGTCATCTCACTGGAGGAGCTACTCTTGCGGCACGCACTGGGCGAGCCCGTCAGCGGCTACACACGGGAAGACGCCGCCTCAGGGGTGATGATGATTCCGATTCCACGTGCCGGCATGTACCGTCGGACCGAGCGGGTCGACGCGGCGCGCGCGACGCCCGGCGTGGTCGATGTGGTGATCACCGCAAAACCCGACCAGCGCCTGGAGCCACTCCCGGAAGGGGCAAGTTATCTGGGATTCATCTTCGCCAGGGCCGAGAAGGCCAGTGAAGCGGTCACCGCCCTACGATCAGCACACGCGACCCTGCAGTTCGTCATCGACGCACCCGTCCCGATGGCATGACTGATTCGCGCTTCTATCGCCGCGAGACCCCAATGCCATAGCGCACAGGTCCGCGTCGCGAGACCCTCTCGCTATCAGTCTGCCAACGCGACGGCGGCGGGAGCAATAAACTCCCGCCGCGTGTACTCTGTCTCGGGTTGTCCGACACGAACCAGGCACAGATCACATCCGTGCCTGGCGAAGGGCTAGTGAGGATAGCCCGGAAGCCGTTGCATTCCTCGCGACCAATCCGGCAAGTCCGCAAAGTTGTGACGATTCGGCATCTGCACCTTGGGCAGACTCTCGGCGTCCATGACTGCGTCCTCTGGGATGACCTCGTTCAAATTCAACAAATAGGCCGTGAGTGCGTAGACTTGATCCGCGGAGAGGCTCCCCTCTCGATTTAGCGGCATGCCTCGATTGATGTAATCCCAGACCCCAGTGGCGTACGGCGCCCGGATTGGCAGTATACGGCCCAAACTCCAGGGGTCTGCATCAGGCGCCGCATTGGGTTTGACCAATCTTGGAGCGCCGGCTCCTTGCCCATTGACCCCATGGCACGCTGCACATTGCCGCCGGTAGACCAATGAACCTTCCTCGACCGTGCCACTCCCTGGCGGGAGTTCTTCGCCCGTCGGGCTGATGGCAATATCCCAGGCACGGATTTCTTCGTCGGTCGGGGTTCTGCCGACGCCGTACGTTGGCGACTGCGCCAGCGCAGAGCCGGCCAGCAGCATCGCAAGCGCGAACACACTACACGATCGCATTGTGTACGCTCCCGTCGTTCGCGATTCTCCACGGCTGGATAGAATTATCCATACCCGGCACACGGCCGACGGCCACGTTGAAATACTCGGCGATCTGAGCGCGCGACGGTTGGATCTGGCCTGTTTCATCCGTAGCCCGGGACAATAGTTCGGTTTCTTGTCCGTCCCACGTCCACTGGTAGGTGAACCGGGTGTGCGCCATACGATGCGCCGTCCCCTGGATCTGGGCGTCCACCCAACGCCGCCCCCCGTCGGTAGACACCTCCACCTTGCTGATGGCCCCGCCACCCGACCAAGCCAAACCGCTGATCTCATAGGATCCACGGTCAAGCAACTGCTGGCCACCCGAGGGGAAGGTGATGACCGATTTCGGCCCGATCAACATGCCCAGCGCAGCGCCTTCGGCGTCGTCGCGCCGATTAAGATGCCCGTAATCGTTGTAGGTCATGTAGTACCGGTCGACCACCTTGACTCGCCGGAGATACTTCGAGTTAAAGATGCCCTCGAAGCCGGGCACCAGCAACCGCAGCGGAAAGCCCTGCTGGGGACGTACCGCCTCACCGTTCATGGCATAGGCCACGATGCAGTCGTCCATGGCCTTCTCCATCGGAATGCTGGACGCACCTTTTACTTCCTCTCTCCCCTCGGCGACGATCCACGTCCCTCCAGCCTTGACACCGGCCTCCTTGAGGAGCACGGACAGGAGCACTCCGGTCCACTCGGCGCAACTGGTCATGCCGTGGGTTTCCTGAACCGTCTCGTATTGCGGCCTCGAACGGTTGCCCGCGCACTCGATGAAATGCGGCCGGGTGACCGACGGAAGCCGCTTCAAGTCGTCCATGCTGAACGTCAGCGGACGGTCCACCATGCCGTGGATCATGAGGCGATGCTCACGCGGGTCGATCTCCGGAATGAAGCCGCCACGGGTGGTTCCCACGAAGTGGAGCGACGATGGCGTGATCGTTCCCACTGAATCCTGTAAGGGAGCCGCAATGTGAAAATAAAGCCCATACGCATCAGGCGAAGGCCGCCCGCCCGGCGGGTGTGCCATGCGCATCGATGTCACGAAAGGAGACCGTTCACCATAGAGGACGAGTTCTTCATTGCCCTTGATGAATGTTGGATTTTCTGGTGTCTGGCCGAACGCTGGCTGCACTGCCCCCAAGGTCAGCCCACCGGCTACCTGAGCACCGCCTTTCAGGAACCGTCTCCGATCAGGTCGCTTCACACCCATTGCTCTCTCCTTCGCAAATGCCGTTACCGACTGTCGCGTCTCGGTAATCGAAAGTATAAGTCAATCTCTGGTATCGTGCTCCGCCCGCCGCCGCGGAAGACCGCCCACATCGGCAGTACTCTTCCCACTACAATCGCTTCGCCACCCCGTGGTGGCAAAGAAACAACACGATCACGCTCAATGCCCTCGATTATGGCGCATTGGGGGTGACTTTTTCTGGTGGCACAATGCCCGCGGCCATCATCAGTTCACGCACGGCACTCTCGGCTTCCGGATTCGGCCGGAACGTTCCCCGTCTATAGCCGGTGGCGATGGCAAGAGGCGTCCAACCGTAGTGGTTCTCTTGATTCCACACCTGAACACTGACTCCCTGGCTCGCCAAAAACCTGATGGCCTCAGGTCGATTGCGATACGCGGCCATGTGCACGGCGGTTTCCCCATTGCTATCGACTGTATCGATATCAAGCCCCAACGTCAGGAGTGCACGCATGGTCTCGACGACTTCTTCATCCGTCCCGGTTCGTCGACCAGCCAACATCAACGCTGTCGCCTGATTTTCGGTTCTCGCCAGTGGATCAGCTCCCAGGCTCGCGAAGGCTTTCACCAACTCGACGTCCGCCGTCTGGACCGCCGCAAGGAACGGGGTCGTGCCGACGCCGCTCGCGGTAAGGCCGGCCACGGTCGCCGCTCGCAAGGGCGCATCGAGGTCAGCTCCACGAGCAGCCATTTCTTTAACGAATTCCAGACTGGTCATGCTGCCAGACCCCTCCGGAGGAGGATTCGCATCACCCAGGGGAACCCGACGAGTCCCTGCGATCGCATGCAGCACCGAATACCCGGTCGGGCCGACCGCGTCGGGATCGGCCCCGGCGTCGAGCAAGTACGTGGCCAGCTCGAAATGCCCATTCTCAACCGCGACATGGAGCGGCATGGAACCGGGCTTCAGTAACGCCTCATACCCAGGGTGCTGCCACTCCAGTACCGGTTCGATCGACTGATTCACGTCCACACCCGCCTGCACCAGACGCCTCACAACATCGGCGTGACCTTGCCTCACAGCAAAGAGGAGCGGCGTAAATCCGGACTCCAACGTCATCTGGAATTCCGCACCAGCCTGGATCAACGCGTCGACAACATCGGCATGGCCCTCTGCCACCGCCCACACCAACGCCGTCTGTTCGGTTTTCGCTCTGAAGTCGAAGATCGTGGGATCCGCCATGCGAGCCAGGAATTTCGTGGCCCCGGCGCCATCCTGGCGCCCCATGCCTTGCACCTTGGCATGGACATCAGCCCCGCGGGCCAGCAGGGCAGTTACCGGGCCCAGCCGCCCTGTCCGCGCGGCGGTCATCAAGACCGTCTCACCCCCAGGTGCGATGGTATTCGGGTCCGCCCCAGCCTCCAGCAGCAATTCCACCAACGGCCCGTTTCCATTCGTACACGCCAACGTCAACGGTGTCACAGCGTAGCGGTTGGTCACCGTCACATCTGCCCCAGCCTCCACGAGCAAACGCGCGGTTTCCAGATCATCGTGCAGCGTCGTCCAGTGCAGCGCAGTCATCCCATCCACCTGTGCCGCATTGACGTCCACCGCTTGTTCGAGCAGGCGCTGGATCTGCGCCTGATTCCTCTTCTCCGCCGCATCCGCCAGGGGCGCGTTGGCCGACGCCGGCACGCCCGCCACCGTCAACAACCACAACACGCTCCACACGCTCATCTGCTTCACAGACATGGCGCTCATCTCCTCGTTCCCTGGAAATCAGATATTGAGCAGTTCGTCGACCTTCCCCTGACTATCGGCAAAGGACTGCATGCGCACACCCGCCTTCTCGAGCAACGTGAGGTGCAGGTTAGCCAGCGGGGTCGGGTCCGCATACCGGACATGCCGCCCACCCTTCAGCTTACCGCCACCACCGCCTGCCACCATGATCGGCAGGTTGATGTGATCATGCGCATTCGGATTCCCCATCCCGCTGCCATACAGATACATCGAATGATCCAGGAGACTGCCATCGCCATCAGGCGTCTCCTTGAGCTTTTCAACGAGGTAGGCAAACAACGACACGTGGAATTGGTTGATCTTCGCAACCTTGGCCACCTTTTCCGCATCGTTGCCATGATGGGTGAGCGGGTGATGCGGCTCGGGCACGCCAATCTCGCTATAGCTGCGCGTACTCGTCTCCCGCGCCAACTGGAACGAGATCACCCGCGTGATGTCCGCCTGCAACGCCAGTACTTGCAGATCGAACATGAGCCGCGCATGGTCGGCGTACGAGGTCGGCACACCAATGGGTCGTTCCATATCCGGCATCGGATTTTCAGCCGCTCCCTGTTCCGCCCCCTGGATACGCCGTTCCACCTCACGCACACTGTCGAGATACTGATCGACCTTGGTACGGTCGGAAGTTCCGAGCTCCTTCTGTAACCGCTGGATATCCCGCCTCACGCGGTCCAACAGGCTCGCTTTCTTCTGGAGTGTGCGGGTCCGCTCCTCCACGCTCCCACCCTCTCCGAAGAGGCGCTCAAACACCAATCTCGGATGCGCCTCATACGGAAGCGGTGTCGTCGGCGACGACCAGGATAGATTGTTCTGGTAGACGCACGCATACCCGTCATCGCACTGCCCCACAACATCGAGTAAATCCAATCCCAGCTCGAGTGACGGCAGCTGCGTACCCTGGCCAATCTCCTGAGCGGCAATTTGATCAACCGTCGTGCCAAGGTAGTAATCCGTGCTCTCTGTCAATTTCGCCTTGGCACAGCTGAGGTAGGCGGAATTGGAGGTCGCATGGGTGCCTGGATAGGCGTTTCGCAGCTCCATGTTCGTGACCACCGTCAGGTGGTCCTTCCACGGCTCAAGTGGCTTCAAGATCGGCGACAGTTCCGCAAGTGTGCCCTCGCCAGGCGGGGTCCACCGGTTGATATCCGACCCCATCGGAATGAAGACATAGCCCAAACGACGCACCGGACGCACCGGGGTCGCGGCCAGAGCCGGCACCATGGCATCGAGTAGCGGCAACGCGACCGCTGCTCCCATTCCGCGTAGGAAGGTTCGACGCGGAAGAGCTTTCTTGGTGATGATCATAGGGATCTCCTCATCCGAAACGGTTGGCTATTCACGATTCCAAGAACCAGAGAAGAAAAACGAAAATCCGAATCACGTGCATCACGCACAATCTTACGAACGGCGGACGCATCAAAATACTCAACCCCGCGTCCCAACGAATAGGTCATCAATTTCTCGATCAGCGTCCCGACAAAGAGGCCAGAGCGTTGTACCAGCGCCTGCTCCAAGCCCGCAACCCCGTCAAACCGCGCGCCGCCTGGAAAACTCCCAGTCGCGTCAATCGCCTGCCCCCCTTCGGACGTTCGCCAACGTCCGATGGCATCAAAATTCTCCAACGCGAAACCCACGGGGTCCATCAGGTTGTGGCAACCCGAGCAGGGCGGATTCGCACGATGCTCCATCAACCGCTCCCGCACCGCGAGGCTCCCGTCTACCGTTTGATCCTCCAGTGCTGGCACGTTGGCCGGCGGGGGCGGGGGTGGTACGCCCAACACATTCTCAAGCACCCAATGCCCTCGAATCACTGGCGAGGTGCGAGTGTTGTACGAGGTCACCGTCAAAATACTACCCTGGCGCAGCAATCCGCCACGCCGGCTGTTCTCCTCCAGCGTCACACGTCGGAACCAGCTCCCATACACGTGGGGGATCTCGTAGTGCCTGGCCAGGCGCTCATTCAAGAAGGTGTAATCGGCCGTCAGAAGGTCCAGCACGCTCCGGTCCTCCCGAATGACGTTCTCCAAAAACAACTCCGTCTCCCTGCGCATCGCCTGCCGGAGGTTGTCATCGAAATCCGGGAACAACCGCATATCTGGCGTGGCCGACTCCAGATTCCGGAGATGCAACCACTGCCCGACAAAGTTCGTCAGCAGCGTGCGAGAACGCTCGTCAGCCAACATGCGCCGCACTTGCTGTTCCAATACCTCCGGCTGACTCAGCCGGCCCTCGGTGGCCAGGTCCAGCAACTCATCATCCGGAATGCTGCTCCACAGGAAAAAGGACAGCCTCGAGGCCAATTCGAACTCGCTGATTTCATAGGGACTATCCGGACGCACCCCAGCGGGATCTCGCTCAACACGGAACAACCACTCGGGACTCATCAGGATCGACGACAGGGCCATCTCGATCCCCGCATCAAAGCCATCCGGTCGGCCCTGGCGATAGAACTCGAGTGCTTCTTCCCGATCACGCTCGGTGACAGGCCGCCGATACGCTCGACGCATCAACGTTTCCACGATCTGCGCAGCACACGCGTCTTCCTCGTCAGCGGCCAGAGGTTGGCACACGAAGATCCGGTCACGGCTTGGCGTCTCTCCCGGGCCCCTGGCATCAAAAGGTCCGGTGACCGAGATTTCATAGACCCCTGGTTGCACCCGCGGATGGCGGTAGACGTTGAAATGCACGTCGTACGGCTTTCTGTCGGTCTCGAGTACACTCCAGGGCTGCTTCAAAAAAGTGACGCCAATCGTGTGGGGGCCGGCCGTCACCGGCAGTCGCGCCGTAAGGTGCGTGTCGACATCGGAATGATCCCCGACATGGCGCGGGGGCTCCACGGTAAACAGCGTCATCCGCTCCCGATCCAGCAGCAGTTCTACCTCGTGTGGCTCTCTCAATCCCTCAACCTGCTCGTCCCGGTCCCGGGTAAGCCGGATCACGATCTCGTAGTCACCATCGACCGGAAAGGTGTAGTTCATCAGGGCTCCGCCGCGGGTACCCACCGGCAACCCCTCGACGTGCCACTCCTGCGTGAGATCCGGCTTCATCTTGACCGTCTCGACAACGGGAGATAAGACCGGCCGTCCCACTGCGAGTCGGCTGATCTTGTCCGCCGCCCCCACATACCGCTCAAGCAACGTTGGTGACAGATCGGTCACGGTAATGTTGTCGAAACCCTGACTCGATTCATCACGCGGCAGCAAATCGGCCAGATCCAACTCCAGCGCGAGTAAATCCCGTATTGCATTTCCGTACTCGGTCCTGGTCAGCCGCCGAAACGTGTCTGTTCGACCTGGATCCGGGTTCTCTGCAGCCGCACGATCTAATGCGGTCTCCAGTGATGTCACTGCCGCGATATACGCTGACTCATCGGGCCTGGGGCGACCCAGCGGGGGCATCTGACGCGCACGAAGTTTGCGCGCAACCTTCTCCCAGGTCTCGGCATGATCCTCCAGCGGACCCGCCATCAGCGTGTCTACCGAAAGATCGGCGGTATTCAGTCTGTCGTTGTGGCAGGCAGTGCAGTATTGGCTAACCAGCAGACGATGCGGAGGTAATTCTTGCGCCTCCAGCGTTGCTGGCGAACTCCCGCCAGCGCACAGCACCAGCAGCAATGCAGGAATCCATCGTTTCAGAGCATGCACCACGGGCTTCCTTTCGTGGCCAGTACGATTCCAGACGTGCCCTTATCATATTACGTATGGGCTCTTGGAGCATCTCCCAATCGCCCGCCTCCGCCGGAACGAGGAAATGCCTACTGAAAATTCCTCACGTTCACCTACTCACAAGATTCGACTGCAAGCCCACAACGGTACGACCGGCGTGGGTCAGACCATGGTCGAGGCGAAATCCAGCCGACTACAATAGCGAAAGGGACCGCAGGATGGCCTGCATCCGGAAACAGCAGGTGCGTCGAGACCGACACTGACAGACCATCTGGATACATTCGTGGATATCGATTGCATTCCCACTCCCGCCTTCCTGGTGGACCTGGACCGGGTCACGACCAACGCGGCGATGGCCTGCCGGCGTGCCACCGAGCTCGGGGTCCGTTTACGCCCGCACGCCAAGACACACAAATGCGTGGAACTGGCTCGACTACAAACGGAGCCGAGTGACCCCTGCCTGACCGTATCGACGCTCGCCGAAGCTGCTCGGTTTGCCGAGGCGGGTTTTCGTGACATCTGCTGGGCGCTCCCCCTCGCTGCCTGCCACGTGGACTCCGCACTCGAGGTCGCTCGATCGTGCACACTCGCGGTTCTCGCCGATCATCCACAGACCGTCGCCACGATCCAGCGTCGCGCCGCGGCGCGTTCTCAGATCATCTCCGTGTGGTTGAAGGTCGATTGCGGTTACCACCGCGCGGGAATCGCCCCCAGGCTCGCCGACGCTCGGGAACTGGCCAACCGTCTGCATGACGGCCCCGGAACACGTTTCGCGGGATTACTCGCCCATGCCGGACACAGTTATCACGCGCGTCGTCCGACCGACATCACCAGAGTCGCCCGGGAGGAACGGGACCGCACGGTCAACCTCGCCCACGCGCTGCGCGAAACCGGGACCGCGGTTCCGGCCGTCAGCATCGGCTCCACACCGACGCTCGTCGGGGTGGACCACCTCGACGGCGTCGATGAAATTCGGCCCGGGAACTATCTCTTTTTTGATCGAAGCCAGGCCGCCATCGGCAGTTGCGCCCTCG
>CAZPZZ010000160.1:0-8884 GCA_964591245.1 uncultured Vicinamibacteraceae bacterium | reverse complement strand
TCCATGACCTTCAACGATTCAATCTGACGAGGAGTACACATGGAAGGACTCGAGGCTGTCTTCAGGTGGTTGCACATCTTCGCCGGTGTCCTCTGGATTGGACACCTCTACTTCTTTAACTTCGTCAACGGCCAAATGGCCGCCAAACTCGACGGTGCCACCAAGAAACACGTTGTTCCTGAACTGATGCCAAGGGCATTGTTCTGGTTCCGCTGGGGTGCCGCGTGGACCTGGATCACGGGTGTCGTGCTGCTCATGGTGGTTTATTACCACGGCGGCCAGACCCTCAATGCAACTGCGAGTTGGGGTGCCGGCCCGATTACCATGATCGCGGTTACCTTTCTCGGTGTGTTTGTTTACGACTTCCTGTGGTCGAGTGGTCTGAAAGCAAATATTCGTGCCGCTGTCGCGGTCTCGTTTGTATTGCTTGCCGTCGTCGTCTTCCTGTACGTGAACTTCGCAGATTTCACGTACCGCAGTACATTGATCCACACGGGTGCCCTTTTCGGGACCGCAATGGCATTTAACGTGTGGTACCGCATCTGGCCCGCACAACAGCGAATCATTCGAGCCGTCAAGAACGGAGACGCACCTGATCCTGCTGATCCAGCTCTGGCCGGGTTGAGATCGAAACACAACACCTACATGTCCCTACCACTGTTTTGGGCAATGATGGGGCAACACACCACCTATTTCGCCGGTGGAAACCTCGGTCTCACCGCAAGCACCTACTGGATCTTCTGGCTTGCGATCATCGCGCTCGGCTGGCACATCATCTGGCAGTGCTACAAGCGTGCTGGAAAACTAGAAGGTTTCTAAGAGAACGTCTCTGGGCCTCTCGCTCGTTCGGGCGAGAGGCCCCCCTGCCCCTGCGGCACGTGTGCGACCGACTACCGCAAGACAACACGCGCACGTCGCAGACACTCATTTCACGAGAATACGGCCCAAGTGCGTTCTTCACCCACACTCAGAATCTATCCCGTTATCGAAAACACTCACACAAACTACCCGAATCGGTCCGGAATAGCCGTATACCGTGGCGGAGGCAAGTCGGGATCCATGGCGCTCACACGGCATGCGTGCCGTGCCCAAATTCTGATCACGACAGCGTCAACATCTTCCGTGTTTTTTGATCAAGTTCTTCTATCGTGTACGGCTTTTCTAGTAGTTCGAATGACTCGCCTGCAAACTCCCCATTACTCAGAACATCTTTCGCGTGTCCAGACGTGTACAGAATCGGCAACCCAGCAAAATCGACACGCACACGCTCCGCAAGCTCTTGGCCACTCATCCCCGGCAACACCACGTCCGTGACGAGCAAGTCCGGACACACCCCATCCTGCGCTAACAACCGCAGTGCCTGCTCAGCGCTCTCTGCAAGCGTGACCTCATAGCCGAGCCTCCCAAGCATCTTCCCGGCTAATCGACGCACACTTTCTTCATCCTCAACAACAAGCACGTGCTCTCCCCCCCGCACCGCGAGGGGTACCGCCTTCCTTGAGTGACCCGCTTCGTCAGGAACACCTGCCTGTCGCATGGGCCAAAACACTCGAAACGTCGTGCCCTGGCCGACCACACTTTCCACCGTCACCGCACCGCCGTTCTGACCGACCACGCCATAGACCGTTGACAGCCCGAGCCCCGTTCCAGCCTCTCCCTTCTTCGTGGTAAAGAACGGCTCAAAAACTCTCTTCATCGTCTGACTGTCCATTCCCATTCCCGTATCCGCAACCGCGACACAGGCATAGGTTCCGGCAGATAGGTGCAACCTTTCCTCCTCGTGGTCCGTCACGGTCACCGCAACCGTCGTCACCGTGACCGCGCGACGCTGACGCGTATCAGCACGAGCACGAATAGCATCTCTTGCATTGATCAGAAGATTGGCCAGAACCTGGTCAAACTGCTGAGTATCAACTAACACGGGCAAGACGCTACCATCTGGAAAAAAATCAACCGCTATATCCTCTCCTAGCAATCGACGATACAACTTGAGCGAAGACTGAATCTGACTATTCAATTCCGCCCGCGTCAGATGGGCGACCTGCTTGCGACTCATGCCTAGCAGCTGCTGAGTCAGCGCTTTCCCTCGTCCTCCTGCCTCATTGATCTCATCCACAAGATCTCGTTGGTCCCTCTTCAAGTCCAGATCAGCTTGAAGCAGCTCAGAATTACCCAATATGACGCTGAGGAGGTTGTTGAAGTCGTGCGCAACCCCACCGGCCAATCGACCGACCGACTCCATTTTCTGGGCCTGGCGAAGAGCCTCGTCCGCGCGCCTCCGCTCGGTGACATCGCGGCTAATGCTTACGATCGTGAGGCCTTGCTCGCCGCTGTGCAGGATGTTCACCGCCGTTTCTACCCAGACGGTGCGACCATCTTTGTGTCTATGCGCGAGGTCAAGAAGCAACTGGCGGTCAATCCTCGCTTCCTTCTGCACTTCTTTGCGGCGTTCTCTGTCGACCGTCTCTCTGATTAACTCCACACTTTCTGGCAGGTACCGCTCGGCGTGCGACAACGCAGCAAATTCATCCGGGGTATATCCCGTCAACCTCTCTACCGATGGGCTGCAGTACACGAGTTTGAGCGTGTTCGTGTGGACCAGCTCACTGCGAACCCGATTCACCAAAATGACATCGAACGAATTATCGGCAAGCAGGCGATAATCCAAATCCGACTGAACGGCACGCTCCTGCCGATCCCCAAGTAAACCGCCAGCAGCAGCAGCAAGCACAAACGGTGCCGAGTCGATGATCCAGTGCAATGGTTGTGCCCGCTGCACGGCCAACACATTCACGAAGACGAGAGGAATCTGTTGAATCCAAATCACGTCGAGCAGCGTCGCAATCAGGGGAAAGCAACAACCAAACAACGCTCCGTACAGCGCAAATCTGACCGTCAAGTGCCAAGCGCCGTTGCCAGGCCTGCCCAAGTGATTAGTCATGATTCACAAATTACCTGCCGTGCATTCTACGCCACCTCCCGTTCACCGACGGCCGGTCGCCCCTTCCCTCGAGAGGACACTGAACTCGTCGCGATGGGGTGGCAGACAGGGGTCGCCCAGTTGTCGCTCCTTCACCCGCCGCCGGCCATGCCGCGTCAGACTCAATAGGGTTTCGTGAGAACATTGTTGTACAGGTAGCAATTTTTCGGAAGCGTCTGCAATAAGCACCCCAGCACGGCGTGTAAAGCGGTGCGAGTCGTGGCTGGAGAGTCAATCGTAGGGAATCGAAAGGTGGATCCCGGCTTGAAGTCCAACAGAGCAACATGCAGAGTTACAGCATGATCACACAAAAATTATTTGTCGGTACCGTTCTTACACTCGGGTGTTTGGGCGTAGCGGGATCAAGTTCTGCCCAGTGTCGACCAGTTGGTGATATTCAATTCATTTGTGACCTGATTGGCCCTGAAGATCTTGCACGCGTCCCTGGGACCAACTGGGTTATCGCTTCAGGTAATCAGGAGGGAGGCCGGCTTCACGCCGTACACATTCAGAATAAGATCACGGCCGTCCTCTTCCCGACCATTACACGCGTTGAACGTCACGACCGCACCAGATACCCGACCTGTCCGGGCCCTCTCGATCTCGCCGAGCCCGACAGCTTCCGAGCGCATGGACTCTACCTGAAATCTGGCTCCAATGAGACCCACTCACTCTACGTCGTCCATCACGGATCGCGGGAATCGATCGAGATATTCGACGTCAACGGAGGCGTGGATCCGCCAGCGTTGACCTGGGTAGGTTGCGCCGTCGCGCCGGAGGCACTACGTCTGAATTCGGTGGTCGCATTACCGCAGGGAGGACTCGCCACCACCAGCCCGGGAACAGGTGACGTGTGGCGATGGCATCCTGACAGCGGCTGGACACAGATTCCGGGCAGCGACGATACGGCACCGAACGGTCTTGAAGTTTCGGCAAATGGGCAATGGCTCTATATTGCGGGCTGGCGCGAGGAAAAACTCACACGACTCTCATTGGGGAAGACGCCAGTCGAGAAAACAACCGTGGATATCGGCTTCCGTCCAGACAATCTTCGATGGTCGCCGGATGGGAGCACGATCTACGCCGCAGGTCATGGCAATTACCGAACGCCACAAGAGACTTCAAATGTTGCCACCATCGCTCCCAGCAGCCTTGAGGTGACCCGTATCTTCCAGCACACCCGGATCGACGGTTTCGAAGCCTCGACGACGGCTATCCGTGTCGGCGACGAGATGTGGCTGGGTACCAACCGTGGACGTATGATCGCCTACTTTCCGATGCCAAACGCAGACCAGTAGTCGCGACGGCCCTGAAGGATGGCTCCAGATGCCGTTGGATTGTCTGAGGCGACACACCCCGAGGAGAATTACATGATGATGCGCCAACGCAACAGCTCGTACCGGCGGCACTGGCTCGGGAGAACCCTCGGCATAATCCTCTGCTGTTTACATGGCGCCTCGGCTGAGGCTGAACTCGTCCGGCTCGAGCTCATCGCCATCGAGTCTCCGACATTTGATGGCAAAGAGTTTGGAAGCGTCGGCCGCTACGAAAAGCTTACCGCGCGAGCCTTCCTCGAAGTCGACCCAGAAGACCCACGCAATGCAGTCATCGCCGATCTGGACCTAGCCCCTAGAAACAGCGCCGGCCGGGTAGAATTCGTGGCCGATGTCATGATTCTGAAACCGGTTGCCCTTAAGCGCGGCAACAATAGGCTCCTCTATGGCGTCGTCAACCGAGGACGAAAACTCACATTGGGCCTGCTCAACGATGCCCCTCGAGACAACAACCCCACCACGGCGGACGATGCCGGCAATGGGTTCCTGATGCGAGAGGGGTACACCCTTGTCTGGTCCGGATGGCAGGCGGATATCCCCGCCGGGGAAGATCGGATGCGACTCGAAGTTCCGACCGTATCTGGCGTCACCGGTACCAATCAGGACGAGTTCATCTTTGAGCACAATGCCAATTCCACAATCGCCACATTGAGCTATCCGGCCGCGAACCTCGACCCCGCACACTCCAGGCTGACAGTCAGACAATACGCGGACGATCCGCCAGTCACGCCGTCGGACCTCTCGTTCAAATATCTCGAGGTCGAGTCCGCAAACGAGCCACCTAGCGTGACCAGGATACAGATCCAGCGCCCTGAGGGCTTCGACGGCGGGGCAATCTACGAATTCACGTATCCGGCGCGAGACCCCGCTGTCATGGGACTCGCCTTTGCCGCCACCCGCGATATCGTCTCCTTCCTGAGGCGGGAGATCGCCGATGTCGATGGAAATCAAAATCCACTGACGTCGAACGATGCTCCGACAGTGGCGCATGCCTACTCTCTGGGAATCTCCCAAAGCGGGCGTTTCCTCCGGGACTTCGTTTACCAAGGGTTCAACGAGGACGAGGGCGGGCAGCTGGTATTCGATGGAGTGATCCCTCACGTCGCGGGATCACGGAAGACGTTCACCAATGCCCGTTGGGCACAACCCGGGCGCTACTCCAGACAACATGAAACACGGCTCACACCCGGCGATCAGTTTCCGTTCACGTACGGTCTACTAACGGACGTACTCACAGGCGAGACGGACGGCGTCCTCGGTCAGTGCCTGAAGACAGAGACCTGCCCGAAGGTCATCCACACCGACACCAGCACGGAGCTATGGCAAGCACGCGCGTCGTTAATAGTCACTGACACGGCAGGGGCCGATATCGACCTCCCACCCAACGTCCGTGCCTACCTCCTCGGGGGTGCCCCACACAGTGGCACGACAGATGGGACACCACGACCAACGCCCACGTGTCAGCATCTCAGGAATCCAATTCATGTCGGAGCCACGATGCGGGCCCTCTTGCATGCGCTCGACCGATGGCAGAGCAACGGCATCGAGCCACCCTCCAGCCACTACCCGTCACACACCGCTGGCTCGTTTGTTCTACCCGGTCCGGACCACATCAACTTCCCAGCGATACCGGGTGTCAGCTTCACTGGCCGACACAACGATTTACGCGTGACCGACTACAGCACGCACCCTCCCCGGCAAGGCGCCGCGTATCCAGTGTACGTGTCCAAGATCGATGCAGACGGAAACGACACCGCTGGAATCAGACTCCCAGTGGTACAGGTCCCACAGGGGACCTATCTTGGCTGGAACCACCGCCGAGAAGGCCATGCCGCAGGCGCGCTGTGCTCAACAACAGGTTCATATCTTCCGTTCTCGAAGACCCGGGCCGCACGCGACGTAACCGGGGATCCCCGGCTCTCGCTGGAAGAACGCTACCCAGACCTCGAGGGGTACACATCACGCATCCAGACGGCGGTCACGGAACTCCTGGACGCCGGCTTCTTGCTCGAAGAAGACGCGATCCGGATGGTGGCGCAGCTGCGTGTTCGGCGCCCCGCGCGGTGACTTCGCGTCACGGTAGACGGAACGCAACCCATTGAGCCGGCTCATCAATTCCCTCGATGGCCACGACGACATACTGCCTGTCGTCGTGCATGTAGGTCATCGGGGCACCAGTGGTCCCACCGGGCAGCTCCATCTCCCAAAGTACATCACCCGTTGCCTTGTCGTAGGCCCTGAACCACGGATCCCCGTAATTCGTAACAATGTCGAGCGGCATGCCCTCGGGAATGCGGTTCGCGGAACGCAGCGCACGCGCCTGATTTCCTTCGCCAATGAATAGAAGCGTTCTCGTCGCCAGTGGTGAAGGCCGCCCGGGCCGGCCGAGCCGGCCGAGGTCAAGATGCCGGATGGCGGGGTGATCACGCGGCCCTTCACCATTCGGCACCTGCCATACGATCTCACCGTGGGCCATATCTATGGCGGTAATTCGTCCATAAGGTGGCTTGAACAGCGGCAACCCACGCGGGCCTCCGAGCCACAGACGGCGTCCTCTCACATAGGCGAGGTTCGTCCGGTCCGGGTTCCCCTCCACAATGTCCGCAACAAAGGGTGCGGTGATCGACGGTACATACAGGTAGCCGGTTTCTGGATCGAAGGCGCCACCTTGCACGTCGGCCCCGCCTTGCGAACCAGGAAGCTGGATGGTGCCAAGGTTCGTGTCGGTGGTAACAGTCGGTGGGGTGAACATCGGTCCCATCGTGTAGCGAGCAACGATCTCCAACGCCTCCTCACGCAGCTCAGGTGTGAAATCAATCAAATTATCAATGGTTGCGCCTTGTCGATCGAATGCCGGCGGCCTGGTCGGAAAGGGCTGTGTCAAAGAGGTACGCTCACCTGGCGTGACAGACTGTGGAACGGCACGTTCCTCTATTGGCCAGATCGGTTCGCCCGTGACGCGATCGAAAGCAAAGGCAAAGGCCTGCTTCGTCAATTGAACGACCATCTTGGTGACTCCCGGTCGCCCTTCAACCGCCACATCCATCAGAATTGGCGCAGCCGGCACGTCGTAATCCCACAGGCCATGATGGACTGTCTGGAAATGCCACACACGCTCACCGGTGGCCGCGTCGACACAGACCAAACTCTGTCCGTACAGATTGTCGCCGCCCCGATGCCCACCGTACATGTCACTGGTCGGCGACGTCACGGGCAGATAGACATATCCCAACTCCGGATCGGCACTCATCGGTGGCCAGACCGGGGCGTGTCCCGAATACTCCCAGGAATCGTCCTCCCACGTATCAGTGCCAAACTCACCAGCCCTCGGCACCGTGTGAAACACCCACCGTAGCTCTCCCGTTCGCACGTCGAATGCCCGTACGTCGCCGCGCGCGCCTTCCTTCGTAATGAAGGTATCGCCCATCGACTGCCCCAGTACCACCACATCGCCCACCACCAAGGGAACGCCGGTCCAACGATAACGGGCCCCATCCCCAAGACCAGTCGTGAGGTTGACCCGCCCGTTCTCTCCAAAATCCTGATAGGGCTGCCCCGTCGTGGCGTCGAGCGCACTCAAATATTGCCCACGTTGCACCAGAATCCGCCGATCGGCACCGTCCGTCCAGTAGGCCACACCACGGGTTTCCGCCCCGCGAAACCCACGTACCCCTTCCTCCATCGGCTCCTGAATCCACACAGTCTCCCCGGTGCCCGGATCGAATGCCTCGGCAAGCCCGACGGCATTCGACGTATAGCCGATACCATCGACCATGATCGGAGTTGCGATAAGGTTTCGGGTATAGCTAAGGTCCGGAACACGATCGAGGATCGTCTGGTCCACAGCGGGTCGGCTCCACGCGATTCGTAGCTGACCGACGTTTTCGCTGTTGATTTGATCTAGTGGCGCATATTTCGTAGACCCCAAATCTCCAGCATAATTGGACCACTGGCCATCGGCGGCGCCCTGCTGCGCAATCGCGAATGTCACTCCCACCCAGGAAAGAAAAGCGAGACCGCTGAGGATACGAAGGGCATATTTGACAGGCATTCTCAGTATTTTCCTCATCAATTCAGGGCTTCACGATGATTTGATCAATCGCCATGGATGCTGTCGACAGTGACAGCGAAACCGGCCGGGGGTGAGGATTACACCGGGTTCCACGCACCACCGGCAATTCAGTCGAGCGCGTAATACACCCCCTTCGTGGTCCGCGCTGCCAAGTCGAACTCATCGACGACAAAGAAACGCTCTCCCCCATTTCCGAGCAAGATCGCCTTCTCCTCCCACTGCTGTGGTCCCGTTTTCCGCCACGCTCCCGTCCCACGCACCGACAGGATCCCCCCCTCGGACAGCAAGACTTTCGCGTGCACGGTGAATGGACCAGTTTCACCCTCTGGGTCTATAGCGCGTCCAAACGTCGCGGTGCCGAGTACCAGGCCAAGTGTGTCTTCCTCGAACGTCACCACCGCTTCCGTTTCAGTAATCGTCACCGACGTTATCGTTCCCGTAAAATCGCCCTGCTTCTCACCAATCGCACTCATCACTATTCTCCGTTCCGCACCCGCA
>CAZPZZ010000159.1:2270-9148 GCA_964591245.1 uncultured Vicinamibacteraceae bacterium | reverse complement strand
CCTTGTAGCACACGGAGGTAAACGGAACGCCCGCATCGAGGATTGAGCGAAGAATATCGGTATAGAACTCTGGCGTATGCGCGCCTTCCCCCTTCGCTCCCGGCGGAAGCGCCATGAGCGCGACGACAACCTCATGATTCAACCCGGCGTCGGCGATGCACTGCCCCGAGTACGACAAATTACGCACGTCGTTCATGGCATCGAAATTTCGGATCGTCGTCATACCATGCTTCTTGAACATCTTGGCGTGCAACGCAATGATGTCCGATGGCTGGCTCTCAAGCCCGACAACGTTCACGCCACGCGCCAACGTCTGCAGATTCGCCTCCGGTCCAGCCGCTCTACGAAAGGCGTCCATCATGTCGAACGCGTCTTCGTTGCAGTACAGATAAAGGCTCTGGTACCTGGCCCCTCCTCCCGCTTCGAAGTGGGTGAACCCTGCATGTCTCGCCGCTTCAACCGCCGGAAGAAAGTCGGAGGTGAATACACGCGCACCGAACACCGATTGGAACCCGTCCCGAAACGACGTGTTCATGACACTGATACGACGCTTGGCCATGGTTTATCCCTATCGCCGGCGATGCGCTTCCACCGCCGCGAGCACAACGGCAATCTCTTCGCTTCCTCGTACCGGAGACATTCCACTCGGTGTCATCGCCACGGTGGCCGGCTGCGCCTCAGCGTCAGTTCCTCGCTGAAAGATTCGCGCCGAAACCTCGAGAACAATCACCAGTAATGCCAGAAAACTGAATACGGTCGTCATACCAACGACCATAAGGTTCACCCCTTCGAGCAACATTCGAAGTCCCTTCCAAGGTGTCAAAAAAGGAGTGCTTATTTTGTCACACTACGCAACGAAGTTCTCTCGCCCCAAACACGTGAACAGACCAGAGCCCTCCCAGGCTCCTTGAAAAAAGGAATTCCTCGTTACCGAACCCGTGTTTCGTATTTACCGAGGAACTGTTCCTTCGTGGGTATGCAAAACTCGCTCACCCGCCGCTGTCGCTTGCCGACCGGCGGCCAAGCGGTGTTCGTTGGTCACCCCTTCTGAGCAGGCCTCCTCGAAGAACTCGTACCCGTCATCCTCGATGCGGCCCATCGTGAAACCCATTGTCCAGGGTGCCGTGAAGACGTTTGGATCGTCGACAGTTGCCTCGTAGCGGATCGTATCGTCGTCCAATAGGTGCCAGCGCTCTACCACCTGCAACGCCTCGCTATAAAAACTGCCATGTGAATCCAACCATGGTAGGTCGTTAAAATTCGTCACCTCGACAACCAGCGTATCGCCGTCCCAATGCCCACGGGAATGACCATTAAAGAGCTTGATATCCGCACCCAGGGCCTTGCGTTCGGTGGTTGGAATGACCCGATACGCATGGGCCCACTCGTAAAGGACCACGACGTACCCATTGGTCTGTCGAATCTGCAGATCACCGCGATAGTTACTACGCGGGACCCCCGTCAACAGGCACCTGTCCTCGGGATCTATGTGCGCCAGCTGGGTAGGTGTCTCCATCTCGTAGAGCATTTCGAGCCGGCGCTCGGCCGCCCAGGCTTGATAGGGAATCCGCCCATCGGGTGGATCGATAATCACTGCCTCCGGAAGCCCGAGTCGTTCCGGCCCTCGACTCTGCATGCGTGCGTGAATGGGATCACAACAGCCTTCTTCGATGCTGTGTGAAGCATTGGCGGGGCCGCCATGCCAATACCCTTCGAGATCAGGACGGCCCTCTACGGTACGCCGAAGCCCTTCCGGAGTTTCAGACTGGCTAATCGTTCCTCCACTACTACTCGCCCCAGCTGCCTGGGCGCGTACAGGCACCTCGGTCGCCCATATTCCCAGCGCGACGGCCACTGCCGGCCCCACAACTCGTACGCCACACCGTTTCGACCAACTCGTCATAACGCCTCCCGGCAACCGATCATCGCTCCGGCTGCGGATCCTCCAGCTCTTGCTCGATGTAGGCGAAGCACTCGTATTCGAGCACCTCGATATCCGCTTCCTGACGGCGGTAGAGTGGCATTTCCATCTTCCACGAATCCGTGAAGACGTTGGGATCTTCGATGGTGACCTCGTAGGTCAGATGGTCAGGACCCGTTGGCGTGTAGCGCTCCACGACATGGAGCGCCTCGCTGTGGAAATTCCCCGCCCGATCGAACCAGGTCTCATCATTGAAGTGGATGACGTCGATTACAAGGGTGTCGCCTTCCCAATGCCCTCGCGAATCACCCATCCAGAAACCGATCTGCCCCTCAAGGTGGTCACTCCCATTCATGTACACGGTACGTGTCGTATGCACATACTCGTACAGAAACAACACACGATCAGAGAACTGCAAGATCTGAAACGGATAGGGCATGTAGGTGACACGCGGGACACCTGGCATCGTGCATCGGCTCTCAGGGTCAGCCGTGAGCCTATTCTCGTAGTTCCGCTGCTTCTGCTCTGCCGCCCACGGTTGGTACGGAATCTCATTGCCCACAACCACCCCGCGCCCGGCCGGCACCCCCCGCTGTGCAGAGTGGTCCTGAATATCCCACGCTGCGGTATTCAGTACCTGCCATACGCCCTGCAAATCGGGATGACCATCAACCGTTCGAGGCACCGTGTACCCGCCCGTCTCCCCTGACGATTGCGCCGTCGCGGTCACTGCCCCCCACAGGCACACACCGAGCATGAACACCGCCGTGCACCAGCGTGTTCTTTGCAACACTTTCATTTGTTCCTCCGCTATCCCGAGGCATCAAGCGATGTACGAGCCCCAGGCCGACACCTACCGCGGTGCTGGTTCCGGAGCCCCGGTTCCGGATGAACCAGCGAAGACGTTTCGCCCGTCAGGGAACGTCACGGTGATGCCGTTGGCAGTCGGCGTATCATCCTTCGCCTTATAACCTTCAACAACCAGCTCCATACCTGGCGGAAAATCACTCTGCCGCAACCCGCGACGTAACAGGGCTGTCGGATTCCCCAACTCAACCGCCCAGCGCACCACCGAACCACCGGGGTCCGTGACGTCAATGTGCAACCAACCGTGTGGATTTACCCACTCCAGTTCGGTGAGCGTCCCTTGAAGCGTCACGGGCTGGTCGATGTCAAATTCCGCCGAAAAGGAGTGGTGTGCCCAGGCTGACGTAGCCACCATCAACCCCAGCGTAGCAATTCCGACAGACACCGATCTCATGAATCCCTCCTGCTGTCGCGACTCTATAGCGTGTGGCGTCAGGGTACACGGTGATTGGTTACCACGCAAGATCGCCCCCCAGGCCGCCCCGTGACTCACCAGTAATCTCAAACATCCCTTGGCACGAACGCCAGAAACCGTCTGGGATTATCCACCAGAATCTTCTGAATAACCTCCTCTGGCACCCCAGCGTAACGGAGCTTGGGCACGAAAATCGCGGTCACAGACGAGTAGCCCGCGCCTCCGTATGCCTTAAGTTCGGCCTCGCGGGCAAAGTCGGCAGAAAGCAAGATGTGGTCCTCGAATCCAGCCTCAATGACCGACACGATCATTTCCACCTTCTTGGCGTCACCCTGTGTGATCTGATGCCCGACGGTATCGAAGCCCAGGAACGCTCCCCTCCGAGCCAGCCCGATGTGAGTTTCCGCTCGTGGATCACCCGTAATGTCGGCGAGATGGCCGATGCAGACAAGTCATGGATCCACTCCCATCTCTTCGATGATGTCGAGCTGCTCGATGGCACACTCAGGACACCCCTGGTGGGGTGTATGCGTAAAAAGCGGGAGCCCCGTTCGAATATGTAATCGGCACGACGCCCGAAGCACCTTGCGCTCATCCGGATGCATCGTCATGGACGACCCGATTTCACCAATCGCCCCCCACCGCTCCGCCGCCGCATCACGATGAAAATCATCGGCGACCTGTTCTTCAGTCTTTTCCGCGATATCCGGAGGATAGCGTGGTTGTGTCCACAGTCCGCCGGCCAAGACAATGTGCACAGTGGTCCGTTCCGCCAACGCACGTAAGCGTTCAGGATTCTGTCCAAGATCCTTCGTGCCGCCGTTCACGATACAGGTCACGCCTTCCTGCCCCGTGGCATTCACCTCGTCGGCCATCAGATCGAGGTCAGCCGTGAACGAGCGCGACCCAACCGATCCCGCCAGCACGTCCTCTGCCGGGGAAAGCCACGACGGTCGTGGATCGGAGAGGGACAGATGCTCATGAAACAAAGTCGCGCCGCTGGCCAATGCCTCTGGCGACACGTCACGTAAAATCGTGCGAATGATCGCTCCCTCCGGAAAACGCACATCTTCTCCACCCTGAAGCGACTCCGCCCTCCCGCGAGTAACGGCTCGGGGAACAGTGGCAAGACCAGCGCCCAGCGTACTCAATTGGCGGACCACCTCACGGCGGGTCAACCGTCGCATTCTGGATTGATACACAGGCATGAGACTCTCCTTCCAGCCGGCGACCATGTAGGCTCCCCGGCGCGATCCTGCATCGTCCTCTGCGTAGGCCGCCCATAGTGAACCAGAAGAGGGCCAGGTGCAAGAGCCCCGGACGACAGATCGGGACGGGGAACATGGTTGACGAGACACCCGGGACAGTCGACACTGTGGCACACTTGGCTCGTGCCGTTCGGCGGCCGAGATCTCCGCCCGCCGAAACAGAATTGGAGGACACGATGGCGAAATCGCTTGCGCGTTGGATCACGCTCGTCCTGCTTCTCGGCGTATCGGTGGCCCCCGCCGCCGCCCAGCCCGACACGTTCAACATCTACTGGATTGATGTCGAAGGAGGTGCCGCCACGTTGGCCGTCGCACCAACCGGCGAATCCTTGCTCATCGACGTGGGATGGGAAACCGACGATGACCGTGATGCCCGAAGGATTGCTGCGGCGGCCAGAGAGGCCGGTCTCACCAAGATCGACTACCTGGTTATTACGCACTACCACGCCGACCACGTCGGCGGCCTGGAAGCCCTCGCCAACCTCATCCCAATCGACCAGTGTGTCGACCACGGCACCAATACCGAGGAACGTAATCAGCGCTGGCTCGACGCTTACCTTAACGTCTGCGGCGACAAGAGAGCCGTCGTCGAGGCGGGCGAGCGAATCTCGCTGGGCGCCGTTGACGTCGATGTCGTCGCCTCCAACGGCAACCTGATTTCCGATCCAATTAATGGCGGCCAACCGAATCCACTCTGCGCCACGGCCGTGCAAAAGCCGCAGGCGAGTCCGGAAAACCAACGGAGCGTCGGCGCGCTCTTTACCTACGGGCGGTTCACCTTTCTCGATCTGGGCGACTTCAACTGGGCGAAAGAACTTGAACTCTCCTGCCCGACAAATCTGGTTGGCGAAGTCAGCGTCTATCAAACCAGTCGCCACGCGGCGTTCGACGATGCGGGATCTCCCACGCATCTCTACGCCATCAAACCTCAGGTGGTCGTCGTGAATAACGGACCACGAAAAGGACTCGGCGGTACCTCTCCTGGGTTCGACGAAGTCTCCACGGCGCACTACGACCGAATCGCGGAAAGCCCGGAAATCGAGAGCATCTGGCAGGGCCACCTATCACTCCTCGATTCGAACCCGGCACACAACACGTCGGAAGAGCGAATCGCGAACCTGGAAGAGACGGCAAGCTGCGAGGGACACTGGCTACGTACGTCCGTCAGCGCGGACGGTACGTTTCGCATGACGAACGGCCGTAACGGATATAGCGAGAGCTACACCGCACGATGACACCGCACCGCGCTCCCACGTGGAGGCAGTCGCCGATGAAGACACCCCGAATCGTTGCCTGTATTACCGCTCTCGTTCCTATCGCGTGCGGAGGACCCAACGAGATCCCCTCCGGGGATCTTGGGTCGGCACAGCCCAGCTCCCCCCCTCCTGCCGCCGGTTCGCAGTATTTGAAGCGATTAGACCCCGCGTCCGTCTAAATGGTCTGGCACGATTCCAGTGTCATCGATCGCAGTCGAACTGCACGCATGGAATTACGAGTCACGTGGACACCTTGGTCCCACGAACGGATCACTTCACAAGAAGAAAAAGCCAAATTCTAAGAATATTCAGACACTCGTAAACACGTGATTTACTCCTGCGTAAATTTGCAGGTCAATCTTCAATGAAACCCATAAAGACCATTTAAACGAGTATCATCCGACCATGCGACAACACCTCGCCCGTGTACTGCTCCTCGCGACCGCCGTAATGACTGGCACCTCATTCGCACCGGTCGCCGCCAGTGCTCAACCCTCGTTGAAGCTGTACGTCTTCAACTGCGGACATCTGAGCTTCGACACACTCGAACGTTTCAGTCTCGACAACGCGGAAACCGACGTTCGCGAACTGAT
The DNA here is from genome assembly GCA_964591245.1 of uncultured Vicinamibacteraceae bacterium. GTDB lineage: Bacteria > Acidobacteriota > Vicinamibacteria > Vicinamibacterales > UBA8438 > CAZPZZ01. Next base: position 2,828 of record CAZPZZ010000159.1, on the reverse strand, counting down.
CGTGCCGTGCTACATCATCGAACACCCGGAAGGGCGCATGCTCTGGGACGGCGGCCTACCATCCTCGTACACTGATCCTCCGAGCCACCGATCAAACGCACGGCTCGACCGCCCCCTTGCCGAACAACTGGCCGCCCTTGACCTTGGTTTCGATTTGCACTCGCTCGACTATGTCGCGTTCTCCCACATGCATTACGACCACGTGGGTGTCGCCAACGAGATCACCGGGGCCACCTGGTTGGTTCAGGAAACCGAACACGAGGCCATGTTTTCTCCTCAACCGAGTGGATCCCCTGCGGAACCGCAGCTCTACAGTAACCTCCGCGATGCAGACACTGTTTTGCTTAACGGCGATCACGACGTGTTCGGCGATGGGCGGGTGCGTATCCTCTCAGCTCCCGGACATACCCCAGGGCATCAGGTCCTCTTCCTTGACCTGGCCGAGACCGGGCCGCTCGTCCTATCTGGCGACCTCTATCACTTCCGCTACAGTCGAGCGGAACGACGTGTGCCGACGTTCAACTTTGATGCCGATCTGACGCTCTCGTCCATGGATCG
>CAZPZZ010000159.1:0-2170 GCA_964591245.1 uncultured Vicinamibacteraceae bacterium | reverse complement strand
CAGGTTTACTCGGGCAGGGCGAAGGCGACCAACCTCGGTCCACCTCCGATAGTCACCGCCACGTATTGACGACCATCCGCAAGATAGGTCATCGGTGTGCCGATCGGACCCGCGGGGAGATCGACAGCACCTTGTATCTCACCGGTCCGCTTGTCCCAGGCCACGAGCGCTGGTCCGCCACCGCTGCCCGCCGTCGGCACCATGCTGATAAGCAATGTCTTGGTCAACAATGGTCCCCCGATAACGCCGTCGCCTAATGGCGGGAGATCCAATTCTCGCAACCGAGGATGGTTTCGAATCCGATCCCCGTTTCCAAGCGGAACCATCCACGCATGCTCACCGGTGTTCATATCGACGGCGGTCATCCGCGAGTATGGCGGTTTGAGTAGCGGCAACCCCTGTGGCATCCTCGCCTGATATGACTGGCCTTGCTGAATCTGGCGGAGGCGCGCCGCCTCAGGAGCCCCATGGGTGTATCGCATGGTCGCCCCCAGGTCAGCCTCCGGCGCATAGAGTGGAATCGCCACCGCGATGTTCCGGGACGGGACATACAGCATCCCCGTCTCCGGATCGACCGCCGCGCCGGCCCAGCCCGCCGCGCCAAAATCTGGCGGCCGCATCAATGTGCCTTGCGTGCCGCCCTCGATCGGGCGTCCAGGCGGTGTAAACAGTGGCCCGATCTGGTAGTTGGACACCACCTCGACCGCCATTTCCCGCAACTCTGGCGTAAAGTCCACTAGGTCGTCGATAGTCACTCCCTGATAATCAAATGGGGCCGGCTTGGTGGGAAACGGCTGCGTACGCGCCGGCACCTCGTCAGGCATGTTGGTTTCCTGCGGGACAGGACGCTCCTCGATCGGCCAGATCGGCTCACCCGTCACCCGATCGAACGCATAGATAAACGCTTGCTTGCTTACCTGAGTGAGTGCCTTGACCGGTTTTCCGTCGACCACAACATCAACCAGATTGGGATGGGTGGGAAAGTCGTAGTCCCAGAGTCCATGATGCACCGCCTGGAAGTGCCACACCCGCGCACCCGTTTCGACGTCAACCGCGATGATCGACTCCGAGAACAGATTGTCTCCCGGGCGATCTGCTCCGTAATAGTCATTGGTGGTCGTCCCGGTCGGCAGGTAGACATAGCCGAGCTCGTTATCACCCGCCAACATCGACCACACATTGGCATTGCCTGAGTACCGCCAAGAATCATTGAGCCACGTATCCACACCGAACTCATCCGTGCTGTTGGGCACCGTATGGAAATCCCACGCGTGCTCACCGGTACGAACGTCCCACGCTCGTACCCACCCCGGCGGCGCCTCTTTCGTAATGCGCCGGTCAGCGATCTGCGAGCCATGAATCACCCGGTTGCGCACCACGATCGGGGGTGAATTCACCGAGTACAACATGGCGTTGAGATAGTCCCTGGCGTCCCGATCGACCCGGGGAATGCCAACCATCGCGTCGACCATGCCACTGCCGTCTGGTCCAAAATCAGCGCAGGGGCGTCCGGTCTTGGCCTGCACGCACACGATATAGCCGTTGCCCGTGCCCCAGAAGATGCGCTCATCCGCCTCGCCATCAGTCCAATAGGCCACGCCGCGCTGGGTCCACGGGCTGCTCATCGAGGGGCTACCTTCCTCATAGGCCTTCGGATTGAAGACCCACAACGTCTCCCCGGTAGTCGCATCCACGGCCACACCCTGAGACAAAGGCGTGTTGAAATACAGCACGCCGTCAACCATCAATGGTGTCGCCTGTAAACGTGAGCCATTCGGCGGCTGGCTCTCGCGATAGAGGTTCGGGGTGTCGGCAACCAGTGAGTCCACGATCTCGTTCAGCGGCGCGTACCACTCGCCTCCCTCCGGTGTCGTGCGACTGACCATCCGATCAACAGACGTCCATTCCCACTGGATCTCGAGTTCACTGAAATTCTCGGCCGTAATCTGATCAAGTGACGAATACTTCGTCCCGGCGATGTCACCCGCGTAGCTTCTCCATTCGCCGTTCTCAGTCCCGTAGGTCGGCCACGGGCCCTCCGAAGATACGCTCTGCCCCACGGCACTTGTCGTACACAACATCACCGAGAACAGAATCATCCAGGCGGCGCGACTCACGACATGGTGAGCATTGATGCAGTAATGCATGCGCAGTCGACTCCTCTATTGAA
>CAZPZZ010000158.1:8650-9203 GCA_964591245.1 uncultured Vicinamibacteraceae bacterium | reverse complement strand
CGCCGCGTGTTTATTATTGAAGGTAACGCCCAACTGGGCTTTTTTGTTGGTGGGGGGGTGGATTGGGGGGGCGGGATCAACTGGCGTGCGACCAGCCGGATTGCGGCGCAGTTGAGCTTTCGTCGTAGCGACGTTGAACTATCCGGGGGCGGCTTTGTTGCCGACCTGGCTTCTGCGACCTTTGATCTGGCGCTGTCACCCGAGATCACGCTTCGATCGTTGACCCAATACAACTCCACGACCAGCTCTGTCTCGACAAGCATGCGGTTCAACTGGATCTATCGGCCAGGGAGCGATATCTATATCGCCTACGACGAACTGCGTACCGACGACTTCCTCCTGATTGACCCCACGTTGCGCCATTATGGGCGGATGCCCTGGATACAGAATCGCCAGATCGCGATCAAGATGACCTACCTGCTGTCTCGTTAATCCGTTTGGGGGGACACGCCCATGGACCCCGGGGGGGGGGGGGGGGGGGTTTTGGGGGGGGGGGGGGGGAGGGAGGGCGGTAAAGCCCCCGGGGGATGGTGCCAGGGGGGGCCATGCGGGC
>CAZPZZ010000158.1:0-8640 GCA_964591245.1 uncultured Vicinamibacteraceae bacterium | reverse complement strand
CGTTTGGGGGGACACGCCCATGGACCCCCGGGGGGGGGGCTTATTGCGCTCGGGGGTGGTCAGGCTGGACGTTCAGACCCCGCGGGGATGTGGCCAGGGGCGGCCATGCGCGCGGAGACGCCTACTGACGTTCGCATACAAACCAGGACCGAGAACTCGGTGTGCACAAGAGGCCCATTGCGAGAGCGTGCAGCGCGAGCTGCATGGAGGAGAGTATGCCAACGAGGCCCATGGTCAGGTAAATGAGGAGGTTGGACAGAAAAAATGGGAGTCCCCCGACGAACATGGCAAGGAGCAGCCATCTGGCAAGAGGACTTCGCTTCCGAGAGACGAACGGTGCCAGGACGGCGTTAGAGGCGAGAAGGAGTCCCAGGAGCACGTCATTGCCTGAAAGGCCGGCTCGTGTAGAAAAGGCCAACACGAAGACGGTAATCCCGAGGAGCACTGAACTCGAAAGCGCGAATTCAAAACGTCTAAGAGAAGCTGGCATGACGTGTGTGCCTGAATGCCCTGTTGTCCTCGTTTGGCATCTTTCCCTCTGTTCTGGCAACCGTGACCGGCGAGGGATGACCAATGCGCGAAAGTCGCCAGGGCAGTGTGGCCGTGAAGCGGGTGGATGGAAGATAGCCGACAACTGAAAGTTGCGGCATCGTACCGGTCCGCAAGTCGATCGTCAAGCGCCAGACTCCGGGCCGGGAGGTGCCGAAAAGCGTGGGTCTCCGGAGAGGACGGTGGGAGAATATGGCCCGTCGGAACACTCGGGTGAGGCAGGTCGGCGGCTGCGATGGCGAGCACCGTTGCGGTCGAGTGGGGACCGGGGGAGGGACTGCATCCGTGGCACGAGCCTGTAGCGCGTCTCGTCTGAAGAGGGGAGGAAGCCGATGAGGCTGTCCGTCGACCGGTTGACCGTGCGGATGGGAGTGTGGCGTCGGTGCGTCGTGAGCCTGGTGTTGTCGGGTCTGAGTTGGGGGTGCGGGCATGAGCAGGTGTCCGGGACGTCACTTTCCCCCGAGGCATTCATCGCGACGGCGAGACTCCCTGAGGACGTGCGACTCGAATTGGTCGCGAGCGAACCTGCTGTGGTTGATCCCGTCGGGCTCGCGTTTGATGCCGATGGGCGGATGTATGTGGTCGAGATGGGCGGGTACCCGAGTCGACCGGAGACATCGTTGCCCATGGGGCGCGTCAAGCGCCTGGAGGATCTTGACCTGGACGGGTATTTCGAGACCTGGACGGTGTTCGCGGAGAACCTCCAGTATCCCACCTCGGTGCTTCCCTGGCGTGATGGGGTGCTGGTGACCCAGCCTCCAGATATTCTGTGGTTGCGAGATACCGACGACGACGGCGTCGCTGACGTCCGTGAGGCGCTGTTCTCGGGTTTCCCGGTAGAGAATACCCAGCACAACATTAACGGACTGATCTGGGGCCTCGATAACTGGGTGTATGCCGCCAATGGGGGCAATGGTGGCAGTGGCTACCCGGTGGGGTCTGGCTCGGAGCCGGTGTCCATTCGCGGGCTGGATTTTCGCTTCCATCCATCAACCAGGGTGATGGCGCCGTCGTTCGAAACGACGGGGGGACATGGCATTGCATTCGACGCCTGGGGGCGTATGTTCGGGACGCACAATGTGAACCATGTGCAACATATGGTGTTTCCGGTCTCATACCTGCAGCGGAATCCATGGTTCTCGGTGTCCACGACGCGAGACATGATCAGCGATCACGGTCAATCGGCAACGCTCTTTCAGGTCTCAGACGCACAGACGCGGGTCAATAATCCGAACCAATCTGGTCGTTTTTCTGGCGGTTCAGGGATTGCCTACTACGGTGGAGGTGGGCTTCCTGCCCGCTATGAGGGAAGTCTCTTTGTGAATGACGTCGTCGTGAACGTCGTGCATCAAGATGTGTTGAGGCCCGAGGGGCCGAGTTTCGTGGCCAGCCGCAGTGCGGAAGGCCTCGAATTGCTGGCAGGTCGGGATAATTGGTTTCGGCCGGTCAGTCTCTCGACCGGTCCGGATGGAGCGTTATACGTCGTGGACATGCACCGCGGTGTCATCGAGCATCCCGAGTGGATCCCGGACGTGGTCGAGGCCACGCTTGACTTACGGGCCGGGGATGACAAGGGGCGCATTTACCGGATTGTTCCGCAGGACGGGGTTCCGCGGGCGCGACCGGCGCTGGGGGATGCTCCGCTCCAGACCCTGGTGGACGTCCTGGCGCATCCCAACAAATGGTGGCGGGATACGGCCCAGCGGATCCTGGTCGAGCGTGGGGATGTAGAGGCCGCGCCGTTGTTGCGGGCGTTGTTTCACACGACGGACCAACCGCTTGGACGCGTGCACGCGCTGTGGACCTTGTCGGGGCTGGGTGCTCTCCAGGGCGATGACGTGCGTCGCGCCTTCGAGGACCCGGAGAGTGGAGTGCGGGAGAACGCTGGCGTCATGGCGGAGGGCTTTCTGAGCGATCCGGGTGTATTGGAAGCGCTGGCATCGAAGTCGGGTGACCCGGATGCGCGTGTGCGGCTTCATGCCGCCCTGACATTGGGAGGGGGGGACACGTCGGCGGCGCGCGAGGCCCTGCAGGCCATCTTGGTCAAGGATGTAGAGGCAGAGTGGATTCGTACGGCGGTTCTGTCAGCGGTTGAGCCTGGCGACTCGGGGTGGTTAGCGGCAGTACTCGATGGTGCCGGCGAGGCACGAGGCGGGACCGTGCAACCGGGCGCGCTGGCGGCGGCGCGGCAGCTTGCCGCGATGGGTGTCAGTGCGGCTGGTCCTGAGAACGCGGCACGCCTGCGGCGTCTCGTCGATCGCGCGAGTAGCCGGGCCCTCGATGATGCCGTCCGCAGTGCCTTGCTCGATGGAGCGGCAGACGGCCTGGCCGCGGCTGCGACTCCATGGCGGGAGGGGGCAACGCTGGCTCGTGCGCTGGAGCGATTACTCGAGTGGCCGGAGTCTTCCGTGGTGCGGGCGGCGGCTCGCATTGCCGTGGCGGTTGATCTGCCAGGTCTACCGGCCCTGAGACGGGCCATCGTGCGGGCGGCCGGACGCGCGTTGAACGATACGACAGAGGTATCGCTCGACGAGCGGATCGCGGAAATCGCGTTACTGGGGCTGGGGCCGTATGAACTGGTGTCGAATCCGTTGCTGGCACTGATGGAACCCCAGGCGCCTCCCGTCTTGCAGGTGGCGGCCGCACGAGCGCTGGCGGCATCGGACGCCCCTGAGCGGGGCGGCGTCATGCTTGACGGCTGGCGTCGGTATGCACCGGCGGTCAAGACGGTCGTGCTCGACATGCTGCTGGGGCACCAGCCCTTTCACGGGCTACTCCTTTCCGCGCTGGAGGGTGGGCGGCTTGGCGTCGGTGAACTGAATCTCGACTTTGGGCAGCGGCGGCGCCTCCTGTACCGGTCAACCGCGGACATTCAGCGGCGAGCGAGTGCCTTCTTCGGTGACCACGAGTTCAGCAATCGCCAGGCGGTCGTAGACGAGTGGCTTCCCGAGGTGCTCGGTCGAGCCGGAGATCCGGACCAGGGGGAAGAGCACTTCGCGACCCTGTGTGCGCCGTGTCATCTCTTTCGGGGGGTGGGACATCCCGTTGGCCCAGATCTCGGGATGGCCTTTGCGCGAGGTCGTGAAGATCTTCTAACCTCAATCCTTGACCCCAGCGCGGCCTTTGCTCCCGAATATGCGAATTATTTGATCGAGACGACGGACGGTGAACTCCTGAACGGGATCCTGATCGCCGAGACCGCGAACAGTCTGACCGTGGTCCGAGGGAACGGAGAACGGGACGTGCTCTCCAGAGACGGGATCCGCGAGTTCCGGGCTGAGGGGCGCTCGTTGATGCCCGATGGTCTCGAACAGGGGCTTGATGGCGACGGATTGGCAGACCTGTTGGCATATTTGCGGACGCATGAGCACTGATTCAGGCATTACGTCTGGACCGAGACCCCAATTGGAGAGGCATGACACGTCGCCTCCGGGGGGACCGCGCTGGAACCCTGGGAGCAAGCAGCGCTTGACTCCCTATGATTGCCACAAATTTGATGGCGATACCGTGTTGGATGAGGTTGGGCGTACGGTCTGTGAAGCCCGTTGTCTTCCGCGGAAGGAGCTCTTCGAATCGTGGGAGGTGGCGCGACGCGTCCTACGGAAGGCCAGGGGAGGACCGGTCCTCGATGTGGCGTGTGGACACGGCCTTGTGGCGTGGTTCGTGGCGCTCATCGATCGCCGGACCCCATTTGCTGTTTGCGTGGACCCGAAGTTTCCCGCAAATGCCGAGCGCCTGGCGGCCGTGTTGAGCAAGCGTTGGCCAGACATTGGCGCTCGGGTGCGGTATGACCGCGTGGGAGTGAACGAGGTGGAGATCCTCGAGTCCAGTCGGGTCGTCGCGGTCCATGCTTGCGGCGACTTGACGGATCAAGTGCTCGAGCGGTCGATGGCAGCGCGGGCGCGCGTTGCCGTCCTGCCCTGTTGCCATGATCATCGCGAACTGGATGACGGTGGCATGTCGGGCTGGATGCCGAGGGCAGTGGCCATCGATGCGGTGCGGGCCGGGCGCCTCCGGGCGGTCGGGTATCGGGTCTGGACCTCGACCATTCCGGTTCACCTCACACCCCACAATCGCCTCTTGGTCGGCGTGCCCCCGGGAGCGTGAGCCGTTGCTCGCGTCGGCGTCCTTGGTGATTGATCCGGCGCGGAGCGCGTAGGGGTAGGGTGGGTGAGTCGTCGCTCAATCCACGATGAACCAGGCGATCTTTGTGGCAGGTCGCGCGTCCGGGCTGGGGAAATCGGCTTCCGGCGACAAGAATTCAACACTGCGAACACTGCGGCCGATCTTCCGCGCACACCGGACCATGGTGTCGCTCCATTCGTCCGGGTTGACCGAGGCGACGTTGTTGGTCGCCAGGATGGCACCACCTGGTCGGGTCGACAGCACGGCCGGCTTGAAGAGGCTTGCATAGTCCCGAATCACATCAACAGTTCCAAAGGCACTCTTGGCCCAGCGCGGCGGGTCCAAGATCACGAGATCAAACGCGTGCGGTGCCACGGCAAGCGGGCGTCGCCGACGGATCGATCTCCGGCCACCGATCGGCAGCCCGGCGAGCTGGCGGACGACGGGGAAGACATCTTCTCGAATGATGCGAAATCCCTGGCCGACCGTCAGGCCATTGAGTTCTGCGTTGCGGGTTCCGAAATTCAGGGCCCCCGGGGAAAAGTCCACATTCCAGACTTCTCTGGCACCGGCCGCCGCAGCGACGATTCCCGCTCCACAGGTGTACGCGAACAGGTTCAGAACTGTCGAGGCGCCGGCATGTTGAATCCGACGACGCCCAACCCGGAAATCAAGAAACAACAACGGATCGGTCCCACGGTGTCTGGGACGCACGTCATAGGTGAGCCCCAGTTCGTGGCCGAGGCATTCCGGCAAGGCGCCAGGATCATGCCAGGTATGAAAGGCGGGAGGTCCGCCGCCTCGGCTGTGGGCACGATGATTCCAGACCGTGTGCAGTGACCGGTTGAGCGTCGTGTTGACCGTCGACGCAATGGCCTCGAGGGTGGCGGGCGGAAGCGGGTCTCGCCAGGTTTGTACCAGGAGGATGGGACCGTAGCGGTCAATCGTGCATCCTGGGACCCCTTCGATGGCGCCATGAAAAAGACGATAGCAATCCGTTCCTTCCTCGTGCAGTTGCTCGAGTAGGGTTTGCCGTGTGAGCAGAGCGTTTTCCAGTAGCTCCCGTATCATCGTCTTGGTCACCCGAGGATTGGTGGTAGTGTGCCTGGAGATTCGTGGTTCCGTCCCATGGGCTGGCCAATCCGCGCGGAATCGTTGCGAGGTTCGACTCGGGTCATCATAGCCGGTCGTTGTCTGGGGAAAAGGCTCGGCATGCAGCGGGCTCGGGTCCGGTGTACCAGAATGTGTTGTTTCAGAGAAGGTGTGAGTGAGCCATGGCTGTGGTTGAAGGCGCAATTGAGAAGATGCAGACCCGGTTGGACGACGCGGTCCAGTACGCATTGCCGGTTGGGGAAGACCGGGTGCCGATGAATCCGCACCTCGGGCTTGGCATTACGTTGGAATTTCTCGGTGAAATTCGATGTATTGCCTGCGGTCGTAAGATTAACAAGAGCTTCAATCAGGGGTACTGTTTTCCGTGCGTGCGGTCGTTGGCGTGTTGCGATATGTGCGTGGTGAAGCCGGAGACCTGCCATTACGACCAAGGCACCTGTCGGGAGCCCGGCTGGGGTGAGACGCATTGTTTGGTTCCGCACACGGTGTACCTGGCGAATTCCTCTGGCGTCAAAGTGGGGATTACCCGGGAGCCGCAACAGCGGACACGGTGGATGGACCAGGGGGCGAGCCAGGCCCTCCCGATCTTGACGGTGATGACCCGGTTGGACGCGGGCCGGGCCGAGGTGGCACTCAAGGCGTTTGTGTCCGACAAGACGGATTGGCGCAAGATGTTGAAAGGACCACCGGCTGTTCAAGATCTTGCCCAGATTCGCGATGACCTGTTCAGGCAGGCCGGAGAGGGACTGCCTGGCCAGCGACTGGTGGACGCCACCTCGCTTGATATTCGGTATCCCGTCCTGGAGTATCCGGAGCGGGTCCGCGCTCATAATCTCGACAAGATCCCCAGGCTCGAAGGGACGCTGATGGGTATCAAGGGACAGTACCTGATATTTGACACCGCGGTTATCAACATGCGGAAGTACGCCGGATATCACGTACGTCTGACTACGGGCTAGCTGGGCTACCGACGCCGTCGCTACCAGACGACGGGGTCGGCAAGACAAATACGGGGCGTACAGAATCAAGATCTGCGCGCTCTACGCGGGTCGTGATCCCGTCATAGGTGGTGACCTCGATCGTGCCCAGCACGGTATCCGGGAGGGATGCACCATCCCAGAGCGCGTAGATGACTGAATCGTCTGGCATGTCGAAACGAACGCTCGCGTTCGTCAAGGCGGTTGCGCGTGTAAAGTCCGGTATCGTCCGGGCCATCAGCTGAAACGTGGCCGCCGAGGCCAGACCGGGACCGCCGGTAGGATCGTGCCCGCCGACGTTGAAGATGACGTTGGCCCCGGCGGCAAAGGCGCTGGCGTAACTGGTAAAGGTCAGTTGGGCCAGTTCGTCGGCGCTGAGTGCCTGTTGATGGGACTGCGGTCTACGGCCTACCAGGGCTTCGGTGATCCAATACGGCATCGACGGGTAGCCCTGGTCCGCCAGCCAACTGCGATATTGCGTCGAAAAGAAGTCGTCGGAGCTCGAGATCGAGTGGATGTTCCCGATGTCGAAGAATCCCTTCGCACCGGCGAGGACCGGTTCCCAGAATTCGACAAAGGTCGGCTGCATGCCGGCTTGTCCGGCGGGCAGGACGATGGCGTCTCGGTTCGCGGTCTTGATGGCGGTATACGAGCGCTCCAAGAGTTCGAGGTAGCGGGCCGGCGGGTCTTGAAAGAACGTCAGTTGTGGCCCTTGCATGCCTGGTTCATTGAGAATCTCCCAGTGACGCAGGCCATAGGCGAGGCCGGGCATGTCTTCCACGCCATCACCGTCGTAGCGTTCGACCACGGCACCCAACCAGGCCAGGTACGCAGGCATGTCGCACGGGGCGTAGAGTCGGTCGCCAAATTCCGGGAACCCGTTCTGTGCCGTGGGTTGGTCACCGTGACATGACTCCTGGTCCCACCGCGCGAATGGCCAGATCGTGGTTAACTGGGCGACACGGAGACTCTGAGACTCGGAGACGAAGCGATCCAGCGCGTCCCAGTGGTACACGCCCGGAGTACTTTCAATATTGCCCCAGATAAAGGGTCCGGGATGTGGGCGGACCCATGCACCATCGAACGCAATATTCCAGCCGCGTCTGGGAACCGAACCACCCACCAGTTGGCCGAAGCGTGACGAGCCCACGCCCTCCGGCCATGTCGGGTCTGAGAGCGGACCCTCCGGTGGGGCAGGAGGAGCCGCCTGTGCAATGTGCGAGACGATCTGTGCGCGAGCGTCGGTATCGCTCACGCCCTCGACCCGGTACCGGAGGTATTCCTGTAGCCATACGGCCTTTCCCTCAAGGTCGACATGACTGAATTGGACCTCGCGCCGCAATTCGTCCCGGTAAAACGTGTCTAGCGCCTCAAGAAATTCCAGCGAGAGATTTCTGGGAGGAAACGCATAATCCGTTGAGGTCATTTCGCTACACACCGGTTGTACGCCTTGGCCCCGAATCTGGAGGAGGACGCGCACAGTGGCCTCGGGTGCCTCACATCCATGGAGGAGATACCGCAACCACTCCGGAAACCACACCGCGGAACCTTCCGCGTCGACGTACCCGGTATTCGTCTGAGGTCGGCGCAGCGTATCTCGATATTCGGTTTCCAGATGCAGAAAGAACGCGAGCGCGTCATTCCGTGGCGGGAATGGGATGCCTACTGTCGCCGCGTCCGTGAGGGCCCTGGCGCGCTGACGGTCGTTGAACTGCAAGGTGTCCACATTGCCAAGGTCAGCCTGCATGCGGGCCCCCGAGGACTGATGTGCCGCGTCCGGATGGGTAAGCCCAAGGGCGTGACCCAAGGCGTGGGTCACGGTCCGTCGCAGGTCATAGACGGGTGAGCCCGGAGGCTGAGGACCGCGATAGCAGTT
>CAZPZZ010000157.1:0-9512 GCA_964591245.1 uncultured Vicinamibacteraceae bacterium | reverse complement strand
GTATCGATCTCGGAGAATTGCTCACTCGGCGGGTCGTACATGAACACCTGCCGCGTTCCCCGCGCCAAGGGAAAGTAGTCAGCGAACGCGTTGACCTCATCCGTACAAAACGCAGGCTGGGCGTCTGCCCCGCGTACCCGACCAGTCAACCATACGCGGCCATCCGCATCCAGAGCGACACTGCGCGGATCCGAATAACGCGCCCAGACCGGCTCGTCTCCCCAGTAGGGCGACTCCGGCGTCCGTCCCTGAATTTCCGGACCATTCGAGGGAACCGGAATCGTGAACGCCCGGTGCGCCACTGGATCGAGTACGGCGAGAATATCGCTTGGCTGCACCACCCCGTAAACGAGACCATCCGCATTCACCGTAGCATCTCGTACATCCGATGCCGCGCTATCTGTTCTCCCGTCCGTTGCGGTACCCCAATCCCAGAGGGACACCACGACATTCCGTTCAACTCCCTGTGGGCGGGGCGGGGTCTGGGTCGGTGCTTCGCCGGCGGCGATACGCTCAGTCCAATCGGCGAACATTCGCCGTTGGTCACCAAGGCGGTTGAAACTCGCCGACATCCCCCCGCCCATGGGCCCCATCGCCACCCGTCGGTCCCAGGCCTCGAGATGAGAATCGGCCTCGCGTAGAATCTCACCGGGAATCTCGCGCGTCGCCCGATTGCCAACTTGATGGCAATTGAGGCAATTCGTCACCGCACTACCCAAATCCTGCTGCGAATGCACACCCTCTGGCAACTCCATCATCGAGAGCCACCACGCGGCAGGGTAGACTTGCGCCGCGGCCCTTGCATCGGGCGCCACCACGCCTTCAAGATCTAGCGACTGCCCCGGCGACGCCGCGACACGCGGCGAATCGACGAGTCCATAGCCGCGCACGAAAATCTCGTAATTCGCCTCCGGCAGATCGGGCAAGACATACTGTCCGGCATCATCGGTCACCACGATCCGAATGAACCGCGTCGGCAAGTCAGTCGTTTCGGCCACAACCCAGACGCCAGCCTCCGTACCATTTGCACTCGTCACGACCCCGCCAATGTCGTCAGCGTCGATCGCGACAGTCCCTGCCTGTTGTTCCAGTCCCAATGTAGACACGCCAGCAATCCCCACGGCACCCATCACCGCCACAAACGCTGTACGCCATGTCTTTCCCATACCATCCCCCTTCATCGAATGACAAAAAAGGCCCGGCACCAACGCCGGGCCTTCTTCCAAACGGTGCCCCGGAAGGTTCCGGGGCATACGGGTGATCTGCCGGTAACTAGCCCACGCTCAACAGTTCAAGCTGTCCGGTGCTATCGCTGAGTTGCTCCACAGGAATCCCCATCTTGTCGAGAATCGTCAGGTGAAGATTGCTCACTGGAGTCCGTTCCGCATAGCGCAGGTGCCCGGCCGCCTTGAGGTGCCCCGAACCACCACCAACAAGCGCAAGCGGCAACCCTTTGTTGTCGTGCCGGTTGCTGTCTGACATGCCTGCGCCGTACAACATGACCATGTTGTCGAGCAATGTCCCGTCCCCATCCGGGGTCGCCCGTGCCTTCTCAAGGAAATGGGCAAACAAGGAGAGGTGGAACTCGTTGATCTTCGCTATCTTCTCGTAGAGCGTCGGATCATCCCGATGGTGGGAGGTTGGGTGATGCGAATCTGGCACGCCAATCTCCGGATACGTCCGACCACTGATCTCACGTGCCATCATGCACGTGCTCACCCGGGTTAGGTCAGTCTGATAGGCGAGCAGTAGCAAGTCGAACATCAACGTTGCGTGCTCGGCATACGTTGCGGGCACCCCGGCGGGTTGATCGACCTCAGGAAGTTCGCGGTCGCTTTGTGCCTCAGCCATCTGGATACGTCGTTCGATGTCTCGAACCGCGTCCAAATATTCGTTCACCCGAATCCGGTCATTCGGCCCCAAGCCTTGCTTCAACGCGTCGATCTTCTCCGTGACGGAATCCAGAATGCTCTGTTCTTTTCTGATCCGCTCAACTCGTGCCGCCGCATCAGTCGAACCACTATCACCGAAGAGGCGCTCGAAGACCGCACGAGGGTTGTTCTCCCCCAACAACGGTGTGGTCTCATTCCTCCACGAGATCGTGTTCGTGTAAGTACAGCTAAATCCGACGTCACACGATCCGGAAACATCCCGGCTATCCAGCGCAATCTCCAGAGAACCGAGTTGCGTTTCCTGCGCGAATTCACGGGCGATCAGTTGATCCACGGAGATACCCGCCCGCAAATTTGATTCGGTCCGCGCGGGGGTCACGCCCGTGAGAAACCGCGTAGCCGCACTGGCATGCACACCCGCGTTGCTCGGGACGGCGTTCAGGCCGGTGAGCACTGTCATCTGATCCCGATAATCCGCGATCTGCCCGAGCAACCGGGTCATCTCGAAGCCAGCCCCCTTACCTTCAGGGGTCCAATGCTTCATCGCCATCCCGTTCGGCACATACACGACACCGAACCGACGAACCGGCTTCGCAGCACTGTTACGGATGGCGGCGAATGCCGGCACCATACCATCGAGTAACGGAAGCGCCAGGCCGGCGCCGATGCCCCGCAACACGGTGCGGCGAGGAATAGCCTTCTTGGTGATGATCATGAGTCGGACCTCCGCATCTGAAACGCCCTGCTCTTTACAATCCCGAGGATGATGGATGACCAGCGATAGTCTTCGCTGGCCGCTTCACGCACAATGTTACGAACAGTCGGAGCGTCGTAATACTCCAGCCCACGCCCCAGGGCATAGCCAAGCAACTTTTCTGTCGCCGTCCCGATGAAATCATCCGACCGCTCCAACAACAAATCCCGGAGCCCGGTCGGTCCGTCGAAGGCAGCACCATCAGGCAACGTCCCCGAGGCATCGATCGGAGTGCCGGCTTCGCTGTTTTCCCTCCACGCCCCGATCGCGTCGAGGTTCTCTAGAGCGAAGCCGATCGGATCCATCGCGGAATGACACACCGCGCAAGCGGGATTCTCTCGGTGTTTCACCATCGCCTGGCGCATCGACAACGGTTCGCCGTCCTCGTTCTCTTCTTCCAGTGTCGGCACATCCGGCGGCGGCTCAGGTGGCGGTGCACCTAGCAAATTCTCCAGCACCCACTTCCCACGCAGCACGGGCGACGTACGGTTTGGATATGAGGTCACGGTCATCACGCTGCCGTGGCTCAATAATCCAGCCCACTCACCAGCGTCAAACGTGACCTTACGGAACCGATTGCCATAGATGTTTGGGATCCCGTAATGCCTCGCCAGACGCTCGTTAACAAAGCTATAGTCCGCGCGAATCAGATCGAGTAAGCTCTTATCTTCCTCGAGAAGACTCTCGATAAAGAGGGTTGTCTCCGTCTGAAACGCCTCCCGAAGATTCTCGTCAAATTCCGGAAAGATGAGGGGATCCGGATATACCCCGCCTAGATTACGGAAGTGGAGCCATTGACCAGCAAAATTCTCAACCAGTGCATTGGCCCGCTCGTCGGCAAGCATACGCCTCACCTGTGTCTCCAAGACAGCAGGTTCGGCCAGTATCCCCTCCTCGGCCACCATCAGCAGTTCATCGTCAGGCACACTGCTCCAGAGGAAAAATGATAGCCGTGTTGCAAGTTCGACGTCCGTCAAAGCGTAGACCGTACCCGGTCCGGTATCGATAGGATCACTTTCGATACGATACAAAAATTCCGGATCTGCCAGCAGACGTTCGAGCGCAAAACCAACACCTTCGTCGAAACTACCACCACGGCTACCAGCCTCGTAGAATCCCAACAACGTATCCACGTCACCATCGGTGACGGGTCGACGGTAGGCTCGGCGGGCCAACGTTCCCAGAATATTGCCCGCGCACTCTCTCGCCGCGGTTGAATCGGCCGCCCCCTCCGCATTGCACGTGAACACGCGGCGACGAGCCGCGGTATTCCCAGGCCCGTCCACTGTAAATGGACCGCTAATCTGTACGGTGCCAAGCGCGGGGTTCGCATCCGGCATGTCATTCACGGCAAGCGCAAAACCCGTCTGCCGAGGCTGCAGAACACCATCTTCTTCCCAGGTTTCCCGGGGAAACGTCACGCCAATCATATGGAGCCCAGCCGGCACGTTGATACGTAACTCAAGTTCCTCGTCGGCGTGCAGGGTATAGGCCTCCCACTCGATATCACCGCGGATGTTACCCGCGAAGCTAAAGGGAGCCGGCATGCCCGGCGCCTCGCCCCCGAAGGTGAACTGTCGAATGCGCCGCCCATCCAGCCGAATCTCGAGATCATGTGGTTGATCAATGCCCCGAACATAGCCGACGTAATTCGTCCTCAGGCCCAGCTTGATCAAATACTCTCCATCCACTGGAAAGTGGTGCCGGATTGCGGTTCCGCCTCGTGACCCGAAAGGGAGATCCTCATGCTGCTGACTATCTTGAATCAGATTGAGAGGAATCTCGTAGGTCTGAATGACAGTGCCGCCAGCGGGCGGTCTTCCGATTACCAGCCGGCTGATCTTTCGCGCCGCCGACACGTACCGTTCAAAAAGTGCCGGCGATAGCGACAGGGCACCCGCATTATTGTCAAAACCGTAGCGATCGGGAGCGTCCGCTGGAATCCAGTCACTCACATCAACTTCGAGATCGAAGAGGTCCCGGATCACGTTCTGATACTCGGTTTGGTTGAGACGGTGGAACGCCTGGGTACGACCGGGGTCAGGATTCGCAGCGGACACCGCATCGAGTTCGGCCTCCAACCACCGCCTGAACCCCTGATACGTCTCTTGATCTGGCCTCGGACGAGGCTGTGGTGGCATCGCCCCGACGCGCAGCTTGCGGACGACTCGCTCCCAGATCTCAGGATTTTCTGAGACGTTGTCCACATTCACATCATCGAGAGCCAAACCGACGGCTCTGAGCTGAGATACCAGTAATGAGCGTGGTTCGTCAGTGCCCCGTACAAAATCACCGTTGTGGCAGGTAACGCAGTACTCGTCAACAAGCGCCCGCTGCGGCGAAATCACCCCTCCCTCGGGAGCGCCCTCGGTCTGGGAGACACTCTCGGCGGGCGAGAATCCAAGAATTACGGCCACACCAAGTATCAGGCCCAGTCGCCTGCTATCTACGCGCGCCAACCAGGCACCCCGTCTGTTGTCCATCGCCTATTCCCCGGATGTCCAAGCCCTGGAACCAGTATGAGCCCACCTGGGCACCAGGTACACTTCTAGACACGGTAGTGTCTCCGGTGCGGACACGCGTTGTCAATCATTGAGACGTGCGATACGATTGAACAACTCATCTCGCCTCTCATGCGTTGGTCCATTGCACGTCACGGAGACGCCCAAACTATGAACGTGAGCAACTGGCTAAAACGAGGAAACGTATCTCGCGTGGTGCTCGTCGGGCTGGCACTAGCATCGCTGGGGGTTCCCGTTCGCTCAGCAGCGGAGGTCGAGGAAATCGCCATCATCACCGCCGTCCGGTCCGCGGACACTCACGCGGTGCGCACCTTGATCTCCCACGGTATCGACGTCAATACCGCACAGCCGGACGGAGCCACCGCCTTACACTGGGCCGCTTACCGGGATGACGTCGAGGTCGCTGAACTCTTGCTTCACCATGGAGCAGACGTCAACGTCACGAATGAGCTGGGTGCCTCGCCGCTCTGGCTCGCGGCGGACAACGGAAGTCCCTCTATGGTCGCCTTACTGCTCGAAGCGGGCGCTACAGCGGATATCCCGCTACCCGAAGGTGAAACCCCGATCATGTCGGCGTCCCGCTCCGGAAATGTCACGGCGGTCCGTCTGCTCCTCGAACACGGGGTCGACGTCAACGTCGCCGAAACCACACGCGGTCAAACGGCATTAATGTGGGCCGTCGCCCAGGCGCACCACCAAGTGATCGACGCACTCATCCGCTATGGCGCCAACGTTGAGGCGCGGTCGACGCGGCGATCTCGACTCATGCATGCGGCCGCAACAAACGCCTCGCAGTACGACCAAGGCGTAACGTGGCATCGCGGGGGGTTCACCCCTCTCCTCTTTGCGGCACGACACGGTGACGTCGAATCCGCACGGCTCCTCCTTGCCGCCGGAGCGAATATTAACCTACCCGCGCCGACTGGTGCGAGCCCGCTGGTCATCGCCGCCCACAGCGGCCACGGCGCATTCGGAAGATATTTGCTGGACGCGGGAGCAGACCCCAATAGCGACGACGCCGGCTACACGGCACTACACGCTGCGATTCTTCGCGGTGATGAACGCCTGGTTGAAACCCTGCTACAACATGGCGCCGACCCGAATTCTCGGCTTCTGGCAGGCACGCCGCTCCGGCGAGCCAGTCAGGACTGGTCCTTGAACCCAGCGCTTACAAGCGCGACGCCGTACTGGCTGGCCGCGTATTATCGCGAACCGGCTATTATGCGCGACCTGGTCGCCGCCGGTGCCGACCCCCGCATGACGACACTCGAACTGTGGCGCCCCGTGTTCGAACGAGCCGGCGGTGTCGGGCCGCCGCACGTTGGCGGCGGGTTTGTACCAGCGCTCGTGGCGGCCGTACGCGGTCCCGCGAACAAGGGGCGCTTCTTCAATACGCTACTCCGCGAGCCCCATGTTGAAGAGCAACAGGCTCTCGCGACTGTGCGTGTCGCACTCGAATTTGGTGCTGACGTCGATGCACCTGACCTGCGCGGCGGAACTGCCCTGCATACCGCAGCGCAGCGGAATTTCACCACAATCGTTCGGTTGCTCGCCCAAGAAGGCGCCGATCTGAACGTCGTGGACGATGCTGGTCGCACGCCGCTTCAACTCGCAAGCGCCGCGGAGGCCAGCCGAGCCCGCAGCCCGGAGGCTGCCGCTCGCGCACCTGGTGGTAATACGGCAGAGGTCCTGCGAGAGTTCGGTGCACTAGAGACAACAGAGAGCACAGACGGGAATGAGCGCGTTCAGCAGTAAAGATGTTCGCTCCGGCTAAGAATTCCTCGTTTCCGTCTCGCCGTCCCAAATGATTCGCCCGATCTTGCGGCATGGAGCCGCCGCACTCCACCGCCCCTCCCAACCGGTCGTCGACTTTGGTCCTGATCTACAAACACTCATTGATGACATGATCGAGACCATGTACGCCGCGCCTGGGGTCGGCTTAGCGGCTCCGCAGGTCGGAGTCGAACTCAGAGCCTTCGTTGCAGACCCCTCCTCTGGGCGATCCATCGGCGAACTTGTGACCGTCATCAATCCCACGGTGGTCAGCAAGGAGGGAATCCAGCCAGAAGAAGAAGGCTGCTTGAGCATTCCAGGGTTTAGCGCGCGCGTTGATCGTCCAGCCCACCTTGTCGTCCGAGGCGTAAACCGAGAGGGAGAAGAGTTGGAGGTCGCAGGCAACGGTCTGCTGGCGCGGATTCTACAGCATGAACTTGACCATCTCGACGGAACGCTCTTCGTCGACCGCCTCCATGGCCTCAGGCGGGATCTGATCATGCGTCGTGTACGAAAAATGCAACGTGCGGGCAAGTGGTGAAAATCGCCTTCTTCGGTACTCCGTCCTTCGCCGTTCCCTCGCTCGAGCGACTTCTCGCTTCCGGGCAACGGGTCGTCATGGTCGTCACCCAACCCGACCGGCGGCGTGGTCGTGGTCAACGACAGCAATACTCTCCCGTCAAGACGACAGCGCTCGCTCATAACCTCCCGGTCGTCCAACCCGACCGCGCGCGTAATCCAGAGTTCAACGAGCAGTTGAGCGCGTGCGGCGCAGAACTCGGAGTCGTGGTCGCCTACGGCCAAATCCTTCCAGACCATATCCTGCACGCCCCAGTGCATGGGATCATCAACGTGCATGCCTCGCTCTTGCCCCGGTATCGGGGGGCCGCTCCGATCCAAAGGGCCATCATTGCCGGAGAACGCGAGACTGGTATCACCATGATTCGGCTGGTCCGCGAAATGGACGCTGGCCCCATGCTCGCCCGCGTCGTACGCTCCATCGGAAGCGACGAGACGAGCGATGTCGTAGAACACGCCCTGGCGGAACTTGGCGCGGATCTACTACTCTCGACGGTTCAAACCATCGAGGCCGGTCAGCACAAAGAAGAACCACAAGATCACGCTCTCGCGACATTGGCACCCCGCTTGACGAAAGAAGACGGCCGCGTCGATTGGTCTCTTCCCGCGGCGGCCATTCATAACCTCATACGCGGACTCCATCCCTGGCCGCACGCGTTCACCTTTCTGGGAAGCTCGCGTTACGTCGTACATCGCAGCGACGTCGTCGACGCACACCCCGGAACACGAACACCCGGTGCAGTCATTGCTGCCTCGGGAGACGCCCTTCATGTGGCGTGTGGAGAAGGAACGACACTCGCGTTGCACGCACTTCAACCAGAAGGACGACGAGTCCTGGACACGCGCGCATTTCTCGTTGGATATCCCGTTCCGCCAAACGCCACTTTCCGATCAGAGCCGGAGGCGCGTTGAGCGCGGCACGGACGGCCGCGTACCACGTCCTGCAGGCCGTCGCCGACGGCGACGACTTACCAGCAGCCCTCGCCCGCCATCGGGATTCGTTGACGGACCCGCGGGACCGCGCGCTCGTGACAGAACTTGCGAGCGGAACACTACGATGGCAGGGCGCGCTGGACTGCCTGATCGAACATGCGGCAGGTCGCCCGACGGCCAAACTTGATCAAGCCGTTCTCGCCGTGCTGCGTCTTGGCACGTATCAGCTGCGCTATCTGCAGCGGATACCTGCCTCGGCGGCTACGAACGACGCCGTGAATCTCGTGCGGCGACTGGGAAAATCCAGCGCCAGCGGACTGGTGAATGCGGTGCTCCGTCGTATGACCAGCAAACCGATGGCATCGGTCCTCCCCGGACATCCTGACGAACCAAATGGTCTCGATGACCAGTTGAATTTTCTCAGTGTGACCTGCTCGCATCCTCGATGGCTGGTCGAGCGGTGGTTACGTCGAGTCGGCCTCCATGACGCAATCACCTGGGTTCAATTTAACAATAGTCCGGCCCCTCTGACGTTACGAACAAACCGGATCCGTATCACGCGCGACGAACTCGCGCGACAGCTCGCCGCCTGCGACGTACGCACCGAACCCACGCTGCGAGCCCGTGAGGGCTTGACGGTCGTCTCTGGACAGCCATTCCGCACTGCCTGCGCGAAGCGAGGTTTATTCCAGGCACAAGACGAGGCGAGTCAACTGGTCGCGGAACTCGTCGCCGCACAGCCCAGAACCCGGCTGCTCGATGCGTGTGCCGCACCAGGAGGTAAAACCGTAGCACTCGCATCAGTACATCCCTCCGAAGGCACCCTCGTGGCCAGCGACTACCGTCCTGCCCGGATACGGCGACTTCGTCGAGCCCTCACCGCGGCGGGTGCATCATCGACAGTCCAAGTCGTTCAACTTGACCTGCGGCACCCTCCTCCTTTTTCCCCCGTCTTCGATTGCGTGCTTGTCGATGCGCCCTGTTCAGGACTGGGAGTACTACGAACTGATCCGGAAATTCGCTGGCGCCGAACCGAAACGGACCTGTCTCGCCTTGCTC
>CAZPZZ010000156.1:0-9534 GCA_964591245.1 uncultured Vicinamibacteraceae bacterium | reverse complement strand
CGTATCAGGCGCCTGGGCCGCCGCTCGCAATCAGAGGCGACGCCGAACGCATCCTTCAGTGTAACTCGGAGATAGCCTCTGGTATCCTGTCACGCCAGCGCGGCCCCGTGAAGAGACACGTAATAGGGCCAGTGGCTGTCGTGATTCGGATGGCAACGCTGCCCGCCTGCGCGGCGTCGGCACTGCCCCTCCTCACAGCTTATCCGCCTTTCGGTCTGCCTTCGACCATGCGCTTAGATCAACATTCTTACGCGAGTCCGGACGAAATCGTAATGCGGCACCTCCACCTGGAGCTGGAAGTGCACTTCCACCAGCATATCCTGGAGGGCGTTGTCACACTCCAGCTCGAGCGAGGAACGACCGATGTCTCGATCTTGCGACTCGATACGCGGGATCTGACTATTTCGGCGGTGGAGCAGTCCGCCGGCGATGACAGCTGGGTCGAGGCACCGTTCAGGCTTGGTACGGCAGACTCGGTTCTCGGCGCGCCATTGGAAGTGACGCTGTCTGACGTTGCGACACAGGTGCGAATTCGTTATGCCAGTAGTCCAGAGGCCTCGGGGGTGCAGTGGCTTGAGCCGGAACAAACGACTGGTAAACGTCATCCCTTCATGTTCACGCAATCTCAGGCAATCCACGCGCGGAGCTGGATACCGCTCCAGGATAGTCCGGGTGTTCGAGTGACCTACTCCGCCAGGGTTCGGACGTTGCCGGGCCTTCGTGCTGTGATGAGTGCGACCAATGATCCTGTCGCACCACTTGGAGGCGAGTTCTACTTCGAGATGCGGCAGCCCATTCCGTCGTATCTGATTGCTCTGGCCGTGGGTGATTTGATGTTTCGGCCGATGAGCGATCGAACTGGCGTGTACGCAGAGCCGTCGGTCGTCGAAACCGCAGCGAGTGAATTCGCGGACACCGAGGCGATGATCGTGGCCACTGAGCGGCTGTATGGGCCCTACCGTTGGGAGCGTTTCGATCTACTGGTGCTGCCACCGAGCTTTCCCTTCGGCGGAATGGAAAACCCCAGGCTGACCTTTGCGACACCGACCATCATCGCTGGTGACAAGAGCCTCGTCTCGCTCGTTGCGCATGAGCTGGCTCACTCGTGGTCTGGCAACCTGGTGACCAATGCGACGTGGCGCGACTTCTGGCTGAACGAGGGGTTTACCGTGTATCTTGAGCGTCGCATTCTCGAGGAGGTGTTCGGGGGTGCGCGGGCGGAGATGGAGGCGACGCTCGATCAGCGGGAGCTCGCTGACGAACTGTCACGGCTCGACGCGCCAGACCAGATCCTTTGTATCGACCTGACGAACCGGGATCCAGATGACGGAATGACGCGGGTGCCATATTTGAAAGGCGAGCTGTTTCTGCGTCTGTTGGAACAAAGTGTGGGACGAGACCGCTTCGATTGTTTCCTGCGTGCGTATTTTGACGACTTCGCGTTTTGTAGCATTACCACGGAGACATTCACGGGGTATCTGCGCGAACGTTTATTTGCGGGGAACAGCGATCTTGTCGAAGCACTTCAGGTCGAGGCCTGGCTGCAGCAGCCTGGTCTGCCGGACAATGCCCCGCGTTCCCAGTCCGAGGCCCTGCGTCGGGTCCGCCAGCAGGGGGCACAATGGGCCCGGGGGCACCTCTCCAGCGCCCGTCTGGAAGCCGGCGCCTGGACCACTCAGGAATGGCTCCATTTCCTGCGGTCGTTGCCCGCAGAGCTGACTATGGATCAGCTCGTGGATCTTGACCGCGCTTTCGCCCTTACAGAGGTCGGCAACGCTGAAATTGCCCATGAGTGGCTGCTGATCTCCATCAAGAATGCGTATGAGCCGGCATATCCCAGGCTTGAGTCGTATCTCGTCGAGATTGGAAGACGGAAATTGATCCAGCCACTCTACGATGAACTGATCACCACGGATGTGGGGCGGCAGCGGGCACGCGCTATTTATGAACGCGCGCGCCCTGGATATCACCCTATTGCTACCTCGTCACTCGACAAGGTGCTGGCTCACCACTGAATGGGCTCTCGAATTTGGTTCCGTCTGTGATGATGCGGCCGATTTGTTGACGGTGGGAATGCCTTGGAACTGATGGAGAACGTCGCCGGGGCGAGTCTAGTTGCTCCTTCCCGCGGCTTCTCTCGCAGCGGGAGTCTGAAACGCAGCTATTTGGTCTGGTATGACCTGAACCACCCGTGGTGCCGAAGAAATATCACTGGCGTCGACAGCAGACAGCGGCTTCCGTGGCCAAGATGGGCTCACGCAGTAATCCGAGTGTCCGGACCAATGTGATTCCAGGCCAAACGCTCTCCGGCTAGCTGCCCGTCGTCGCTTCCTCGGAATCTTCGTTGTCGTCGTCTTCGAACTGGGCCAGGCCCTCTTGTTGCCAATCGGCCAGGGGCTGAGGACCGGCGACGATGCCTTCTAAATCAGGGTCTACTCCAGCAGGAGTGGGCGATGCTGATGCGCGGCGATCCTTTGCCTCTTGCCGACGCGCGTCCTTCAGTTTGCGCTGCTCTTGCCTGGCGCGTTCGCGCTGGCGTTTCTGTTGTGTCGGTCTTCCGCGAGTTGCCAATCGTCACCTCCAGGGCGGGGGGGGATCCGGCGAGAGCAGATGAACGAGTTCTGATAATAGCGGCGCGCTGTAGGGGAGCGGCTGGCTAAACCCGTTCGCTCACGGCGGATTGACCACCAAAGTGGACTATGCGCCGATGTGTCTAGCTTATCAGTGCCCGTCTTGAAAGGCAAAGCTCGCGCCTCCAGAGGCTATAATCAGGCCGCCTATGCACAGCCTGCGTGAAAGTCTGCTTGCTCTTGGTGTGCCCGGTCTGTTCCTGCTCGCTCTGCTTGACTCCGCTGGTGTTCCACTGCCCGGAGGCGTGGACATTGTCCTGATGTTGCTGGCTTGGCAGCAGCCCGAGTGGTTTCTGGCAATTGCCCTGGCCGCCTCGGTTGGATCGACGTGTGGATGCCTGGTTCTCTATCGTCTTGGTCGTACAGGTAGCGACCTGGCCGTGCGTCGGCTTGACCCGGAGAAACGGGAATGGGTGACAAGGAAGGTCCGAGACAACGACATTGTGGCCATCATGGTGGCCATGCTTGCGCCGCCACCGTTCCCCACCAAGGTATTCATTCTCGCGGCCGGTCTGGCCGCGATGCCGTGGCCCCGCTTTGCCGGCGCGGTGTTTGTGGGGCGAATGATTCGGTTCACCGGAGAGGCATATCTGGCGGTTCGGCTCGGGGATGGTGCTCTCGAAATTCTTCAGCACAATTATCCGCTCGTCGGTGCGGTGCTCGCGGTGACGGTGGTCCTCTATCTTGCGGTACGTCGTCATCGTGTATCCGGCGGTATAACGCCGTGATGGATCTGTGATGATGGCAACTTGCGACGCGCGTGTCGCTGTTTTATGGTGATGAACGAACGAGGTGATGCACAGGCCCACTGGGGGCGGGAGGTTTAGATGAGCACTCGTGGCATTGCAGTATTGTTGGCGTGCGTGCTGATGGGATTGGTTTCCGTCGCGGCGGCTGGTCAGACGCCCGAGGGCTGGACGATGCCTCGGACCGCTGATGGCTATCCTGATCTGCAGGGAATCTGGGCGAGTGATTCGGCGACCCCCCTGGAACGGCCGGAGCAACTCTCGGATAGAGCCGCCCTCACAGACGAGGAGGTGTCGACCTTGCAGGCCCGTGCGGCAGAGTTGTTTGACGGGGAGACGGATGCCGCGTTTGGCGAAAGCATCTTTCGGGCCGCACTGGAAGATCGTCAAGACTTTGCTTCCGGTGATGGCGTGACCGAGGAGAATCCGGAAGGGACTGGAAACTACAATCAGTTCTGGCTGATTGATCGCTGGTTTGACAATCGGACGTCGCTGATCGTCGACCCACCGAGTGGCCGCCTTCCAACCTTAACCGAGGAAGCGGAGTCGCGTCGTGCGCAAAATCGTGCCGCACGGACCGACGTAACGATGCCGAGTTTCGATGCTGAACTGGCTCGATTGGGTTCTGGTCTGCGCTGTCGAGGGGGGCGGGTGCCCATGACCGGACGTGGTTACAACAGTAATTACCAGATCTTCCAGACGGCAGACTATCTCGCTATTCAGATGGAAATGATGCATGACACGCGATTGATTCCGATCGCCGGGCAGGTTCCGCATCCCGCCACGCCCCGTGGCGATCTCGGGCAATCCCGTGGGTATTGGGACGGTGACACCCTGGTGGTTGAAACCGACGGGCTCAATCGCGGTTCCAGTGGGTCTACGGCTGATCTACGGTTGACCGAACGATTCACTCGGGTTGGTCCTGAGACACTCGAGTACGAGTACACGATGAGCGATCCGTCGACATGGACGCGGCCTTGGACGGCGCGCCTCTATATGCGTCCCGCACCGGGGACAGGGGTCATCTACGAGTTTGCCTGCCATGAAGGCAATTACGCGATCGAGCACGCATTACGTGGCGCTCGTCAGCAGGATGCTGCTGACGGCGGCCAGTAGCGAATTTTTCGACGCGTGTCCCCGTTCGAGCATGTCCGGTTCGGTCGGATGAACTCGCCCCGTTCACCACGCGGCAATGGTCTACCTGTAGGACGCCTCTGAAGGAGTTACCACGACAGGTGCTCCGTAGCCCAGCTCGACCAGTCGGTCGAGTTGGGTTTCGGCATCTCCGACTACAACGTAAATCATCTGGCTTTCGTCGAGATATGTGGTGATCACCGAGCGAAAATCATCCAACGTCATTGCCAGCAGGATGTCTTGTTCGCGTTCCAGGACGTCCGTGGGCAAATTGCGTTGGCTTATTTGTCGAAGAAGTTCGACCTTGGCGTCGAGCGACTCGAAGGCTCGGCTGTTTCCCTTGATAATCTGGTTTCGTGTGATGTCTACGTCGCCCTGGGTGAACGAGTCCGCGTACTGCTGGATTTGCTCGCGTAGCAACTGAAGTGATTCGAGTGTTACGTTGCTTCTGACGCTGGTACGGGCGATCCACGGTCCCACTTCAATCGTTTCGGGTAAACGCGACCGCGCACCATAGGTGTACCCCTTCTCGATCCGCAGAAGCTGAAAGAGACGGCCGCTGGAACTGCCGCCCAGCCGCTCGTTTGCGAAGGCAAGACGGGTGTAGGAGGGATCCGCGGCCGAGACTGCCAGCCGGCCGACCTGCAGAACGGATTGTTTTGCGTCAGGCACGTCGATGAAGTAGATCCGGGGCTCACTTATTGGCGGTGGCGCTGGTTGTTCCGGAATGTCGGGGCGGTTGCCGCGCCAGTGTTCGGCGAGTCCGGCAAGGGCTGCTTCGACACGATTCTGGGAAACCGCGCCGGCGATGTGAAAACTGGCTCCATTCGGGGATACGTGTTGCTCGAAGTAGGTCTGGAGGTCATCGAGTTCGATCGTCGCGGTAGTCTGCGGCGTTCCGAAGGGTGGTGTCGCGAAGGCGTGCTGGCTCCCATAGATGATGCGGTAGAACGCGTCGGTGGCCAGCGCGGTGGGGTTTCCCGTCCGATCACGTAATCGACTGGCGAGTTCTCGCTGGAGGCGGGCGAATTCCTCGTGGTCCCACCGGGGCTGTAGGAGGAGTTCTTCCACCAACGCCATGGTGGACTCGAAAGTACGGGCGAGCGTACTTCCGGAGAGACGGATGGATTCCCGTCCAGCGGTGATGTCGATCCGTGCGCCAAGTAGATCGAGAATCTCTTCGAATTCGACGGGTGTCCGGCGAGAGGTTCCTTCTTTGAGTAATGTAGCGAGCAAGCTCGCAACGCCGGTCCGGCCGGGGGGATCGAGGCGCTGGCCGCCGGGTAGGGTGAGATCGAAGGTGACCAGGGCTTCTTCAGTCGTCTCGATACCGTAAAGCTGTAACCCGTTCGCGAGTTCCGTGCGCCATACGGATGGAGTGCGGACGAGTGGAGGCTCGCCGAGAGGTGGTTCTGAGCGGTCTGCCTCGGTTCGAGTCCGGTAGTACCGAGCTTCCTCGCCAGGGGAAACGGCAGCTTCGGCATCTTGCACGATTTCTTCTTCGACCACCGAAGCCGGGGAGGCTCCTTCCACTGCAAGATTCGGCGTGCCCCGTGGGACGAAGCTGGTGGTAATCGTGGCCGCGTTCTTAACATACCGTTCGTACACGTCCATGACGTCAGAGGCGGTCACGGCGAAGGTGTGTTTGGCCACCGTGCTGAGGTAATCCGGATCATTGGCGAAGGCGTTGAACTCCGCTAGCAAGAATGCCTTGTTGAGGACGTTACTCATGCGGTCATGTAACGCGCGTTCTGCCTGTACCTTAACCCGCTGCAATGCTGTGGCGTTGATGCCATTGCGTTCGAATCGAGCGAGTCCAGCCTCGATCGCGGCCTTGACGTCGTCCAGGTCGGTTCCGGCTGCCGCACGCACACGGATAACCAGGTCTCCGGCGATTTCTGCGGTGCGGTGGGCAACTGTTACGTCAGGTGCGAGTTGCTGCTCCTGAACGAGCGTTTCATAAAGCGGTGCCTCTTTACTGCCAGCCAGCAGGTTCGCCAAGAGATCGAGTGGGTATTGATCCGGGTGAAATTGTTCGACAGTCGGGAAGACGATCTGAAGCTCTGGTCGTGTGGCGAAATTGTCCTCATGCATCAGTGACTTGGAGGTGTCGAGGTAGACGGGCTGTGGATAGGGAGCTCTCACTTCCGGTCCACGCCGGATCTCGCCGAACCAGTAGTCGATGAGACGTTTAGTGTCTGGGATGTCGATGTCTCCGGCGATCACCAGCGTCGCGTTGTTCGCGCCGTAGAGTCGTGTGTAGAAGGACTGGACATCACTGAGTGTGGCGCTCTGCAGATCGTCGAAGTCGCCGATTACTGTCCAATGGTAGGGATGTTCCGGCGGATAGAGGGCCGCACGTTGCACCATCTCGGTATGCCCGTAGGGAACATTGTCGACCCGTTGACGTTTTTCGTTCTTGACGACTTGTTTCTCACGCTCGAGAGCTGCCTCGGTCACGGTATTGATCATGTACCCGAGGCGGTCAGAATCGATCCAGAGGATCTTTTCGAACGCGTCGGTCGGGACGACCTCGTAGTAGATCGTCATATCTGAGTTGGTACCACCGTTGCGCGTACCGCCTAACTCGGGGATAAGCTGCCGGTTGGCGCCTCGCGGCACGTTCTCCGAGTCGTTGAAGGACATGTGCTCGAAGAAATGTGCAAAACCGGTGCGCCCTTCGCGTTCACGGCTTGAACCGACATGGACGAGGGTGGCTATGGCCACGATGGGATCAGAGTGGTCCTCGTGCAACACGATTTCGAGGCCATTGTCGAGTGTGTAACGTTCGAATGCCATCGAGAAGTCAGAGGTTCCGGCCGGTGGGATTGGAACGTCGGGCGGTCCACAGGCGAACGCGGCAAGAGCACCCACGACCAGGGGCCAGGTCCTCACAAGTGTGAACAGCTTGTTTTGAAGGCTGTGAATCACCAGATCCTCCGACGTCTATAACCACTCGAGTCAAGCATCATGGCAGAATATCCGTGTATTTGACCGGAGGTCCGCAATGGCAACCGTCTCGATCGTTCGGCGTGTAGCATTCCTGGTGGCGGTCACGATCGGCGGAGCCGGTTGTGCTGGGCCCAATCCTAGCGTGTCCGTTCTTCGAGCTCCCGCCGGCGCCAGCTTACCGCAGGCCGCGCTCGATGCGATGGGCACCTTGCACCTC
The DNA here is from genome assembly GCA_964591245.1 of uncultured Vicinamibacteraceae bacterium. Lineage (GTDB taxonomy): Bacteria > Acidobacteriota > Vicinamibacteria > Vicinamibacterales > UBA8438 > CAZPZZ01. The sequence continues at coordinate 1,855 of CAZPZZ010000156.1, read as the reverse complement.
ATCTACTACACGGGCTCAATGAGTAGTGGGAATTTGTGGCACGTGACCAGAGAGTTGGACGCGACGGAATGGTCATCGCCCCAGCCAGTCAATTCGGAACCTCATTCGGTCCAGGGCTTGGGACCGATTGACGGCGGACAGCTTGCGATTGGTCCGGATGGGCTCGTACACGTCGTCTGGTTTCACAAGGAGCCCGGACGCTTCATGTATGCCAGGACGGATCACACTGGCACGTTCGAGTCGCAGCAGATCCTCTCGGTAAAAGACGAAGACGGAGTCGAATCAGGACCGACGGTCACCGTGGATGGTGAGGGCAATGTCTATGCGTTCTGGCACGCTGATCCGGTAGAGGATGCCCAGCGGCGGGTCTATATGGCGGTCTCGCGTGAGAACGGCACACTCTTCGATCTTCCGACGCCTGTTGGTCCTGCCGCAGAGGGGGCCTGTGGGTGCTGTGGGTTGCGGGCGACTACCGATATGGCCGGTGTGATACACGTCTCTTATCGAGGTGCCGGTCAAAACATCCGCCGTGGCATGCGGCTCTTGACCAGCGCAGACCAGGGACGGACGTTCACCGATCAACTGATCCAACCCTGGGAGATTGGTGCGTGCCCCATCGCGACCACCACGCTGAGTTCCGGGCCAGGCGGGACCGTGGTCGCGTGGGAGACTGAAGGGGAAATCTATTTGGCGAACACTGACCAGCTTGACGAACGAGTATCGCCGCCTGGCGAGGCGAAGTTCAGGCGGAAGAATCCAACCGCCATCGTGAGTCCCAGTGGAGCCACGCTCCTCGCGTGGGGTGATGGGCCTGGATGGCAATCCGGTGGAAACTTGCACTGGCAGCTTTTCGATGCTGGTCATCGTGCGTGGGGTGAAACCAAAACGGTGCCCGCGCCGATCCCGGCGCGTAGTGTTCCGACCGGCGTTGCCCGTTCCGACGGTTCATTTGTTATCGTCTATTGAGATACATGGTAGGTTGACGTTCACCTTGGATGACGCGGGACGTTTTTCTCTCTTCCCTGAGATGCTCGTTTGAAAGGACCCGTCGTTGGTCTACATCGGCCGACCGAGTCATTGTCTTGGCTCGAATAGGTTGGGTCTGCCCCCAGTAACATCACGCGCGAAACAATTTCCCGTTGTAGCGAGAGGAGGCCATTACCGCCTTGCTCTGGAGTACAGGTGCAGTACTAGATTACAGCGTAAATCGTATCGGTGGGGAAACCTGCCTACGCGGACCGTGCTCAGCGGCGACGCCGCCAGAGATTAGACGGGATCGTCTATCGCGAGTCCGGCTTTTACAAATCCTTCTAGGGCGTGCTCCACGCGCTGCTCCGACACAAACCACGTGGACAGATCCAGGCGGGCGATCTTCCCGTATCGTGGACTCAGCTTCAGCAAATTATCTAGATGCTTGCGGGCGTCTTTGAGATTTCCGAACTGTGCGTGATAGATGGCCATCCCTGCGTGGTTCCAGGGGCACCAGGGCATGTTCCACTGCTCCACTTCCGCGAGTGCCTTTTTGTACTCCCGGTGTCGGTAGTAGTATCCCATTGAAATTCCATGAAATCAGCGAGCATGATGCGGATTCATGGCAACCCCGCGTTCGACTACGGACTTTCCAGCCTCCCAGTCTCCCGCAAAGGCAATTAGCAGTCCCGCCATGGCGATGGTACTTGTGTCTCTAGGCTTTAGCTTGAGTACGCGATCCGTGGCAACTCGACAGGCGCGGAGTTCGCCTCGAAAATAATGCACTTCTGCCATCGCCCTGTTGGTGAGTTGGCTCGCCGCATCGAGTTCGACCGCACGCTGTGCCTCGTCTAACGCCCGGTCGAGCGCGCCAGGCCTGGGATTG
>CAZPZZ010000155.1:2426-9645 GCA_964591245.1 uncultured Vicinamibacteraceae bacterium | reverse complement strand
CTTTCTCGTTGGGCACGCTGGCAGCCGGCCTGGAGCCGATACGACGGGGTCTATCAGGCGCCGCCCGCCACGCGTGAGGCTCTTCAGGAGCATCGGTTATCCGCTCGACCGTATTCAGTCTCGGCGCTCCAACGTTTTGCCGTGTGTCCCTATCAGTTCCTTTTGGCAACCGTCTTTCGTTTGCAACCACGAGAGGAAATTGCGGCGTTGGAGCGACTCGATCCCTTGACCCGAGGGAGGATGTTCCATGAGGTGCAAGCCGAGCTGGTGCGGACCTTGGAGGCACGTAAGGCGCTGCCGGTAACGCGTGCGCGACTGTCGGAGGCTTGGACGTTGCTCGACGAAATTCTCGATCGGCTTGCTGCTCGCTATGCAGAACAGCTTGCGCCGGCCATAGAACGTGTCTGGGCCGACGAGATCGAGTCGATGCGTATCGACCTGAAAGGGTGGGCCCATCACGTGGCGGATGAGCAGGGCGATTGGGTGCCGATTCGGGCGGAGCTGGGCTTCGGGTTTCCCCCAGCCGAAGGTCGTGATCCTCGGAGCCAGGCAGAGCCCATCCTGATCGACGAGAAATGGAAGCTGCATGGCATCGTGGATTTGATCGAAGCGAGAACCCGACCGACCCGTGAGGGTGAGCTGCGTGTAACGGACTATAAAAGTGGACGCAATCACACTGCGGCGCGGATGGTCGTGGGGCATGGAGAGGTCCTGCAGCCCGTGTTGTACGGGTTGGCGGTTGAGCAGGGGCTGGGGCGGCCGGTGGTCGAGTCGCGGCTGTTTTTCTCGACCGTGAAAGGGGAGTATTCGGTCCGCTCGGTGCCTCTGGGAGTCACCGAGCGTCGCTACGGCCTGGAAGTACTCGAGATCATTGACCGTGCGATCGAAACGGGTGTGGTCGTGCCGGCACCACGTCGCGGAGCCTGCGCATCGTGCGATTTTCAAACGGTGTGCGGCCCCTGGGAAGAGGTTCGCACGCGCCGTAAGGATGAGACGAAGTTGGTCGAACTCGAAATGCTCAGACGCATGCCTTAGGTATTTGGCTCGACTGGCAGGACGCGAGTGTCACCCACGCAGATCATGAAGTCACGAGCATTGGTCGATGATGCGGCCCGCAACCGCATCCGTACGTCGCTGGACGAAAGCTTGCTTGTTGAGGCGGCGGCAGGCACCGGGAAGACGACCGAACTCGTGGCCCGGATCGTGAACGTCCTGGCGACTGGTAAGGCGCGTGTTGACCAGTTGCTGGCCGTGACGTTTACGGACAAAGCGGCAGGAGAGCTCAAGTTGCGGCTACGGGAGGGACTGGAGCAGGCGCGACTCGAGATGGGGCATGGCGCTGACCAGGTAGGGAGCGTGCGAAATGTGGAGCATGCCATCGCGCATCTCGAAGAGGCCCAGGTCAGCACCATTCATGGATTTTGCGCCGATCTGCTCCGTGAACACCCTGTTGAGGCGCGTGTTGACCCGCAGTTTGAGGTGCTCGCCGATACGGAACGGATCTTCGAACAGGCCTTTGATCAATGGCTGCAAGAAGCATTGAGTAGTCCTCCCGAGGGTGTCAGGCGCGCCCTGCATCGGAGACCCGCACACCGGGTCGGTGACGCTGAGAGTAAGGAGCGTCCTACCGAACGGCTGCGGAAGGCAGCGGCAGAACTTGCCGAATGGCGAGATTTCTGTGCGCCGTGGCGTCGAGAGACCTTTCAGCGAAAGGCGATCATTGACCAAATTGTGGCGCACCTCATCGATTTCGCTGAACTTATCGACCAGGCGACAAACCGTCGCAGCGATCGGCTCTACCAGGACACGCGCGCGGCATTTATGGCCGCGCGGGCGATTCGTAAGCACGATGACCTGAGGCCCAGTCGTCGTGACTACGACGCCCTCGAGGCGATGCTTGTGGAATTGGTGTCGAATCGAACGTTTACCAATCCTCGAAAGGGGGCTGGCACGACGTATGCTCCCGGCGTGTCTCGCGTGACGGTCCTTGAGCGCCACCGCAAGATGGTGGATGTCTTGGAGAACTTTCGACGCGTCGCTGACGCAGACCTCGCCGCATTGCTACAGGCGGAGCTACAGGCGCCTATTACGGTGTTCGGAGAAATGAAACGTGACGCCGGCCGGCTCGATTTTGTTGACCTGCTGCTGGGCGCACGGTCGCTCGTGCGGGACGATGCGGGCGTTCGCGCCGATTTTCAACGTCGCTACACGCGAATCTTTGTCGATGAGTTTCAGGACACCGATCCGCTGCAGGCCGAGATTCTCCTGCTGCTCTCGGCAGACGATCCCGACCAGGACGATTGGCGCCAGGTTCGCCCGATCCCCGGGAAATTGTTTGTCGTCGGTGATCCGAAACAGTCGATCTATAGCTTTCGCCGGGCCAATCTCGGTGTCTATTGGCAGGTAAAAAATCAACTGCAGGACCGTGGGGTATCGGCTCTGGCCTTGACGACCAGTTTCCGAGGTCTACCGGCTATCCAGGCGATGGTCAATCGGGCATTTGCGCCCCTCATGTGCCGCGATGAGAATACGGCTGCGGATGGTGCTGTTCAGGCAGATTATGTAACCCTCTCGCCACACCGAGAGGCGCCTGACGAGCAGCCGGAAGTTGTGGTGCTGCCTGTGCCAAAGCCGTATGGCGTCCGGCGATTGACCGCATCGGCAATCGAGAGGTCGTTGCCAGATGCGGTGGGAGCGTTTGTGAGCTGGCTCGTCCGCGACAGTGGCTGGCAGGTGGCTGAGCGGTTACCGGCAGGCGGTGCGGGGGGGATGGCCCCTGCTGAATCTGCGTGGACGCGAGTTCCGGTCGAGGCGCGACACATCTGCATTCTGTTTCGGCGGTTCGAGAGTTTTGGCACCGATATGACTCGGTCATACGTGGAGGCGCTCGAGGCGCGAGATGTGCCTCATTTGTTGGTTGGAGGACGCTCATTACACGCGAAAGAAGAGGTGACGACGTTACGGGCTGCCCTCGCGGCCGTCGAGTATCCCGACGACGAACTCTCCATTTTTGCCACCCTTCGTGGGTCATTGTTCGCCATCGAAGATGCGGCGCTGTTGGAGTACCACCAGCGATTCGGTCGGCTTCATCCGTTCCGACTTCCGGAGGTGTCGATCGATGGCGAGGCAGCTCAGGAGCGTTTCGCACCGATCGTTGAAGCATTGACGGCGCTGTGTGAGGCTCACCGAATGCGTAATCAGGTGCCGGTCGCCGAGACGATCGGCCGTCTCCTCGAGACCACGCGCGCACATGCCGGTTTCGTCATGCGGCCAGGCGGTGAGCAGGCATTGGCGAATGTGATGCACATCGCGGATCTTGCACGACGGTACGAGGCGGGCGGAGGACTTTCCTTTCGGGGCTTCGTAGAGCAACTCGCAGATGATGCCGTGTCACGCCAGACCAGTGAGGCGGTGATTCTCGAAGAGGGAAGTGACGGCGTTCGGATCATGACCGTGCATCGCGCCAAGGGGCTCGAATTTCCCATCGTGATTCTGGCGGATCCCACCTGCAAGCTGCATCGCAAGACCTCGGGGCGATTCATCGACTCTGCGCGTGGCATCTGTGCGTTACGTATCGCAGGTTGGTCGCCGCTTGACCTCCTGGACCACAACGAAGAAGAGGTTGCGCGCGATAGGGAAGAAGCCATCAGGTTGGCCTATGTCGCAGCCACCCGGGCTCGGGATCTCCTCGTTGTGCCAGGCGTCGGTGACGGTACGTTTCGAGAGGGGTGGCTGACACCGCTCGATGAGGCGGTATATCCGCCGGTATCGACCCGTCGGGAACCACAGGCTGCGCCGAAATGCCCGCCGTTTGGTCGCGACAGCGTGGTTGAGCGTCCAGAAGGGGAATCAGCGCGTCCGGATACAGTTGGGCCTGGGTTGTTCTGGTTTGATCAAGACCCCGAAGGTAAGGGGAAGGTGTTGCCGTTCCGGGTGGAACCAGCGCGAGGCGAAGAGCCGGAGGTGCCGCCGGTTGCCTCTCCCGAGGCATCCCGGTCAGGGGCGTGGCCCACTGAGTACCCGGTCGTTTGGTGGGATCCAAACACGCCGACGTTGAAGCTGGGCGTAGAGGCCAGATTTGGTATTCGCCAAGCGGAACTGTTGTCAAAAGAAGTGCCCGGCGCGACGGTGACGGAGGATTTGGTGCGGTATCGCACCTGGCGCGACGCTCGGGAACGGACGACCGGCGAGGCAGCGACACCGAGCTTGCACGTATTGACGGTTACCGAACTGGCCGAACGACAGGTGGTCGAGGGTATTCCCCCACCGATGGGGATGAGTCCCCCGACCGTGATGGAGTTGAAGCGGCAACGTGATCGGCCCACTGGTCGCCGTTTTGGCGCGCTTGTCCATGCTGTGCTGGCCACAGTGGCGTTCGACGCTGATGACGAACACGTCAGTCAGGTCGCTCGGTTGGAGGCACGGATCTTGGGTTGTCCCGATGCCGAGGTGAGCGCCGCCGCGCAGGTGGTGATGGGGGTGTTGCGGCACCAGATCTTCGACGACGTCCGTCGCGCGTCAAGATCAGGAGCGTGCCGGAGGGAAGTGCCGGTGATCATGCACATGGCCGACGAGACGCTGGTCGAGGGTGTTGTCGATCTTGCCTTCCGTGCCGATCCGGCGAGTAGGGATAGCCCGTGGATGGTTGTTGATTTCAAGACTGACCGGGAGATGAGTGGAGGCGCTGAGGTATATCGTCGGCAGGTCTTGCTCTATGCCCAGATGATCGCGGAGGCAACTGGTGAGCCCGCCCAGGGGGTTCTTCTCCACGTGTGAGCCGACCGACAGCGTCGTATAATTCCCGTGATTCGAGGGCAGTAAAGGAGACCTGTGGGTCGCAAGCAACAGAGGAAAAACGCGGGCCAGCGCCGAGGAGCCAGAGCGGCCGAGACGACTGTGGGGGTAAGACGTGGATGGTTTACTGCAGCGGCCGTTCTTGTCATTGTGGTGGCTGCGGTGTTCATGATCCGACCGGCGCCGGTGACGCAGGCGTCCCCCACGGAACCAGCGCGCTCGACGCTAACGGCTCAACCGGGTGCGCGTTCGCTTCGCGTCGAAGTACTACGAGAGTTGTCTCACGAGCGCGATGCGTATACCCAGGGACTCGTCTGGTGGAACGATCAGTTGTTTGAGAGTACGGGACGTAACGGCGAATCCACCTTGCGGCGGCTTGATCCCGAAACCGGTCGCGTGGAGCAGCGTATTGACGTTCCAGCCCAGTACTTCGGTGAGGGCCTGGCTCTGGTCGACCAACGATTGATCATGTTGACCTGGCGTGCTCAGCGCGCATTCGTCTACCAGCGCGATTCGTTCGAACTCCAGGATTCCTATCGATATAGGGGCGAGGGGTGGGGATTGTGCTACGACGGTGATCGACTCATCATGAGCGATGGTAGCGATCGGCTGACTTTTCGTGACCCGATCACGTTTGACCCCATCGGAGAGCAACGTGTCAGTCTGCGTGGGCAGCCTCTGTGGCGTCTCAATGAGCTTGAGTGCGTGGAGGGGGCGGTCTACGCCAACGTCTGGGAAGAGGATTTCCTTGTCCGTATTGATCCCGAGACTGGACAGGTTACTGAGTACATTGACGCTAGTGGCCTGTTGCGAGGGAACGACCTGATTGGTGCTGAGGTGCTCAATGGCATCGCGTATGATCCCAATGCCAAAACGTTCTATATCACTGGGAAGTGGTGGCCGAAGATGTTCGAAGTCCGATTTGTCGAGTAGACGAGGTCGAATGGGCTCCGCCATGTTCCGGGGTGCTCTTGTCGCGGCGCTGATAGTTGTTACGTCGACGGCGCGTGCCCAGCCGCTACCGCAGCTTACGCTTGACTGGCAAGCGATCGCCGACCGGCTTGTGGCACAGCTTGCAGTTCAGCCGGGCGAAACTGTATTACTTGTGGCGGCGTCAGGTCTGTTCGGCGACCTCGTGCCGCCACTGCGCTACGCGGTGATGGAGGCAGGCGGAATCGATCTTGGTGTCATCGACGTGCTGAAGGAGCCCTTTCCAGCCGCATGGGATCCGAGCGTGTTGACGGCCGCCGATGGTCCGGCGCGTGATGCGTACCGGGTGATGCTGGGCGGTGTCGACGCCGCGATCATGCTGCCGGGAGCACTGCCGGTTCATCCTGTATATGCTGCTCTCCAGGATCTCCTGCGCGCCGGCCGGGGCCGTACGGTGCATTTCCACTGGGTGGAGAACAACAGTGCCTTTTCTCTTCCCGGTCAACCAATGCCGCCTCGGCATGTTATTGACGCGACCTATCAGCGGGCCTTGCTCGAGACGGATTACGAGGCATTGGCGGCAATTCACGAGCGATTCGAGGCAGCTATGCGTGGCCGCCAAGTGCGCGTGACGTCTCCATTGGGTACCGACCTCCGCTTCGAGATCGCTGATCGCCCGGTGAATCGGCAGGATGGTGATGCGTCGGCCAACCGGACGGACGAGGGTGTTGTCCTCATCGATCGTGAGATCGAGCTCCCGGCCGGAGCCATCCGGGTGGCGCCTCTTGAGGAGACTGTGAACGGCGTTGTCGTCTTTCCGTGGTCGCAATGGGATGGCCGGCCCGTCGAAGAGCTCAGGCTCCGGTTCATGGGAGGTCGCATCGTCGACGTTACGGCTCGCTCGGGCACGGACGCCGTGCAGGCGGAGTTGGCCGGTGCGCCCGAAGTGGCCCGTGCGTTCCGCGAGTTTGCACTCGGTTTCAATCCGCTACTCGCTGTTCCAGAGCGCGAGCCATGGATTCCCTACTATGGGTATGGGGCCGGGGTGGTACGCCTTTCACTCGGTGACAATTCCGAACTCGGCGGAGCGGTGGGCGGGGGGTATGTACGCTGGAACTTCTTTACCGACACCACGGTATCCGTTGGCGGTGACGTGTGGGTTCGAGAGGGGCGCCTCACGCCGCCTGTCCCTTGAACTGATGGGTGAGGTTCCGGGCGCTCTGCGGACAAGACGTCAACCAGGGCGGCACGGTTGTAACGGTTCCGTCATAGGCGGTGCCGTGCTATGCTGCGGCCAAGGTTTCAGGAGCAGTGCTGTTGTCATGGTGACTGTTACCTGCTCTCGCCTACCATAGGCGGCAAAATTCCTGGGCGCGTCGTGTCGACGGGCCATATCCCCTGGAGCATTTGCTTGCGGTTACGACTTCTCGTCCGCGCGGGGATCATCGCTGTGACACTGTTAGGTGTCGGGCTGGGGGGGCTGTGGGCGGCAGAG
>CAZPZZ010000155.1:0-2326 GCA_964591245.1 uncultured Vicinamibacteraceae bacterium | reverse complement strand
GATCATCGCTGTGACACTGTTAGGTGTCGGGCTGGGGGGGCTGTGGGCGGCAGAGGGCCTCGTGCGTCCCAGGCTTACAGCCGAGCCCGCGGCACAGGCCCAACCGATTTTTCGGCGTTCGGATGTTCGTCCAAACCTCGGTAATCCGAGCGCCGATGCGCGCGAGTTTTTCTTTACCCGCGCCGTCTATAGCAGTGGCGGTCGTCGCTGGTTCGGAGCCTGGGCGACTGACTTCCCGAAGGCTGACCGGCAATTCCTGATCATCCTTGACCGACTCATCGACCTCGATGCCTACGAGGCCGAAAATGCGGTGCGAATCGACGACCCCAATGTGCGGCGGTACCCCTTCCTCTACGCGCTTGAGGTCGGGGATATGTACATGAGTGAGGCCGAGGTTCAGGGATTGCGGGATTATTTGCTCGCCGGCGGCTTCCTGATGATTGACGATTTTTGGGGGAGTTGGGAATGGGCAAATTTCGAGGCCGAGATTAAGCGGGTGTTGCCCGAATTTCCGATCGTCGACATCCCGTTGAGCCATCCAATTTTCAATACGGTCTACAACATCGATGAGATCGTTCAGGTTCCGTCCATCGGCAACGCACAGGGCGGGCCGACCTGGGAGCGAGACGGTTACAACGCCCAGGTCAAGGGAATTTTCGATGAGAACGGCCGGTTGTTGGTGGTCATCAACTGGAATACGGATATCGGTGATGCTTGGGAGTGGGCAGAGAGTCCCTATTACCCTCTACGTTATTCGACCTATGCGATTGAGATTACGGTCAACATCATTGTTTATGCCATGAGTCACTAGAGTACGCGCGACCAATTGACGTGTTCTTAGGCTGTCTCGGGAGGAGGAACTGGGCCAAGGCGAAGGTGGATGCGCCGCTGAGTGCGGTCAGTCACTATGCTGTTCGGCCTGGTTGCGTTTTTGCCGATGTTCGAGTCGTTATTCGAGTTTTTCTTCAAGTACCGGCCGTCCGTATTCGATGCGGGTGCGCTCGCCTTCAGACCAACGTTGGCGACGTTTCTGGCGACCGCGATCGTGCTGGCCACAGCCACCGTGACGTGGCGAACGTATCTTCAAGTGCGGGCGAATAGCCGTCCTGTCGACCGTGCGGTTCTCATTGGCCTTCGCCTCACGCTGCTGGCGCTACTGGTTGTGTGCTTGTTTCGTCCGGTGCTCGTCTTGTCTCAAATCGTTCCCCAGCAGAATTTTCTCGGGATTCTCGTAGACGATTCTCGCAGCATGCAGATCGCCGACCGGGATGGAGACACGCGAGCGGATTTCGTCTCAGAGCAGTTGGGGGGGAATGAAGCCCCACTCCTGGCTGAGTTGGCTGATCGATTCGCGCTGCGCCTGTTTCGCTTTTCGTCGTTTACCGATCGAGTAGAGTCGGTTGGCGACTTGGCATACGACGGAACCCAGACGCATCTGGGCCAGGCCCTGACGCGTGCGCATGAGGAGCTCACCGGGGTTCCGCTTTCGGGTCTCGTCGTTGTGAGCGACGGTGCCGATAATGCCGACGGGTTGCTCCCAGATGCGCTCTTGCCGCTGCAGGCAGCGGGTGTGCCAGTGTTTGCGGTCGGGTTGGGACGCGAGGAGTATACCCAGGACATTCAGATCAGCCGAGTTGAGACGCCGCGTTCGGTGTTGCGAGGGGCGGCGCTCGTCGTTGATGTCGTGGTGGTTCAGACTGGCTATAGTGGGCAGACGGTCAGTCTACAGGTCGAAGACGAAGGGCGCATTGTGGCGGATGAGCCCGTCACGCTTCCGGCCGATGGGGAGCCGACCACCGTGCGGGTGCGGTTCGCGGCGGCCGATGCCGGTCCCCGTCTCTTCAGTTTTCGCATTGCCCCGCGTCCTGACGAGATGGTGACCCAGAACAACGAGCGGAATGCGCTCGTTGTTGTCGAGGACACACGCGAGAAGATTTTGTACTTCGAAGGTGAGCCCCGCTGGGAAGTAAAGTTTCTCCGCCGGGCGGTGGAAGATGACGAGAATCTACAGCTTGCGGTGCTTCAGCGAACGGCAGAGAACAAGTTCATGCGGATGGGGGTCGAAGGGCCTGACGATCTGGTCGGCGGCTTTCCACGGACACGGGAGGAGCTGTTCCAGTATCGTGCGCTGATTCTTGGCGGAATTGAGGCCAGTCACTTCACTCCGGATCAGCTCCGGATGATTGCAGATTTCGTCAGCGAACGCGGCGGCGGGCTACTGATGCTCGGGAGCAGACGGTCGTTCGCCGAGGGCGGGTACGCTGGAACGCCTGTCGCTGACGTCTTACCCGTTGTGCTGGGTGAGAGTATGGCTACGGAGGACGGG
>CAZPZZ010000154.1:9399-9660 GCA_964591245.1 uncultured Vicinamibacteraceae bacterium | reverse complement strand
TCGCACGCGCTACTACGATTTCTGACTCTTCCGAAGAATCTGTGGACCCCAATCGGCCCCAACGGACCGCGTCATGCCGTTCTTGCGCCCGATCTGGACATTTTTCGGCACTCGGGGTCCTAGGATCAAAGTGATGGTCACTTTGTAACGTGGCTGCGTTGTTTCGTCAAGACCCAAAATCATCACAGCCGTTAAAAGAGGGATGAAATCGGCAGCCATGTTGGCGTAGGCTACCGCACCACACTGAGCGGTTCACCGTCG
>CAZPZZ010000154.1:0-9389 GCA_964591245.1 uncultured Vicinamibacteraceae bacterium | reverse complement strand
CCCACACGAACATCTCTTGTCTATTTGCGACGTCTGAAGAGTACCACAGATTGGTCGGGATGACGGGATTCGAACCACCGACCCCTTGATCCCCAGTCAGGGGAAACCGGGGACAAGGACCGACCACACCATTTTTGAGGGGGTTGCTGTCCACGGCGAACGGATGTGCCCCGGCTGCCCCTGTAGTATAGATCCCGATGCACGGGAGAGATGAGTCTGCATGGAAGGCCGTCGTCTTCGACCCATCACTGCCGGAAGCTCGGAGGAGACTGTCCAGTCTCCACTCCAGCGGCGAGGTCTGGGCTGTTCAAGACACCCTCTCTGATCAGCTCCTGGCCTTGGCTGAGACCCGCCATCCCGACGTGCGATCCCTACCTCCGGCGAAGCGTCAGCCAGTGCTCGAATCCCTGGTTCAGGAGCATCTGGATGGGAGGTCTTCGGGACACATCGGACGTTGGATTTTCTACCCGTGGTCTGGACAGCTGGTCCACGTGCTTGATCCTGAGGCTTTCCGGGAACTCCGCCTCGATCGGAATCGCAACTAGATCACGAGGGAGGAACAGCAACGTCTCAGGAGCTTCACCATCGGAATCGTGGGGCTCTCGGTGGGTGATGCGGTTGCCCTGACTCTTGCCATGGAGGGTGTCGGAGGCCATTTCAAGCTCGCGGACTTCGACGACCTCGAGCTGACCAACATGAACCGTCTGCGTGCGGGCTGCCATGAGCTCGGATTGCCCAAAACGGTTTTGGCGGCCCGCCAGATCGCGGAGCTCGATCCATGGATGGAGGTTTCCTTGTTCAGCGATGGCATCCAGCGCGAGAACATCGAAGAATTTTTCTGTGCTGAGCCTTCGCTGGATGTGCTAGTCGAGGAGTGTGACAGTGTTGATGTGAAGCTTTTGCTGCGCGAGCAAGCTCGGGCCTTGAGGGTCCCGGTGGTGATGGAGACCAGTGACCGAGGTGTCCTTGACGTTGAACGCTTTGACCAGGAGCCGGATCGACCTCTGATGCCGGGAGTCAGCAGTGACTCCCGGGCAGCTCTCTCCAGCGGGGAGAAGTTCAAGCATATTCTGAAGTTCGTCGGAGTCGAGACCATCTCGCCCCGCCTTGGTGCATCGTTGCTTGAGATTGAGCGCACCATCGCCACCTGGCTTCAACTGGCCTCCGATGTGGTGCTCGGCGGAGCCACGGTGGCGGTCGCGCTCCGAAAACTGGCATTGGGCCAACCGCTTCCTTCCGGACGCTGCGCGATCGACTTGCAAGAGCGTCTTACCCATGTCCAATGGACCACTCCCTTCGTTGCGCCTGCGCCTGAGGCTAGTTCATCACGGGCCGAGCCCGGGTTGGCCCCATTGCTGGGGGAAATTCTAAGGGAGACTGGGAGCTTCCCTAGCAGAGGAACCTCACCAGTCGGGTACGAGTCTCAACCCGCTGGCATGTTTTAGTTGCTCCCGAGCAGGCTGTCCGGGCGTGAGCCGTAAATCTCGTTCTCAGCAAAACAAGCCTACCGACTGCCAGTCAGCACGGGTCGTGCTGGGTAGTGGGAACCGCATCCGCGTGACCCGTAAGCTCTTGGTCCCCGTGTGGCCATTAGGGTAGGCTGTCGCCCAACGAGGCATGAATTTGAGGAGGGCGGGAATGCCATCGGATACCGAGCAGATTCGAGCAGCGCTTGCAACCTGGCAACAAGCTTTTAACACCAAGGACAGAGCTGGAATGGCTGCTGTGTATACCTCAGACGCAGTGCTGTTGCCGCCCGACATGGACCCCGTAGAAGGCCTTGAAGCGATCGAGGGGTTCTGGGGAGACTTTGCGGATAGTGCAAACTCGGCGGACCTGGAGATCAAGGAGATCCTTGTGGGCGGGACCCTGGCTACCCTGATTGTCAATTTCAAGTTGGAGGTCGAGGGTCAGACAACCGAGAAGGGCAAATCTATTGAGGTGTGGACCCGCGGCGAGCATGGCTGGCGGATGCATCGCGATATCTGGAATACCACACCTTGATGATCCCAAATAAGTTAGCCGAAGCCGAACGTCTGATCCGAGAGTGGGGCGAGGCGCACCCGCGCTAATTACGGTGAATCGCTTACCCCCAGGGGTCGGATCGGCACCTTCGTCACATCGTCGTTCTGAGGTAGGCCTACGATGCGGAAGTTCACAGTCGCCGCGTTACTCGTTGCATTCATAGCCTGTGCACAGGTCCAGGCGCAGACGCCGGAGATCGATGCGCTGCGTACGCGTGCTGAGGCGGGAGACGCCGGGGCGCAGTTCAACCTCGGCCGGCATCGTTGGTCTGACGTGGCGGCCCGCGGGGTTCGTGCGACGATGTCGGTGGCGAGTGTGCCAGGTCAACAACGTGCCGCTGCACCGGATGCTCTGGACGCGTTCGCCCGCTACAATCGGGTGACCACCTACGACCAGTATTTCTCTAAGTACAGTAAGCGGTTCTTCGGTGTCGGGTTCGACTGGTATTATTTCAAGGCTCAGGCGCTGGCCGAGTCCACCCTCGACGAGGACGCACGGTCTCCGAGTGGAGCCGTCGGTGTAATGCAGATCATGCCGCCCACTTTTGAGGAGATTCGTCGTCGGAACCCGGCCATCAGAGGCCGCATCAACCATCCACGATGGAACATCGCGGCGGGGATCTGGTACAACCGGCAGAACTTCGTGGCGTGGGAGGCGGTTCAGCCGCTCATCGAGCAGCTGAAGTTCATGTTCGGGTCCTACAACGCTGGACGGTCGAGCATCCGCCGGGCGCGTGCCGTCGCGGTGGAGCTTGGGTTGGACGGCACCGTGTGGGAGTCGATCACCCAAGGGTTACCGGAAGTCACGGGACGTCGCAGCAGCGAAACGCTCATGTACATCGACCGCATCTTCGGCATCAAGCAGGTGCTGCGGTAATGGAACTGACGATCATCCTGCTCAACGTCGCCTACGCCATGCTGGGGGCTGCACTCGCCATCGTGTCCATGGCAGTGGCGTTCCGGGTGTTCAACCGGCTCACCCCGTTCGATGCGCACGACGAGTTGGCCAAGGGCAATGTTGCCGTTGGCATCGTGGTGGGTTCGATCTTCGTGGCCGTCGGGATCGCGATGGGACTCGTGATCGGGATGGGGCTGAACTGAGGGGAGCCGCTCGGTCGAGGACACCCGATGGTCGATTCGAGGGACCCACTTCGACGATATCCTCCAACCCACACGGCTCCACACTCGACCGAACCGCCTGATAGAAGCTACTCGAGCCATGTCTGGCTGGACATGGAACGCCGCGCACCCGCGTGAGCCTCGTCCTCAGTGAACCGAGTTTAGCGACCGATTGTCAGCACGATTGGTGGTGCTGACTGTTCGACAAATTGGCAGATCTCCTCCGGTCTCAGGCATTCACCGAATGGGACAGGGTGACATGCATCGCCTGACCCGCAGGCCGTACTCCTCGCGTTGCCCGAGGGGCGGGCCGCGGTCGGTAAGTTGACAGAACCCATCGAAGGCTGTCCGCCGTGGCCTTGGCAGCTTGACAGAGCCTTCCGCCGCCAAGAACTTGCCACCGGGCACCGAATTGCGCGATCCTTCGTTGTTAACTATGCGTATCGGTAGCGAAATTCAGGGTACAGCTGACCTTTCCTGCGCTGCTGCCACGAGGGAGGTACGACAATGCACACGAAACGCGTGGTGAGCGTCGTTGCAATCGTGCTGTCGGCCGTCAGTCTGGGTGCGGTCGGCGCGGAGCTTCGATTGATTGACGCCGCGAAGCGATCGGACGTCGAGGCCGTCCGCGCGCTGGTGGAGCAGGGGCTGGATGTGAACGCGCGTGCCGCCGACGGGGCAACAGCCCTTCACTGGGCCGCCTACCGGGGTCGGGTGGAGCTTATTCAGCTACTGATCCGGTCACACGCAGCCGTGGATGCCACCAACGATCTGGGCGTCACGCCGCTGTGGGTCGCGGCGAGCGTTCGCGGCACAACCACCGTTGAAGCATTGCTCACGGCGGGCGCCAATCCGAATCTCGTGCCGCCCACGGGTGAAACGCCGCTGATGATCGCGGCACGCATGGGCAACCTCGAGGCGATCAACCTGCTGATCGCCCACGGCGCTGACGTCAACGCGAAGGAGGCAGCTCGGGGGCAAACCGCGCTGATGTGGGCAGTTTCAGAGCGGCAACCGCTGGCGGCCAAGCTGCTCATCGATGCTGGCGCGGACCTTCATGCGAAGACCGTAGCCTCCAAGCGGTTGGTGCAGCTGTGCTGCTCCGACTACAACGGGGATGCTCGGGGGATCGCGTGGGTGGACTACGGTGGGTTCACACCGTTCTTGTTCGCTGCCCGGGAGGGCAACGTCGAGTCAGCAGAATCCCTGCTGGCTGCTGGCGCCAACGTGAACGACACCGGCGCAGACGGGTCGACCGCCCTGGCTGTCGCGGCGCTCAGCGGCCAATCAGCGGTCGCGCAGCTGCTCATCGAGCACGGAGCCGATCTGAACGCCGCCGGCGGTGGGTACGCGCCCCTGCACGCGACCGTGCTGCGGGGCGAGCTGAACCTGGCCGAGTCGCTCATGGCGCACGGCGCGGACGTGAATGTTCGGCTGACTCGCGCAACCCAGGCGAGGCGGTCGCTGGACGACTACGCCTTCGACCGGAAGTTGATCGGCGCGACGCCGTTCATGCTGGCCGCCAGAGACGGTGAAGCGGCGTTCATGCGTGCATTCGCCGCGGCAGGCGCCGACACGTCGATTGGACTGCCTGACGGTTCGCCACCGCTTGCGGTGGCCGCCCGTGGGGAGCAGCATTTCAGGACTGCCCAGACAGGCGGCGTCGGGCAACCGAGTCCGCGCGTGCTTGACCAGCGGGCGCTGGCGGCTGTGAAGGTGGTGGTCGAGCTTGGCGCGGACGTGAACGGTGCGGATCAGTCGGGCAATAGCGCGATGCACGTGGCCGCGCAGAAACGCTTCGAGGGCGTCATCCGGTTCCTGGCGGAGCAGGGTGCTCACTTGGACGTGAAGAACCAGTTCGGCGACACGCCGGTGGCACTGGCGCGGCGCCCGCTCCCGCCGGCCCCCGGCGCCGTGGTCGTGGCGCAAGGCATGGAGATGGTCGACGACGGGCCGAAGATCGCGGACGTCCTTCGCAGCCTCGGTGCGAAGGAGTGACCTCATCATGACGAGGAGAGCCATGGTCTGGAAGAGATCCCTTGTCGTCGTCACGGCCGCCGGTTGCCTGTTGAGCCCGCTGCCCGGTGGACGCATTCGCGCGGCGGGCTCGACCGCCGCTGAGAGCGCCGCGGCGGCAGAGGACCAGCGCGCCCTGCTCGATCGGTATTGCGTGGGCTGTCACAACGAGCGTTCGCTCACAGCCGGGCTGGCGCTCGATACGGCCGACGTGGCCAAGGCGGGCGCTGAGCCCGAGGTCTGGGAACGTGTGATCCGGAAACTGCGCCTCAACGCGATGCCGCCGCCCGGCCGGCCGCGACCCGACGCTGCTGCGACCCAGGCACTTGTCTCGTTTCTGAAGACGGAGATCGATCAGGCCGCGGCCGCGAACCCCAATCCGGGGCGGGTCGACGCTTTTCACCGGCTGAATCGCGCCGAGTACAAGAACGCCATCCGCGACCTCTTGCTGGTCGACGTCGACGTCACCTCGCTGTTGCCGGCGGACGACAGCGGCCGCCACGGTTTCGACAACATGGCGAGCATGTTGTCCGTGTCGCCGACGCTCATCGAGCGTTATCTCTCGGCTGCGAAGAAGATCAGCCGGGCCGCCGTCGGGGTTGCGAGCGGCGGTACGTCGCGCCACACATACCAGGCTTTTCCGTACGAGGTCGACGAGGATTGGACCAACGCAAGTGACGAGCTGCCGTTCGGGTCGCGTGGTGGCCTGGCGGTTCGTCACACCTTCCCCGTGGACGCCACATACGAGATCATGGTGAGGCTTCGGCGGAACGGCTACGACTACATTCTGGGATCTGCCGAACCGCACCAGATCGACATCCGCATCGACGGCGCGCGCGTCGGCCTGTTCACCGTCGGGGGTGAGGACAGGGGCACCCCCGCGCCGCTTGGCTTTGCCGGCAACCTTCCGGGATCGTCAGAGTGGGCGGAATACGTGACGACGTACGACGACAACGTGCGGGTACGGGTACCCGTCGAGGCCGGCGCTCGTGTCGTGGGCGTGTCGTTTGTATCGCGGACGACTGCGCCGGAAGGTATCCGTCAGCGACCCAAAACAGTGAATTCGAACACCCTGACTTGGGACAACCCGTACGGCAATCCGGCGGTCGAGAACATAAAGATTGACGGTCCGTATGACACCTCGGGCGTGTCGGAGACGCCGAGTCGTCTACGGTTGTTCGCCTGCCGGCCGGTGGGCGCCAACGACGAGGTCGCCTGCGCGCGAGAGATTCTGTCGCAGGTGGCGCGGCGTGCCTACCGCCGGCCCGTCACCGACGCCGAGGTGGATACGCTCGTCGGGTTCTTCGAGGCGGGCCGTGGCAAGAGCTTCGATACGGGCATCGAGCTGGCGCTCGAACGCGTCCTCACCGATCCGAACTTCCTGTTCCGCATCGAACAGGATCCGGAGGTACTCGGGTCGGGCACGGCGTACCGGCTGAGCGATTTGGAGCTCGCGTCGAGGCTCTCGTTCTTCCTCTGGAGCAGCATTCCTGACGACGAGCTCCTTGATCTGGCCGCGCGCGAACGGTTGCACGAACCGGCCACGCTCGCGCAGCAAGTGCAACGGATGGTGGCCGACCCACGGGCGAGCGCGCTCGTGGAGAACTTCGCCGGCCAGTGGTTGCAGCTGCGCAACATCGCCAACGTCGCACCGAACACCCGGGCGTTCCCGGAGTTCGACGAGTTGCTGCGCCGCTCGCTCCGGCGGGAGACCGAGCTGTTCGTCGAATCCAACATGCGGGAGGACCGGAGCCTGATCGAGCTGCTGACGGCAGACTATTCGTTCATCAACGGGCGGCTGGCACGACACTACGGGATCCCACACGTCTACGGCGAACAGTTCCGGCGTGTCACGTTTTCCGAAGACACGGACCGTGGCGGGTTGCTCGGGCAGGGTAGCATTCTGACGCTCACATCCTATCCGACGCGCACGTCGCCGGTCGTGCGCGGCAAGTGGCTGCTTGAGAACATCCTGGGGAGTCCGCCCCCGCCCCCGCCGCCTGACGTCCCCGGTCTGCCAGACAGGGGTGAAGGAGGCCAGCCGGCGTCTGTGCGCGAGCGGCTCGAACGGCACCGGGAGAACCCGGTGTGCGCAACGTGTCACTCGCAGATGGATCCCCTCGGGTTCGCGCTCGAACACTTCGACGGCATCGGCGCGTTCCGGAGCGTGACCGAGGCCGGCGCCCCGGTGGATGCGAGCGGCTCATTTCCGACCGGCGGGGAGTTCGAAGGGCTGGGAGGACTGCGGGCATTCATTCTCGGCCACCGCGAAGCGTTCGCGGAGACGTTCATTGAAAAGCTCTTGGCGTACGCGCTGGGGCGCGAGCTCGAAGTCTTTGATTTGCCGACGGTCAGGAAGATCCGGCAACAGGCGGCGTCCGCCGACTACCGGTGGTCGTCCATCATCACGGGCATCGTGACGAGCACGCCATTCGGCATGCGGACGGTACGGGCCACCGAAGAGGCAAGAGTGGCGGCAGCGACGCCCTCGGCCGGCGGCGCGGTTCGGTAGGAGCAACTCGAAAGGAGAAACACGGTCATGTATATCTCGAAGCTTTCGATGCCACGACGTACGTTCCTGCGGGGCGTCGGCACCGCCGTGGCGCTCCCTCTACTGGACGCCATGGTTCCGGCGCTCACTGCGACGGTAAAGACCGCCGCGAAACCGGTGAAGCGTTTCGGTGTCGTGTACGTCCCGAACGGCCTGACGATGGCAGCATGGACGCCGAAAGCAACCGGGGCCGCATTCGATCTGACACCCATCTTGCAGCCGATGGCGCCATTTCAGGAACAGATGCTACTCGTGTCGGGCCTCAATGGCGCCGGTGGTTTCGGGCATACTGGCGCCTCTACGGAGTTCCTGACCGGCATTAAGGTGGGCACCGGCGATTCGGCTGCCGGGCCGTCGATCGATCAACTCATCGCGGCGGAGACCGGAAAGGAGACGCAGCTGGCGTCGCTCGAAGTTTCGATCGATCCGCGCGATAACACCGGTACCTGCGACGGGCATAGCTGCGCGCTGAGCAACACCATCTCGTGGCGGTCATCGACGGTGCTGCTCCCGATGGAAAACGATCCCCGCGTCGTCTTCGAACGACTGTTTGGTGACAGTGGAACGACCGATCCCGCGGTGCGCCGGGAACGGCTCCAGTTCGATCGCAGTATCCTCGATTCGGTCACGGCCACCGCTGCGGACTTGCAACGCGGCCTTGGCGAGGGCGACCGCCGGCGGGTCGTCGAATACCTGGACTCGGTTCGAGACGTCGAGCGCCGGATTCAGCGCGCCACAGAGCAAAGCGGGCGCGAGCTCCCGGTCGTCTCGCAGCCCGATGGTATCCCGCAGAGGTTCGACGAGCATGCCGGGCTCATGTTCGACCTGCAGGCGCTGGCATTTCAGAGCGATCTGACACGCGTGACGACCTTCATGCTGGGCCGCGAATTCAGCGCTCGGACGTACCCCGAGATCGACATCTACGAAGCGCACCATCCGCTCTCGCACCACCAGAACATCCCGGGCCAGGTTGAGAAGATCACGAAGCTCAATACGTATCACATGAGCGTGTTTGCGTCGTATCTGGAAAAGCTGCGCTCCACGCCGGACGGCGACGGCTCGCTGTTCGACCACACCGTGATGCTGTATGGCGCCGGAATGAGCGAAGGCAACACGCACGATCACACGAACCTGCCGCTGATGCTCGTGGGTGGAAAAGACCTCGTCCCCGGCGGCCGTCACCTGATGTTCAAGGGCGATCCTGCCGCGAACCTGTTGCTCTCGCTCGCAGACAGGATGGATGTTCCGATCGAGCAGCTCGGGAACAGCCGCGGCAAGCTGGAGCTCGACACGCTGCTGTAGCTCGCGGGGTGCTTGAGCCTCCGTGGCGCCCCTGTGCAGGGGCCTCTTTATCTCGTCGTCGATGGTACCAGCCTGTCCGTCGGGGCGTTGGTGGCAAGAAACGGGCTCCATGGAGAACCCTCGGAGGCACATACCCAAAGCAGTGCGGCCCGCGGTATGGAGACGAGACGAGGGGCGATGTGTCGAGTGTGGGGCGAAAGAGAAAATCGAATTTGACCATATCAACGATGTGAGAGCGTGTGGGGTTGCTGCTTCTAGGGAAGAAGCGCTACGTCACCGTTCCTGATCGGTCCACACGACTCCGCGTCAGCCGGAACGCTCTGCCAGCGTGAACCCACCAAAGAGGACCGACTTTCCACGCTCGTCACCCATGGGTT
>CAZPZZ010000153.1:0-9759 GCA_964591245.1 uncultured Vicinamibacteraceae bacterium | reverse complement strand
CTTTCGATGGCGAATGCCGGCCCGGGAACCAACGGGAGCCAGTTCTTCATCACGCATGGTCCGACACCCCATCTCGATGGCAAACACTCGGTTTTCGGCAAGGTGTCCTCCGGCCAAGACGTTGTTGATGCGGTCGCGCAGGATGACACCATGACGACGGTGACGATCGAGGGGGATGCGGCTGCGCTACTTACCGCGCAGAAATCGAGTGTAGACGGATGGAACGCGATTCTTGACCGCGGATAGCCCGGGGACTTGCGTGGGTAGCTCTGGATCGCGATCATGGGCACCGGGAGACGATGGAAGTGGTTTCAGTGACTTGAGCGCCGTCGAGACAGGCGCTCGATAAGGAGGAATGACGATGCGCGCAATAGATCCGACACGTTTGACCATGAGTAGACCCGTGGCACTGGCGTTGGCGCTGGGTGTGCTCAGCGGCGGCGTAGTCGCAGTGCAGGGACAGGAACCCGCTCGCCTGAACAAAGTGATCGAGGCGCTGGAGTCCGGGCGCGCCGCTGTCGCGAATCAGGAGTGGAGCTTCGTTGACATGGAGCATTCGCCGTTTTCTGGCGCTCTTGTCCAGCAGGTGCTGGCCGATATGGATCAGAATCGTGACGCGGATGGGCGACTCGCGTTGACCCCACTTGTTCGGATTCCTCAGGACGGAGATGAGGATTTCAAGTGGGCCATCAAGCAGGCACTTGATCTCGGGGCGATGGGAATCATTCTGCCGCATGTTGATCGTGCCGAGGAGGCCGTCCGGTTCGTCCGGGCGATGCGATACCCGCCATTTCGAGATACGCCGTACCCCGCGCCACGCGGTGAGCGGGGGTGGGGGCCGGGAGGTGCCACCCGTCTCTGGGGTCTCAATAGTTCTGAGTATGCGCAACGGGCGGATGTCTGGCCGCTCAATCCGGAGGGCGAGTTGTTTGCCGTGGCCATGATTGAATCGGAGGAGGCGGTCAACAACATTCACGAAATCCTTCAGACGCCGGTAAGTGCGGTCATGGTGATCCCCGGAGATATGGCCATGGATCTGGGGCTCGGACCGAACCCGGCGGGACGTAATCATCCGGAGGTGGACGAGATGTTCAGGCGGGTACTCGAAGCGTGCCAAGCCCAGGACCGGGTCATCTGTGGATGTGGCGATTCGCGAACACGCACCCAGCAGCGACTCGATGAGGGGTGGAGGTTCGTGCTCCCGCTGTAGTCCCCGCAGACATTCCTGTGCGCGGGCCGCCGGTACCTCGCCGGCGGCCCGCCGCGTGGTTTGCCCACCGCACGCGTGACCGGTTTGCTCTCTTGAATCATGTCTACCATCAATGCCGTTCGCTGTCATCGTTATGCCGGTTTGGATGCCCACGGGAAGCCGGTTTCATCGCCAGACCCCTTGAAGGACGTGCTGTCGTTGGATGCAGTGCCGCGACCGGCCTGTGCTGACGGACAGGTTTTGGTGCAGACGCACTACGCTGGGGTGCAATACCCGGATGCGTTGCAGGCGCAGGGCTTGTATCAGCACAAGCCCGAGTTGCCGTATGTACCCGGAATGGACATCACGGGTACGGTCCTGGAGACCGGAGCCGGCGTAGAGCACGTCCGGGGCGGCGATCAGGTGATCGCTCAGATGAATCTGGGAGGCCTTGCAGAAGTTGTAGCCGTCGATGCGACCGCGGTCTGGAAAGCGCCGTCAGGGGTACACCTCTCGAAATGCGCTAACCTGGGTCGAAATTTCTTTCCTGCCTATTTTTCGCTCAAGGTCCTTGGAGAGGTTGGTCCGGAGAGTTTGGTGTTGGTTGATGGTGCATCCGGCGGCGTAGGGATGGCCGCTGTGGAGTTGGCCAAGGCGATGGGGGCGGCGGTGATCGCAGGGGTCAGCGTGCCAGAGAAACGGCCTCTCCCTGTCTCGGCAGGGGCCGACCGCGTGCTGTGCTACGGCCGCGATCGTGAGAGTCACCGGCAGTTTAAGACCGATGTCAGACAGGCTGCCGCCGAGTTAGGCCATCCGGCCGGGGTGGATGTAGTGATCGACATGGTACAAGGCGAATTGTTCGAAGCTGCGCTGATTTCTGCCATTCGACCGCTGGGACGCATCTGTCTCGTGGGTTTCACCGCTGGACAGAAGCCGATTCGCCCAGGCCTTGTCCTGATCAAGCAGGCGGCGGTGATTGGCAGCATCTGGGCGGGTTGGGCCCAGGCGAATCCGGACGGGCATCAGCAAAACGTGTCGGAGATCGTGGGCTTTCTCGAAAGTGGAGCCATCCAACCGCGCGCCGACCGGATTTTTCCGGCGGACCGCTTCCTTGAGGCGTTCGAGCTGTTCGAGGCGAACCGTGGCCGCGGGAACACGGTCGTTTGCTTCAAGGAAGCCTAGTCGGCACGGTCCGCTGCACAGTGAAAGCAGCATTATTCCAGAGCAAAGACAAAGAGGTTGTTGCCTCGGCTTGGCTGTAACTCTGGCGTCATCCTGAGGTTGATGCCTGCTCCTGTACCGGTTGCCACGGCGACATACTGGCGCCCGTTCACTCCATAGGACACCGGGAAACCAGTCACTGGTGAGCCGAGATTGATCTCCCAGAGGATCTCGCCGGTGTCCTGGTCGAACGCGCGAAACCGTCCGTTGGCATCGCCGCCGAAAATGAGCCCTCCTCCTGTGGCAACCAGTGACTGCGTTGCCGCCCGTTGCTCGTAGAGCCAGGTTGTGTGACCGGTTTCGGCCGAAATGGCGTGGACAGTGCCGAGTTGCTCGGTTCCGGGCGCGATCTGATGGCGTGCGGCCAGGGCGTAGATCGCGAGTGGGCGTTGGCCTCCTGCCGTCAACGCAAGTTCGCGCGCACCTCCCGGGTTTTCGGTGGAGAGCATGCGGGCGCAGGTATTCCGGAGGGGAAAGTACATGGTATTGGTCAGGGGACTGTAGGCACCCGCCTCCCAGTCTTTACCGCCGGCCCAGGTGGGGCAGGCAAGGACTTCTTGCCCCAGTTCCCGGAAGACGACCTCCGCGTTCTCGGTGACGACGCCGGTCGCACCGTCGATATTACTGATGACGTTTTGGGGGACTGTCGGCGTGGCCCACAGGAATTCGCCCGTTTCTCGGTCGAGCGTGTAGACGATCCCGGTCTTTCCAGGGATACCCGTTACCACTTTACGCATCTCACCCGGTTCGAGCCGCGGGTTGATCCAACTCACCTCGCTGGCGTCAGGCGTGATTGCCGTGTCAACCAGCATCCGTTCGAACGGGTGGTCCAGGTCCCAGTGGTCGTTCAGGTGCTGGTAATACCAACGGATGTCGCCGGTGTCGACATCCAACGCCAGTGTTGAGTTGTGATAGAGGTGGGCCAGGTCGGTGCCTCCGAGGAGAAACTTTGGGGCTGGAGAGGTGACCGATGTGCCCTGATAGATGAGGCGTAACTCCGGGTCATAGCTCGGAGGCATCCACGTGCCGACGTGAATGCGGTCTTCGAAGGGGACGTCCCCCCAGGTTTCGTCGCCGGGTTCACCGGGCGCGGGGACTGTTCGTCGTCGCCAGAGTTCGTCGCCTGTCAGTGCGTCGTGTGCCACGATGACACACGATTCTGGGCCTCCGAGGGGGCGGCAGCTTCGTCCAGAGATCACCTTGCCGTCGGCAATGATGGGGCCTGAGCTGTGTCCGGCGGGTGTGACTTGATAATCGAAAATCTGCGTCTCCCAGGCAAGCGATCCCGTGGTGGCATCCAGGGCAATGGCGTAGTCGTCGTCGGTGGTGTTGATGATGAAGCGGTCGTAGATGGCAATATTTCGATTATTCCTCGCATTGCCGCCGACGTACTCGTACACGTCTTCCGGGAGGTCTCGTATGTACTCCCAGTAGAGGTCTCCCGTTTCGGCGTCGAGCGCTTGAATAGCATCGCTCGAGTTTGGCATGTAGAGGACGCCATCGTAGACGAGGGGAGTCCCTTCCATGCTGCCGGGATGCAGTGCCCGGGTCCAGACCATCCGGAGTGTTCGGACATTCGTGCGGTCAATTTGATCAAGAGGGCTGTAGCCCCAACCATCGAGCGTTCGCCGCCACATGGGCCAGTCGTCTGCCAAGGGCTGGGCGAGCATGGCGTCGGTCACTGGCGTGAAGTCGTCGGGCGTCTGGGCCCGCAGGTCACCGGTGAGCTGAGCAAGAAGTCCGACGGTCGCTAGTGCGAGAGCCAGGAGGCGTGTGGTGAAAGGGAACGAACGCATGCTGAAACTCCAGACGTTGTAGGGTTGTCGAAACAGGTGTTCCGGATCTTATCGTCGTCGTCGTGCGTCGCGGCCTGCGAGTAGCACGCCGGTGGTTCCCGCCACGGCACCGGTCGCAATCGTGCCCACGACGGAGGGCAGGTCCAGCCAGAAGGCAAGCCCCGCCGTGGCGACGGCGGCGCCCACTGTGCCGACCAGCGTCATGAAACGGCGCGGAATTCGGATGCGTGCTTGGATCGTCCACCCGTCAGGGTCGGTGGGGTATTTCGGGGTGGACGCGCGCTTTTGCCTGGAAAAGATGATGATCAGGAGGATGAGCGCGACGACGAGAACCTCGGCGGCGCCAATCATCGTAGTCCAGTCAGGGGCGCGGAGCGGCGTGGAGGCGATGAGGAAGACATGTTCAATGAGCGTCCTGTGAGCAGGGCTCCTCGGGCGTAACGCGAGGAGCCCGCTCTGTTATCGCGCGGCGGCTTCTTCTGCTTCCCGTTGTCTGGCGCCTACGAGGATCGTCTCCATACCGTAATTACCTTCATGGCAGGCGTACTCGTAAATGGGATCCGGGTTGAGCTGCATGGGGACTTCATATGTCCACGGTCGCGTCCATGTCGATGGATCGTCCACGGTGACCTCGTAGCGGAGAATCTCTGGCGATTCGCGGGTGAAGCGTTCGGTTAACCGAAGCTCGGCGGTTGAGCCACCGCGTAAAAAGCTTGTTTCTCGGAGAAAGTTGAGAGTTTCCACCACAAGTGAATCGCCGTCCCAGTAGCCACGGGAATCACCTGCCCACAGGCGTAGGTCCACGTGGCCGCGCCCATCGAGGGGAATGACCCGTGTGTTGTGATTCATTTCGTTGAAAATAACGACCGTGTCTGGGGTCTGGAACAGCTGCATGTTGTTGTTATAGCCCCCAGGAGTCATGGGCGGGCCGGAATTGAATCCAGTGATGCACCGGGCTTGTAGACCATTGGGGCCCAGATCTTCGACCCATCCGCCTGGGGTTGGTTCATGTGGACCCGTGTCTCGGCGCGCGTCGGCCACCGCGGCGCGTCGGGTCTCCGCCTCTGGTGTGAGGGAGGGGAGGCGTCCGTCCGGTGGGTCCGTAATCAGAGACGTACGTCGAGAGGCGATGACGGAGGTTCCCCGGTCGAACCAGAAATTGTTGTAGGAGCCAGGTGCACCGTCGATTCCCCGATCCACGTTACCGCTCGGGTCGGCTTCCGTGCGGCGGGCAGGACGGGTGGCCAAGGTCGTGGCGCGGTCGACCGCCGCCTGGTTACGTGTTGCCGCCTCCTCATCGGTGAGAAACGCCTGTTCTCCGAGGTCTTCAGGGCGTTCCATCGGCGTGATCGTTCGGAAATCCCAGACGCCTTGGAGATCCGGCTGGCCCCAGGCGGTGCGGGGGGAAGTCTGGGCTGCGGCCGGTGCCGCGGCCAAGACGCCGAACATCGTGAGCACTAGCGTCAGTGTGACAAATTGCCGTGTCATACATCCTCCCAAGAGTTCGCAGCGTACGTGAGAAACGAAATCATACTGATTATCGCTGTAACGCCGGCAAGACGGAACACCGGATGTCATTCCGGGAGCGAACGGTGTCGAGCCTGCGGTATATAGTACGCCCATGTTTACCAGACGATCTCTGCTCCTGACTCCACTGGCGGCGTCTTTGGCACGGCTGGGCGCGGCCCAGACGGCGGCGTCGGGCAAGATGCTACTTGCGATGCACCAGAATACTTCCCGAGCGGCCGGGTACCGCGGTGCACTCGAGGGCTGGGCTCGAGCGGGCATGCAGTATGTGGAGCTTGGCGCACCGCAGCTCGCGGCGTTGCTCGAAACGGACACGCTGCCGGCGGCGAGACGACTTCTGGATGACCTGGGGTTGACTCCGGTGTCGGCTGCGATCGTCCTGCAAGACATTTGGCTGCCCGGGCCGGCGCGGGTGGATTCACTGGAAGCGTGGCGGCGGGGGTGTGATCAGTTTGCGAATTTGGGGCTTGAGAAAGTGTACTCGCCATCAATTACGAGTCGTCCAGTAAGTGCGGATGACTTCGCGGCCACGCCAGACTGCATCCGTGAGGCTGGTGAGATCGCTCGCGAATATGGGTTGACGGCGATGATCGAGTTCACCCGGGGGTCGACGCATCTTGCGACTCTTACCTCGTCGTTGCAGATGATTCGTGCTGCAGGCCATCCAAATATGCGTCCGATGTTGGACTTTTTTCACTTCTGGTCGGGGCTGAGCAAGTTCGAGGATCTTGATCTGCTCGCGCCGGGTGAACTCGCGCACGCCCATTTTCAAGATTTACTCGATACACCGCGGGAGCTGATTAACAACGACTCTCGGCTGATCCCCGGTGACGGCATTGCGCCGGTCGTCAGAATCTTACAGAAGCTGGCAGAAAAGGAATACACCGGTGCACTGTCGGTCGAATTATTCAGGGCTGAATATGTGCAGGGGGATCCCTTTGCGGTGGCGGCCGAGATCCGAGAGAAATGCGAAGTGGTCATGAGTGAGGCTGGCGTGCTCTAGGCGTGCCAGCGCAGGACGGGACAAGGTTCCCGCGCGTTCGACCATTCAGGGTCCGGGCTGCCGGCGGCCAGTGCCAACCGACTCAACGGTCCAGTTCAGGCGTGGTCGGCGGTGGACGCCGATGCTGCGTCCCCCGTTCGTAGCCGTACGCGATGCGGATCAGTGTTGGCTCAGACCAGGCATCGCCAAGAAACTGCAATCCGACGGGGAGAAGCTCTCCGACATAGCCCGTCGGCACGGTGATGGCTGGAAACCCCGTGGGCGGCGAGAGTTGCTGGCTATTGTTTCCGTGTGGCGTGTTGAGGTCTCCGATCAAGCGAGGGGGGTTGTCCCAGGTCGGATAGATGACGGCGTCGAGGGAGTGGCTGGCCATGAGTGCTCGCACCCGGCCCCGGAGTTCGTCGTCGCGCTCCGGTTGCGTGAGACACCCGGGTTGTTCCTCCGGCGGCTGTTCGATATCGAGGCTTGCCGAGAGACGTGACCGGATTGAGGGATGGAATTGGCCTGAATCGAGGATTGACGCGAGCGTCGTATGTGGCGCGGTGGGACCGAGGCTTGCGAGATACGTGTTCAGGTCAAATCGGAAACGGCTACAGCGTTCGATCTCTCCGACGACAGAGGTGGGTTCTGGTAACTCGACCGGGTCCACGACCACGGCGCCAAGTCGCCTGAGATCGGCGATGGCCTCGGTGAACCGGTCGATCACCCTGACATCGGCGCTGTCGTCGATGAGTTCACGCAGCGCTCCGAGCCGGCTACCGACAATACCGTTCTCAACGAGTGAATCTGCATATGGGCCAGTGACTCGTTCGCTGGACGCTTCAGTGACCGGGTCCGCCGGGTCATGTCCTGCGATGACATCGAGTACCGCGACGGCATCGGCCACCGTGCGGGCCATCGGTCCCCCGATGTCACGCGCAAGATTCAACGGGACAATTCCGTCCCGACTCGTCAGTCCCATCGTTGATCGGATGCCCACGAGTGCCTGATGCGCGGAAGGTCCGCGGATCGAGTTTCCCGTATCGGTGCCCAGGCCGACCACGCCAAAACTTGCCGCCACGGCCGCCGCGGTGCCGCCGCTCGAACCGGCTGTGACGCGGTATGGCGCGTAGGGGTTTCGCGTGTAGCCAGGCAGTCGAGAGCCAACGGTTTCATACGGTGAAAATGCGAACTCGGCCATGTTGGTTTTGGCCAGCACAATTCCGCCAGCGTCACGAATTCGCTGGACCTGGAATGCGTCGTCTGGGGGGAAGGACTTCGAAAGGGCAAGTGACCCAGCGGTGGTGGGCAATCCAACCGTATCGTAATTGTCTTTGACGAGCACCGGAATGCCGTGTAGCGGCCCGATGAAGCCACGGTCGAGAAACGCGTGGTCCAGGTCTTTGGCGCGCTGTCGGGCCTCCGGGTTTATCGTGATGATCGCGTTCAGACCAGGGTACGCGCTGTCGTAGGCCTCGATACGGGAGAGGTAGGCGTCAACGAGTTCCAGGGCCGTGAGGTCACCACGTTCCATCGCCTCATGGATTTCAGAGATCGTGGCTTCGACGACCGGAAATGATTCCGTCAAGGGGACATCCCCGAGGCACGAGGACATTCCCAAGAGGGGCACAAGCGCGACGATATGAAATCGAGAAACCCTGCGGGAAGTGGGCACAGTCTGTGCGTGTATATTCACGGGCCACAGCCTAGTCGACATCGTTTCCGAGCACCAGCGTCGTGTTGCCGGCTGGGCGCAATACGGGGTCTGAACAATGGAATTGCCAATCGCATCGCCTATGCTCCAGATCGCACTGGACGTCATGGTTATGGACAGGCATGATCCGTTGAATAGTTGGCCGCAGGCGGTCGAGGAGGAGCACGATGAAAGCGGTGTTGCGGATGGTGCGATCAGGTCTGGAAAAAGCGATGCTTCTGGCGGCGGCATACGGCATGGTGCTGTCCGTGACGCCGGCCAACGCACAGTCCGCCGGTCAGGGTGGGTGGACGGCCCCGCGAACGGCGTGGGGAGAGCCGGATATCGGTGGCGTGTGGAATAGCTCTACCGTCACACCGCTAGAGCGTCCGGAGTCACAGGCGGAACAGGCGTATCTGACCGAAGAAGAGGCGGCCGCGGTCGAACAGCGGGTGGTGGAAGCGAATGCCCGAGCGAACGCGCCGAGCGAAGTGCGACGTGAGCCCCTGCCGGTGGGAGGCAATGTGGGCGCGTACAACAGTTTCTGGCTGGATAGGGGGACCACGGTGGTGCCCAGTCGGCGAACCTCGCTCGTGGTCGAACCCCGGAACGGTCGGCTGCCGGAACTGACTGCCGAGGCGGCACGCTATGTCAATTCTTCTGGACGTCAGCATATTAAGGCGGTGCGAGAAGGCATCGCGCTGGCGGATTCGTATGCGCAGTTCGATTACGGCGATCGGTGTATCTGGTATCGGGGGGTGCCCTCCTTGCCCACGGCCTACAACAACAACTACCAGGTCGTGCAAACGGAGCAGGTAATAGCGATCGTGCAAGAGCACATTCACGACGTTCGATACATTTTTCTAGATGGACGGAGCCAGATGACTGAGCAAATCAGTCAGTTTGGCGGCCACTCGCGAGGCCATTGGGATGGCGAAACGCTCGTAGTCGAGACGACAAATTTTGGCGATCGCGCCTATTTGTTCAGTTCTGGCGCCGGGCCCCAGGGAGGCACTAACTGGGATCTCAGTCCGGCACTTCGTGTGGTTGAGCGATTCACGCGAGTGGGGCCAGACACGTTGGACTACGAGTTCACCGTAGAAGATCCGAACGTCTGGACCAGTTCTTGGACGGGGTCCTCGCCGTGGGCACGCAGCGAAGGGCCGATGTTCGAGTATGCCTGCCACGAGGGAAACTACGGAATGATGAATATCTTGGCTGGTTCCCGTGCAGCGGAACAAGGGAGATGATGGCCGCGCGCCGAAGTCGTCACGTCTGAGCTAGTGGGTGCCCTACTGGTCAAGACACCGAAGGCCACATGGACGATTGGTGGCCAGGTTCACGGGTTGAC
>CAZPZZ010000152.1:0-9836 GCA_964591245.1 uncultured Vicinamibacteraceae bacterium | reverse complement strand
AGGTCTCTGGCCGCGAACTCGTCGAACATGCCGCGTTTGCGGCGTGAGATGTCATGGCGGATCCAGGAATCCCGCGCTTGTCCAGGATTTTCGAACCAGCCGAGACGCCCGAGGGCATCGTTGCGCGTGATGTTTTGGCCGTCATTCTCGCGCGGCCCCCGGCTGTAGCTGCCGGCCAGGATGTCCAGATCGCCGTCTCCGTCGACGTCCGCGAGAGCCCGCCCCGTCATGCTATCCGGTAGAAAGGTACCGATTCGGTGCGTCGTCCAGATGTCGCTGAGGGTCGATGGTTGCTCGAGCCAGCCCAGCCCATCCAGTGTGCTTACCACGATGTCGAGACGACCATCTCCACTGAGGTCTGTGAATTTTGCATGGAAGCCGGCGGCTTGGCCGTGGCTTTGCTGAATTCGATGCTCTGTGAAGTCGATTCGACCCTCAGGTGCTCCGACGTTCTCGAAGATCACCATCCGGTTCTCTCCGGTGATGCCACCGAGAATGTCCAGGTCGCCGTCGCTGTCGATGTCAACCGGTTCAGCGTTGCGCGGAATCAGGTAGGTCCCGAGTACTGTCTCGTTCCAACTGTCAGCTATGAGGGGATCTCCGGTGACTTCGAACACGGAGACCGTGGTTGGCGTTGCCTCATCCCGCCGTGGATTCTGCGCACCCTTGTTGGGTGTCGCGACTTCGGGAATGCCATCACCGTTGAAGTCGGCGAAGAACACGCGGATAAAGGAGCCTCGGCCTTGCGTCTGAGGAAGAATGAGTCGGGGCCAGGGCTCGGTTCGGGCCAGGCGTCCCCCGGGGTTTTGCAGGTAGAGGAGATGGGCGAGCTCGCATGAGACGATGACATCGGGATATCCGTCGCCGTTCACGTCGGCGATTGCGGCATCCTCAGGCGCAGCGGCTTCGGCTCCTTCGGCCAGTGTGATGTTGACCCACAGCGTTGGATCCTGCGACCCGAAAGCAAGCCGTACATGACCGTCCGGTACCCCGTCGTATTGGGTGTCTGACTCGTGCACGGAGACGATGTCCTCGATGCCGTCGCCGTCGAGGTCCCCCATCACCAGACCATCGCTGCCACTGATGTTCTCACCCGATGTTGCCGAATCGTCAATCACGTGCTCCCGCCAGGAGATGTATTCACCATTCGGGGTGAGAGCCTGGCTGGGTGTGTCGCCCACCGTGGGTTGAGCGACACTCCAGCCGGTAGGTAGGAACGTCAAGAAGATGAGTGTCATACGCATGAGGGCCTCGCAATGTGGGGGCTGTCCGTTCGCGTTGAGTCGGTGTTCCGAGACGCCAGACGACCCGATCGTGTTCCTTTTATGGATATGACCGTACAAGGATTGCTGAGCGCCTGAACATTGGAAGATGCGGAAGAGCGTCGCTCTGTCCTGGCGTTCAGCTTACTGGGGACCATGCTACGTGAAGATGGTGAATCGTGCGAGAGATGTCTGTCATCTTTGCGCGTTGTGCTGGTGAATCAGAGAGCGTACGAAAGGCAGGGAGAGAGGTAGATCTGCTACACATCTTCGGTCCATACTCCAGTGTACGTGCGGCTAAAGTCGGAAGGGTGTTCGTGCGATGTGGGCGGCGAGCAGGCGGATACGTGACCGACCCTATTGTTGGAGCGGAACCTCATGTCGAAGCGGGTTCCGGGCGTGGCGGCGTCGAGGGGGCTGATTCCCCTCCGCAGGAGAGAAAGATGTCCAGAGTGATGGGCCGATTGGTACCGAGACTTTTGACCGTCGTGATCGTGATGTGCAATACGGGCAACCTGGCTCTGGCGCAGCAAGGGGCACAAGGCGGCGAGTGGCGTCACTACGGCGGAGACCTGGGTGGCACAAAGTACGCGCCGCTTGAGCAGATCGATCGCACGAATGTCGCGGGACTCGAGGTTGCGTGGCGCTGGCGGACGGATAATTTCGGCCCGCGGTTAGATTTTAATTACCAGGCGACGCCATTGATGGTTGGTGGGGTTCTCTACACGACGGCTGGCTGGAGA
This sequence comes from uncultured Vicinamibacteraceae bacterium, assembly GCA_964591245.1. Classification (GTDB taxonomy): domain Bacteria; phylum Acidobacteriota; class Vicinamibacteria; order Vicinamibacterales; family UBA8438; genus CAZPZZ01. The sequence continues at coordinate 7,831 of CAZPZZ010000152.1, read as the reverse complement.
CGAAACGTGGTCGCCATCGATGGGGCGACGGGCGAGACGTTATGGCTCTACAGGTACGACGAAGCGGATCGGGGCGAGATGGCTCCCGTGCGGGCGAGTTCCGGACGCGGGGTTGCCTACTGGACGGATGGTGCCGATGATGAGCGGATCGTGCATGTCACCAAGGGCTATCATCTGGTTGCTCTCAACGCCAAGACCGGCCTTCCCGTGACGGCATTTGGCGAGGAGGGTGTCGTCGACCTGTATGACGGATTGTATGAGGGGCTTGACCGCCCGTCTGTCGAGGATGGACAAATCGGTCTGAATTCGCCCGCTCTTGTGGTCGGTGACGTGATCGTGGTTGGCGCCGCACTCCGTGCGACTGCACCGTCAAGGGCGTTTGCGGCTGGCTTCGTTCGCGGTTTCGATGTGCGGACTGGCGAGCAACTCTGGATTTTTCACACCATCCCACAGCCGGGCGAGTTCGGGAACGATACGTGGGAGGAAGAGTCCTGGCGGTATAGCGGAAATACGGGTGTGTGGGCCCCGATGTCGGCAGATCAGGAACTTGGCTACGTCTATCTTCCGGTTGAAACACCGACGAATGATCTCTATGGTGGCCATCGTCCCGGTGACAATCTCTTTGCCGAAAGTCTGGTGTGTCTTGACGCGAAGACCGGCGAGCGAATCTGGCATTTCCAGTTTGTGCACCATGGGATCTGGGACTATGACATCCCGACGGCGCCCGCGTTGGTTGATCTCACTGTGGAGGGCCGTTCTATCAAGGCAGTCGCTCAGGTAACAAAGCAAGCATTTACGTACGTGTTTGACCGAGTGACGGGAGAACCGGTCTGGCCCATCGAGGAGCGTCCAGTTCCGGCGTCGACCGTGCCGGGTGAGCAAGCATCCTCGACGCAACCCTTCCCCACGAGACCCGCGCCTTTCGACCGACAGGGTGTCAGCGGAGATGATTTGCTCGACTTTACTCCCGAACTGAATGCCGAAGCACGCCGAATCGCCTCTGAGTACGAGCTTGGTCCTATTTTCACCCCGCCAATTCTTGCTGGAGCAAATGGGCGAAGGGGGTTGCTGATGTTGCCTCAGATGACTGGTGGCGCGAATTGGCAAGGCGGGGCGGTGGATGCGGATGCTGGCATTCTCTATGTCGCTTCGGTGACGAATCCGACGGTGGCCGGACTCACGAATGATCCAGGCCGATCGACGTTGGACTATGTGTGAGGGGTGACCAGAAGACGACGAGGATCAGCTGCCCCGCAGGGATGCGGTGAGATCGGCCCCCTTGGTTTGCCTCTGATCAAACCGCCCTGGGGGCGTATCACGGCCATTGATCTGAATACTGGAGACCATCTCTGGATGATTGCCAACGGCGACACGCCGGATTGTGTGAAGAATCATCCGGCGCTCAGCGGATTGGATATTCCCAGGACCGGTAAACCTGAACGTAGCGGTATCCTGGTCACAAAGACGCTGGTATTTGCGGGTGAAGGCGCAGGGCTCTTTGCTACGCCGACCTGGGCCGGTGGGCCGATGTTCCATGCCTATGACAAGCAGACGGGCGAGACCATCTGGGAGTTTGAATTGCCGAAGCGTCAGAGTGGGGTGCCGATGACGTACATGATTGATGGCAAACAGTACATTGCCATGGCGATCAGTGCACGAGGCGAGCCGGCTGAACTCATTGCCTTGACGTTGCCGTAATGGGATAGCGATAAGGTCACACCTCGAAGTAAGGGGCCGAGTGCCAGGAGGCTTGGACGCTCGTCAGGCCAGTAATGCGAAACCATTAATGCAGTACGCGTCGCAACCACGACTTCGGTTTGGAGAGTGGAAAGAGTCGAACTTGGCTGAAGTGAGGAATGCCTTGCTGGGAAAATCATGGAACGAAGAGGCTTCCTCCGCCAAGCTGGTGGAAGACAATGGGGACGAAGTCATTGGCGGTCCACGAGGCTTCCTGGCCCCACTCTGCGTCGTAGTTCGCGGTGGGGCGTGCGGCCATGACCTCCGCTAAGGTGCGACCCTCGGAGATCAAACGTCGCACCTGCTCGCGAATGTCGATGATCATGTCAAGGAATGTAACCAGGTCATCTCGTCCGACAACCCTCAGCCCATGTCCAGGGATTACTTTCGTGTCGGGAGTGGCGATGGAGATTGCCAGTTCCAGTGCTTCGACGGTGCCATGCAGGGTGCCTCCGTTGTAGACATCGATGATCGGATAGCTGGTCGTCCGAAAGACATCACCCAAATGTAAAACGTCAGAGTCGGGGAAGTAGACGAACGTATCACCGTCGGTGTGGGCCGGCGGTGCGAGAAAGGCACGAACTTCTTCCCCGTTGAAATGGAAACTCACGGCGTCGTTGTAGGTGACGATCGGCCTGGCACTTGGCTGGGGTTGAGGCGCGAAGCGCCCACCACCCCGCGGGAACCGCAGTCGTTCCAGTGCTCGTACGCGGACGTTGTCATGCGCGAAAATCAGAACGTCCTGTTCGGCCAGAGGCCCGTTACCGCCAATGTGATCTGGATGTACATGCGTATTGATTAGAAATCGAATGTTGCCTTCAGAAATGCTCTTGACGGCGTCGATCAACCTGTCTGCCAAGGGAGCGAAAAGTGAATCGACAAGTAATATGCCATCCTGTCCCGAGAAGACACCGACATTCCCTCCGCCACCAGGTCGTTGAACCATATGCACGAGGCCGGCTACAGGCGTTGCCGTGAGTTCGACCCCGGCAAACGGCGCATCCTGATTTTGTCGTACGGTTGCAGTGGAAACTAGGACGGCTGCCGCGATGAAAATACCGGCGAGGGACATTCGTTGCGAGGTCATATCAGTTCCTCCGCTGTGGGTGTTCTCCGCCTGCGATGTTGAGGCGAGTGGTGGTCCGCGATGGCGCTGTCTTGGCGGCCTCACTATATCGTGACAGTCAGCGTTTTGCCTTGTAGGGACCGGCAACGTGAATGGTTTGGAACTTGGGACTTTCGGGGGGCGAACGATACGATTTCAGTTTTATTGGCTGCTGAATGTACGTCATGTTGTTGGCGCCTCGGATGACTGCGTGTCGCTCTGTGGGTAACACGGCAGGATGCGTCGGGGAAAAACGCGTAATACGTAAGGCGGAGTCATTCAATCAAGATAATGCCGAACGACGAACTGCGGCTGGATGATCCATCGGAGGAACCAGAGCAAGGGGAGGAGGCGGTTGTTGCGCGCCGCTGGTGGTCGCCCGCACGACTCCTGCGGGGGCTTCTGCGGGTCCTGTCGTTCGGGTTCTACGGGCGGGTGCGGAAGACGCCCGAGCCGGATGAGCACGCCACGGGACTGTCGGACGATGCGCCGCTGGCGGAGGAATCGTCGGAGGAGCCTGGACCCAGGTCTTCTCGATCAATCAAGGATGCCGTGATTGGGTTGGTTCTGGTTGGGGTGGGCGTTGTGCTCGGGGGCGTGCTGGTCGAGTTGGAGTCCGGTCGAGACGAGTTGCCAGCGATCGACGCCGCGCCTGTGGAGCCGGCTGAGCCAGAACCGTCGGTGGCGGATGTTGCGCCCGCGAATCCAGATCTCACGTCACCACCTGTCGGCGGAAGCATCGGTGCCGCGACGTCGAGGACCGAGCTGTCCGAGCGTGCGCGAGAATTGGTTCCGCGAATGAAGATTCCGGGCGCGATCTTCATTCTGGGACCGCCGTCGTGGGCTGTGACGAGGGCAGACCTGGAATGGTCTGAACCGAGTGCAGCGTTGACGCTATTGTGGGCCAATGGCGCCTGTACGCCCGTGACGGTGCACTTCAATGCCGCGGGAGAAGTGATCAGTTGGGACCGAGGTGATGCGCTGTGTTTCGCAGACGAATACCAGCTGGTTCCTGGAGAGGAATTTTCCTGTTCCCAGGCCGATCGCGCTCCATTGTGTGGCCAGTAGGCGTCGAGTTCTCAGTGTGTTTCGAGTATGGGCGGGACGTGCCCGGATTATGTACGGGATAGTGGCTGAACCTGCACGGAACGACGCGGCATTTCACGATTGTTCAAAGTGGTAGCACGTCTGCTCTTGAGGGGGCTTGGCTGCGCTGTCTCAGCGAGAGGCTGCTGTTCGCGTGGTCACCCTCGTACCGCGCCAAGAATGAGTGGAATGCTCGTGCAGCGCCGAGGTTCCCGAGGCGTCGACCATTGCTAGGCTCATGGGGAGCTTTGCTCTTGGAATCCGGATGTCGCGTGTCATTGGTGCGACCGCGATCACGACAAGAACGACAATCATTGCCCACTCAAGAATTTCTGAGCGATACCACTGCGGCTGTTGCGTGTACCACTCTTCCGTGCTTTGGACATCTCCGGCAATATCAGCGCCTATGCTGTGCTGCTGGGTATTAGAGGGTTGGGCGGACCCATAGGGTGAATGGGTTAGGCCATAAGCCCATGAGAGTACGAGGATGAGCAGAAATGCAGCGCCCACCAGGTCGTTTCTCGAAAGGCGTGGAATGGCTAACCTTGACATGATCGCGTCTCCTGCACATGGAAGTCATATCGATCGTGTCATTTTGCATGGATTGCTAGACACGATCGGGACCCTGAGGTGCATAGTTGATGCCTCTCATGATTGGCCCTGTGACCGCTTATCGGAATGGAATGAGGTTTCCGACAGTGTCTGCACAAAATGGCAATACGCTTTGTAGCCGCGAGCCAGGACCGTGGTGGCATGAAGGGGTGTATTGCCCTCCGGCGGTGTTCATCGACGATAATGGGAGCGGGCCGTCCGGTCCTGACACTGGCGTTCAGAATGGAGTGAAATTTTATGGATCGAAGAGCATTTATTTCCGCATCAAGCGGAGCGGCTGCCGCGACTTTACTCGCTTCGACCGAACGGACTCAGGCGCAAGGACGTGCTCGTGATTTCTATGAATTGCGCACGTATGCAATAGACACGGAGGAACAAAAGCGAGTTCTTGGTGCGTATCTCGAGCACGTCGCCATCCCGGCGTTCAATCGTATAGACATCGCTCCGGTGGGTGTCTTTGAGCCGATGGAAGGCCAGGGGGCGCTTGTGGTGTTGCTGCGCCACCCGAGTGCTGAATCCTTTGCCACCGCAACTCATCGGCTCCTTGCTGATGATGTCTACCTCACCGAGGGCTCAGACTTCCTCAACACGTCGGCAGATAATCCGGCCTATTCGCGTATCGAGACCAGTTTCATGGTTGCTTTTGAAGGGATGCCTCTTCTCGAGAGAAATTTGACCTCTCCGGGGCGCGTCTTCGAAATGCGGAATTATGAGAGCTACAACGTGGATGCGGGCCAACGCAAAGTGGCGATGTTCAACAATGGCGAGATCGGCGTCATGGAAGATGTCGGGATGAATCCCGTGTTCTATGGCGAACACTTGGCTGGGCCGGTCATGCCGAACCTCACGTACATGCTCTCATACGATGGCATGGATGCGCGGACACGGGCCTGGGAGCGTTTTGGTGACCATCCGACGTGGCAACGGATGAGGTCAGACCCAGCCTACGCCGACACTGTTTCGAATATCACCGCGACATTCCTGAAACCCATGTCCTATTCCCAGGTGTAGGGTTTCGCGTCTCGAGTAACAGCATCGCGATGTCGTCACTGGTGTTCGGAATCAAGTATTGGCTATTGGGTGAGGCGCGCTCGACAGAGGAGGGAGATCCTGTGTTGAGCCAAGACCTGCGATGCGGGCATGGGGTGCGTGCGCCCGCGCCTGTTCCTGTTGGTCTCCCTGTGTGGTGCAAGGTGAGTGGCGTCCGTGGTCACCGATAGTTGTCGTGGCTCGGAAAAAACGGCATCGTTTCGCGCAACTGGAACAGATGAGCAACGTGTTTCAGGGACGGCGGTGCGATCCGGACTGGTTTGAACGGGCTTTTGCGTTCGCCCAGTCCGTCGTACTGGAGCTCGGATGTGGTCACGGGCAGTACACACTGGCCCTGGCCAGGAGTCGACCAGGTACCGGGGTGTTGGGTGTGGATCGAAATGGAGCACGCCTCTGGAAAGGGGCAAGGCAGGCGCTCGATGAGGGGCTGGCCAATGCCTTTTTTTTCCGCTCTCCGGTTGAGTATCTCGAAGACCACATTTCGACTGGGAGCATCAGCGAGATTTGGCTCCCGTTCCCCGATCCGTTGCCGAAGCACCGGCAGGCCAAGCACCGGCTTTTGTCGCCGCTATTCTTCGAGCGGTATCGACGACTGCTTCGTCCCGATGGAAGAGTCCACCTGAAGACTGATGCTGCTGCCCTCGTGTCCTTCGCCGAGCAGGCTGTTCATGCCGTCGGGGGGCGTGTCCATGAGGAACGGGCCGTGGCCAATGGCGGCGAAGATGTTGCGGCGATCGAGACGACCTACGAGAAGCGGTACCGAGACGCAGGACGTCGCATTTACCGACGCACGTTCAGTTTCGACTGATCCCGATAGGTGTCTGCTGGAAGATAATCAGGTTCCCGAATGGACAAGAGACCGGACGGCCGAGTCCAGGCCTCAATCGGTATGAAGTGGGCCGCGTCATCTTTGGGGCGGGTTCGATGCCCTCAATGATATGCTTCGCGCTTCAAACAGAATTGAACTAGAACGGGGCCGGTTCTTCGTCAAGGAGGAAGATGATGAGGCTTACCAAAGGCAGTCTGTGTGTCGTGGCGGCTCTGTGTGGCGCTCTCGTCCTTGGTATGCGCGCAGTAGACGGGGCAGGTGGTGTGCCCCTGGCCTCTGGGAGCGTGATTGCCCAGACGGCTGAGGCCCGAGAGGCGATAGTCGGGACCTACGAGCTGGTGGGGCGACGGGTCAAGAGTGAGGATGGGCAGTGGCAACCGGTTCCGGACTTTGGCTCAGTTGGGTACATCACGTACGGCGAGACCGGGCATATGGGCGTGCATGTGATGCCGACAAACCGGGTTCCGTTTACGGGTAACGGGCCCACCGCGGAGGAGGCTCGTGAGGCACTCGATGGCTATACGGCCTACTTCGGCCCATTCAGCATGCACTCAGATGATGACGGAAACTACGTGATTCACCACCGTCTCGGTCAGATCAACCCGACCGGTGACCCGGATGCCAAGCGGTACTACGACATTGACGGAGATCAGCTTGTCCTGACGCCTGCAGCCAGCGACGGCAGCAAAGCGCGCGGAACGAGACAGGTGATTTGGCAGCGTTTGCCAGATGTACCGCTGTCCGACGAGGCGCAACGATTTGTGGGGTTCCGAGGGCTCCTACATACGGACCGGTATACCGAGCGAGACGGAGAAGTTGTCAGTCACGGGCGACGGAACGACAGTCGAGCCGGGTCATACATCATCTATACGCCCACTGGACACATGATGGTGCATCTGACTCCGTTTGAAGACCGTGCGCGGTACGCCGGGGCGAGGCCGACACCTGAGGAGGCACTGGCCGCGTATCGATCCTATGCCGGGTACTTCGGACGGTTCACCGTGCACGAAGAGGCTGAGCCACCTTATGTTCTGCACCATTTGGAGGGAAGACCTCGACCGGGGGATCCGAGCGACGCCTTTCGGCTCTATCAGCTGGATGGTGACGTACTCCGCCTGGGGGCACGACCGCGCGTGGAGGAGGGGCAGGCGACCGGCGGACATCTGTACTGGGAGCTTCTACCAACGTTGCCGGAATAGTCTCGTCGTCGATGGACCGTAGACCGGAGTTTCCGTTGGCGGGCGCCTGCCTGGCTCTCAGTTCACGGGATGTCTCGGTCAGGGAGCTCAAGCACGACATCGAAGTCGACCCGCACGTCTTGGCCCAGAATTCTGGAGTTTCCCGCGATGGGTATCGGCACGATCCCAAAGTCCGACGGGTGCACGGTCGTCGTGCCGGTGAATTGATCTCCG
>CAZPZZ010000151.1:0-9959 GCA_964591245.1 uncultured Vicinamibacteraceae bacterium | reverse complement strand
AGAAGTTGTTCTCGAGCGTGGATGAACTTACGACGACGAGCTGACAGCAGATCGTTCAGTTCCTGCTCTCGGCTGTTCTCCTCGTAATCTGTGGCAGCATCGACGAGCGAGAGGTCGTCGCCCTTGATCCGGCCTCCGCCGAGATGACGTAACGCTGACCCGAGTTGTTGAGCGCGTCCTCGATGACCGAGCAGGCCCTCGGTCCAGGCAGCCATGACTTCCGACAGTGAGAGCAGTCGGACAGTGTGGCCGGTGGGTGCAGTGTCGAAAATAATTTGGTCGTAGTCGTGACCGGCCGTGGCCATGATTTCTGCCATCTTTTCAAGGAGGGCTGCTTCCATGGTGCCGGGGGCCAGACGTGCGAGATCGAGTTGTCGATCGATCTCGCCATAAGAGCGCGGGTGCACGAGATGCTTCATGCGGGCTTTGACCGAACTCAGATGAGTATCGGCTTGGTGGTCTGGATCGATTTCCAGTCCCCAAAGCGAGGGGGCGAGTGGGGTTTCAGTATTGCCAATCTCACGACCAAAGAGATCGGCGAGGGAGTGGGCAGGATCGGTAGAAACGAGTAATGTCTTGCGTCCATCGCCGGCCGCGACACACGACATCGCGGCCGCAGTGGTCGTTTTGCCAACTCCCCCCTTTCCGCCCACGAAGATGAGCGGAGGGGTTAGCAAATCGCGTAGCAGAAGTGTTCTCCAGCTGGCGTCAGCAACATCGAAAACCGTCGAGCGGCGAGTGGTCCAGGCCCTGGCGGCGATGCCAATCGTGGAACCGTTCCAATAAGAGCGGTTGCAACTCAAGTGTGTAGTACGCGGCGGGGTTGGGCACACCCATCAGTTCCGCGAAGACGAACAGCATGAAGATGTCGTCTTCTTCACGCCGTGCACGAGCGAGCGCGCCACGATAGGGCGCTACATAGAACTCCTCGAGGAGCGCTTTCAACTGACTGAAACGACTGTTATCGCCTACCATCGTCGCGCCTATTGCGCGGCGGGCGCGGTCCTCGCCGCTTGCGCACGCATGAAGGCCGATCCAGCCTCCAACATGACGAGGATAGCGAGCAGTACGATCGCGACATCAATCCACAACAGCGGGTAGAGAATGCCTCCCTGTTCATAGAGCGTTCGAAGCTGAACGACTGCGGCGGCTAGAGCCATTGATGTGATGAAGATCATGGGTATCAAGGTGTAGCGGGCCGGTCGACCCAGCTTGACCAGCATGACGCTAATGACGAGCAAGGTGAGTCCGGCTAGTAGCTGGTTCGTCGTGCCGAACAATGGCCAGATCAACATGCCTCCCTCGCCACTTGCGCCTCCGGCGCCGAAGGCGAGCAGGAGACACGCGGAGACAGCAGCTGCGGTTGCAACATAGCCGTTCTGCAAGACTGGAATACGGTAAATGGTTCCCCATTCCTGCACAATATACCGTTGCAGGCGTACCCCCGCATCCATGGTTGTGCCGGCAAAGAGCACCGCCATCACTGTGAGCAGGGTTGCTGCAAATTGGCTCGAAATGCCGACTCCTTGTGAAACGACCTGGGCTCCGCCCTGTACGAACGCAGCCATGCCGCCGTTGCCGAACTCCGAGTACATGGCGCGCCATTCGTCGAGATTCGCGAATCCGGCAGTGGCCGCGATGATGGCGACGAGCGCGAGAGCCCCTTCACCTGATGAGCCCAGATACCCGACGAAGCGGGCATCGGTTTCCTTGTCGAGCTGCTTCGATGTTGTTCCTGAACCGACGAGTCCATGAAATCCGGAGATGGCCCCACACGCAATGGTGACAAACAGTAGTGGAACGATGGGCGGAGCTGATGCGGGCAGGTTAGGGTTGATTGCCGGCGCGACAATTGTTGGGCTTGCGATCAGCACGGCGCCATACAGGAGCCCGAGCCCGACGAAGAGCTGAATGCCGTTTATGTAGTCCCGTGGTTGTAGCAGAAGCCAGACGGGCAAAAGCGAGGCGATGCCGGCGTAGAGGAAGAGGAGCAAGATCCACTGTGCGCCGACGGGTAAGCCGAGAAATCCAGCTGTCAGCGAAAGTGGTACGGCCTCTCCGAGATAAATGACCGCATAGAGGATCACGGTGCCGACGATTGTGGGCCAGAGGATCGGTACGTGCATCCGGTAGATGAGAATGCCGATGGCGATGGCGACGACCACCGCCGTCCACGCGGGAATCACGCTGCTTGGGGTTTCCTGGAATGCATCGGCGATGGCGACCCCAAAGACGGCGTTGACCATCATCAACAGGAAGAAGACGACGATCATGAAGAGGGTCCGGGCTCGGGAACTGACGACGTCGCCCGTCAGGGAGCCGACAGACCTGGCCTGGTTCCGTATGCTGGCCCAGACGGCCCCGAAGTCATGCACGCCGGCGAAGAACATCGTGCCGAGCACGACCCAGAGGAACGCGGGTAGCCAGCCCCAGATCACGGCGATTCCTGGGCCAATGATCGGAGCGGCACCAGCCACCGCCGTGAAGTGGTGACCCCACAACACGACCCGGTTGGTTGGCACATAGTCAATGTTGTCGCGTTGGGCGTGCGCCGGGGTTTCGAACGTAGGGTCTAGCTGATAGATCTTTTCGGCGATGAACTTGGAGTAGAAGCGATAGCCGAGGAAGATGCTGGCGAGACCGATGACTGCGAGAAAGGTGGCATTCATAAGGTGTGGGACCTCGTGACAACGCGCGGGATCTGAAACAAGTGCGTCTATTCTACACATGGGCCGTCGGCAGACAAGCCGTGGATGTTTCGTGGAAGGCGTGACGGTTGAGGGAATGGAAACGACTTATGGGGTCGCGGCCGACGGTGTGGTGCTCGTACATGCTGTATTTACGGCATTTGTTGTCGCCGGGGGGCTCTTGCTCTGGCGGGTTCCACGCGTAGTCTGGGTGCATCTCCCGGCGTTGACATGGGGCGTCGCCATTGAGTGGTCAGGGGCCGTGTGCCCGCTCACATATCTCGAACAGTGGATTCGGGCGCAGGGGAGCCTTGAGGTTTATCCCGGCGACTTTGTGGCACGGTACATCATGCCAGTTCTCTATCCGACTGGACTCACGCGTGAGGTGCAGCTACTCCTGGGAACTGGCTTGTTGGTATTCAATGTAATTGTCTACGCGGCATGGTGGCGATCCGGCGGTCGCAGCCGGCGAAAATTCTGACCCGGGCGAAAGTTGTTCGAGCCAGATTTTCTCGGTTCTCCACGGGAAACCGGTTGCGTGATCAATGATAGAGAAGATGAATGCGGTGCGATGGAGAGACGGTGTCCTCCTGCTCAGTCTGTGGTGTATCGGCTGTGGGGCTGACAACGGGGGAGAGGCCGTCGTTCGGTCGGAGCGTGCGGTGCCGGATGGTCTCGCCATCCAGGGTGTGGGGCGACCCCAAGCTTCCAGTGATGACTGGCCACGAATCGCAGTGCTCGGAGACAGTCTAACGGCTGGATTGGGGCTGGACATAGAGGAGGCCTTCCCGACGGTACTTGAGCAAGCGCTGCTTCGCGATGGCTACGAGTTGACGGTGATCAACGCTGGGGTGTCTGGTGATACGACGGCGGCTGGACTTCGTCGGGTCGAGTGGGCGCTCGACGGCGGTGTTCGTCTGCTGATCGTGGCATTGGGAGGCAACGATGGCCTTCGGGGCTTGCCGGTTGACCAGATGCGTCAGAACCTGTCTGACATCGTGACCCTGGCGCAGCGCCGGAGTATTGCCGTGTTGTTGACTGGGATGGAGGCTCCTCCGAATTTTGGTCTCGCCTACACTTCGGCGTTTCGGCAAGTCTTTCAGGACCTAGCTCAGCAGCTGGATGTGCCATTGTTGCCATTCCTGCTGGAGGGTGTCGCCGGAGATCCCTCCCTTAATCAAGCTGACGGTATACATCCGAACGCGGAAGGAGCCGCGATGGTGGCGGAGCATGTTCGGGAGGCACTGGAGCCTCTCTTGCCGGTCGTCGTATCGTCGGCGGCTGTCCCATGATCGAGCTACGCAACGTTTCCAAGACCGTTACTAGTGGTTCGCAGCGTTTGACGATTGTCCAGCCTCTCGACCTTGTTGTGTCGTCGGGAGAGTACGTCTCTGTGGTTGGACCGTCTGGCAGCGGGAAATCCACACTGTTGGGCTTGATCGCGGGACTGGACGTACCCACCACGGGCGAGATCTTCGTCGAAGGCGTTGAGATTACGTGCCTCGATGAGGATGCTCTGTCTCGCCTGCGCGGCCGAAAAATTGGTGTGGTTTTCCAGTTCTTTCATTTAGTGCCCTCATTGACGGCGTTTGATAACGTCTTGGTCCCGCTGGAAATCTCTGGTGCGGAAAATGCGCGTCGCCGCGCGATATCCCTGTTGTCGGAGGTCGGTTTGGAGGGCCGTGCCCATCACTACCCGGCGCAGTTATCGGGTGGAGAACAGCAGCGAGTGGCAATAGCCCGAGCCCTGGCTAATGACCCGCCAATTCTCCTTGCCGACGAGCCCACCGGCAATCTGGACAGTGCCAACGGTCGCCACATCGTCGAACTTCTCCAACGAGTGAACAAGTCACGGGGTACCACCGTGGTGCTCGTGACGCATGACATTGAATTGGCCGAGCGGGCCGATGTCACGCTGCGGATGCGAGATGGTCGGGCCGAGCGAATTGATCGGCGACCGAGGTCAGAGGGGGCACCGTGATGTTCGTGCTGCGGATGGCGGCCCGCGAAATACGCGCCTCGTGGCACCGATTAGGATTTTTTTTCGTGTGCGTGGCGCTCGGTGTGGGAACAATCATTGCGCTTCGCTCGATCATTCAGGAAGTCAGCGTGGCGATGACGGCAGAGGTTCGCGCGTTGACGGCTGCTGACATTCTCATTGAGTCTGAGCGCCCGTGGTCCGAACGGGCGGTGACGATCATCGATGAGGCTCTTGAGGCTGAACCGGATATGGACCGGACCGCTTCGATAGAGACCGTCACCATGGTTCGACCGGTCGACGAGACGAAGACACTCGCCAAGGTGATCGAATTGCGGGGAGTGGAGGCGGCATTCCCGTTCTACGGTACGTTTGTGCTCCAGCATGGTCAGCCCTATCGTCATGACCTCTTGAAAGAAGGGGGAGCACTGGTGCGTCCTGAGTTGTTGGCCCAGCTTGACGTGAAGGTGGGCGAGGACCTCGTCATTGGTGAGAGGGCCTTCGAGATTCGAGGAGTCATGTTGCGAGAGCCCGGTGCACAGCTGGGTGCCTTCAGTTTCGGACCACGCGTGCTGATCGATTATGAGGATCTGCGCGAGATTGGACTTCTTACGGCGGGTACTCGTGCTGAGCGACAGGTGCTCGTACGCGTCCCAGATGCGCGGATCGACGCACTCGTGAATCGGCTGAGCGAGCCGCTCGCCGAGGAGTTCGTGAGGGTTCGGTCCTACCAGCGAACCGAAGACCGTCTCGCCAGGAATATGCGGCGTGCCGAGAATTACCTAAGTTTGATCGGTTTTGTCGTCGTGGTGTTGGGGGGGATCGGTGTTTGGAGCGTGACCCGGGTCTTCGTGCAGCAGCGGATTCGGAGTGTCGCTGTCCTGAAGTGCGTCGGCGCGACAAGTCGGCAGGTCCTCTCGATTTACGTGTTGCAGGTGGTGATGCTCGGGCTCGGAGGGGCGCTGCTTGGAGTTGCATTAGCGGCGGGCGCCATAGCAGTTATCCCGTCGTCGTTGACCCAGCAGGCATCGGTCGCGGCTGGTGTAGACGATTTGGTAGTGGGACTGACATTGTCCGCGGTGGCTCAGGGAGTTGGCATTGGGGTGCTGATTTCCGTTTTGTTTGCGATTGGCCCGTTGCTGGAGATGCGGGCGATCAAACCACTTTCACTCTTACGGTGGGGGCTGGTCACGACCCCCATCCGGGATTGGTGGCAAGGAGCGGTTGTGGTGCTCCTGCTGGCGGGACTCGTCGTCCTGGCAAGCTGGCAGGCAGCGTCGTGGGAAGCCGGGTTTTGGGTGTGCGGTGGCTTCGCCGTGGTGGCTGTGGTGCTGCACCTGATCGGGCAGATCCTCGTGCGGGCGATGCAACCGCTCGGTGCTGGTGCCAAGTTTGCCTTGAGGCATGCGGTGTTGAATCTTGGCCGTCCAGGGAATCAAACGAGAGTCGTGCTGCTTGCGGTAGGACTGGGCAGTTTTTTCATCATTGGTACTCACGCGGTTCAGTTGAATCTCTTGAATGCGTTTGCATTGGAGATCAGGGCAGACACCCCCGATATGTTTCTGATCGATGTGCAACAAGACCAACAGGAGGGGGTCAGTGCATTACTGGCTGAGCGGCTCGCGGCTCCGCCGAAATTGCTACCGGTCTTGCGTGCGCGCGTGACTGGCGTCACAGGACGTGATACGGCGCTTGATACGGTGGGCGAGGTGCGTCGTCGCGGTGTGAGACGCGAATATACCGTTACCTATCGAGATCACCTAGAGGAGAATGAACGTGTAATTGACGGAGCGTTCTGGGGCCGGGGGACATCTGAGATCGCCGAAGTATCGGTCGAGGAGACTATTCGGGATCGACTCGGCCTTGAAATTGGCGACACGTTACGTTTTGACATCTTGGGCCGAGAAATTCTGGCGACGGTATCGAGCGTACGGGCCGTCGATTGGGATGATTCTCGAAGCGGTGGGTTTATGTTTCTTTTTCGGCCCGGTGTGCTGGATCAGGCTCCGCACAGTTTCATTGCTTTTCTGCGGGGGCCGTCGGAGCCCGACGGTCGTGCGAGTTTGCAGCGCGATTTGATGGCCGACTTTCCGAACGTGTCCGTGATCGATGGTCTCGAAGTGATTGCGACGGTACGACGTATCCTGGACTATGTCACGGTTGCGATTTCATTCGTTGGTGGTATCGCGTTGTTCAGTGGCGTGCTCATTTTGGTTGGCTCGGTAGCGATGACGAAGTTTCAGCGATTGTATGAGACAGCGATCTTCCGCACCCTGGGGGCAACGAGTCGGATGGTGGTGGTGATGCTGGCGGTCGAATATAGTGCGCTTGGTGCCATTGCGGGGGCCGTCGGCGCACTCGGATCGATGGTGTTGACGTGGGGATTGACCCGATATTTGTTGGAGATTAATTGGAATCCGGCTCCCCTGATTACGGTGGTTGGGTTGCTGACGACAACTGTGGTGGTGGGAGTGGTTGGCGTGACCGCAAATATTGACGTGCTCCGTAAGCGTCCCTTAGGTGCTTTACGCACAGAATGAGTTCCACTTACCTACGTATCTCGTCGTGGTAATCTTTGTCGCTCAGCGATTATCATTGGGGGATCGGCACCGTCCAAATTCCGTTGAAACCGGTGGTCTACGGTGTCGGTTACTATCGCTCGTAAAACGGTAAGTTCAAAGGATCCATAGGTGAAGGATCTGTAGGGAGTCGCGATGAACGTGGCACGCTACAAGGATGCGCTGTTGCGTAAGCGGTCCGAGATATTGACTGTCGGGGCTGGCGCGAAGCCGATCCAGATGACTGAGGGTACGAGCAGCCGCCAGGGTGACTTGGCCGATCAAGCAACCGGAAACAATGAGGTACACATCCAGCTCAAGTTGAAGCAGACAGACGCGAAAATCCTGCAGGCGATTGAAGAGGCACTCGGGCGTCTTGAGCAGGGAACCTACGGGGTGTGTCGAGACTGTGGCGAACCGGTTGCCGAGGCGAGGCTGAAGGCGATTCCCTGGACGCGTGTGTGTATCTCGTGCAAGGAGAAGCAGAGCGAAGCACCGTGAGGTGACCCGAGGAGCCGGTCCGGTGTGGCTGCTACTCGAAGCGTAGGGATTCGATGGGATCTAGCTGTGCGCCCTTCCAGGCGGGATAGAAGCCGAACACGACGCCGATAACGGCAGCGAAGCCCACAGAAACAGCTACCGCGTCCGCCGGGACAGTCGTCGGCCATTGCAGGAAACGGGTAAGTCCTTCGGCCACAGTAAACCCTAAACCCACCCCGACCAGACCTCCGGCGAGGCTGAGGGCCATCGCTTCCACGAGAAATTGCCAGAGGACGTCCTGCCCCTTGGCACCAACAGCCATCCGGAGTCCGATTTCGCGGGTTCGTTCGGTTACCGAAACCAGCATGATGTTCATAATGCCGATGCCACCGACAATCAGGGAGACGACCGCAATAGCCAGTGTGAACATCGTCATGGTCTGAGTTGTCTGGGTCCGCATGCTCAGGAAGTCATCCTGCGTGCGTACCATGAAGTCGTTTTCCTGTCCCGGTACTAGCCCGTGTTCGGTTCGGAGTATCGCCTCTATTTGTCCCGTCGTGTCCGCAATGTTCTCGGCGGATCGTGCCGATATCGTAATTCCGGAGATGTTGGTTCCGTCTCGGCCTCGAAGCTTACGCTGGACGGTCGTGTAGGGGGCAAAAACAACGTCGTCCTGATCCTCGCCGAAGGCGCCGGATCCCTTGACGGCCATGACCCCGACAACTCTAAACGACTGGTTGCGAATGCGAATGGTTTCCCCCACGGGGTCTACGCCGTCTCCGTACAGGTTGTCACGTACGACCGAACCGAGCACGGCGACCTTTGCGGCACTGGCGACGTCAGTGCTTGTAAAGAATTCACCGAAATCCTGATCCCAGAAACGGATCAGTGGCATTTCGATGTCGACGCCTTCGATGGTCGTGAACCAGTTTTGCCCTGCGGCGACGACTTGATCGCGCGTACGGACGCTGGCTGAGAGATACTGCGCTTCGGCAACTTCTTCACGGATCGCGTCGACGTCTTGGGCTTTTAGCCTCGGCGAACTTCCCATGCCGCTGCTGACCCCGCCCCGTCGAAAGTTTCCCGCGCGCACCATAATCAAGTTGGTGCCCCTCGAGCGTACCTGGTCTTCGATTTGCTGCTGCGCGCCGGTGCCAAGGGCAACCATGGTGATGACCGCCGCGACGCCAATGATCATCCCGAGCATGGTGAGGGCCGTGCGCATCTTGTTGCGGCCGAGTGCCTTGAGCGCCACACGAAAGATCATCACAAAGGACATGGTGTGTTACTCCCTGTGGGTCGTTGAATTGGTACGTCGCGTGTCTCGAGATTCCGCCATCAGATTTTGCACGTTGGCGACGGTTGGGCCCGAACTCGACGCGCTCTCCCCTTGGTCGGACACGTGTTCGTCTCCTGGGTCGTCTGGCGGTAACACGGCCAATTCATCGGTGGCCATGCGGCGCGTCTCATTAGGGGTATCGGTGACGATCTTACCGTCGCGGAACGCGATGATGCGCGTGCCGTACTCGGCAATGTCGTGTTCGTGAGTGATCAGCAGCACCGTGATGCCACGCTCGGTGTTCAAGCGCTGAAAGATGTCCATGACCTCGATGCTCGTTCTGGTGTCGAGATTACCCGTTGGCTCGTCTGCCAGGAGGATGGCGGGTTCGTTTATGAGCGCGCGAGCAATGGCAACTCGTTGTTGCTGTCCACCAGATAGTTGATTCGGATGATGGCCAGCGCGGTCGCCCAGGCCAACGGCTTCAAGTGCTTCTCTTGCCCGCCGGCGACGATCCGTTCCCCGGAGTCCACTGGTGTTGTAGAGCAACGGCAGTTCGACGTTGTCGATGGCCGTCGTTCGGGAGAGCAGGTTGAAACCCTGAAATACGAACCCGATCTTCCGGTTTCGGACGTCGGCGAGCGCGTTCCTCGAGAGCTTTGATACGTCGTGCCCGTCGAGTAAGTAGTGCCCGCTACTTGGTCGGTCAAGACAACCGAGGATATGCATGAATGTTGATTTTCCAGAGCCTGACGGCCCTATTACAGCAACGAATTCGCCGATTTGGATGTCGACCGAGACACCTCGGAGGGCCCGAACCTGGATTTCTCCGAGATCGTAGACCTTCGTGAGTTGCTGGACGGAGATGTTGGCCGGCATGGAGAAGACTTATCTGCGGCGGCGTCCGAATTGAGGGATCAATGGCGATCCGCCTCGGGATGACGACCCCGGAGTATCGGCACTCGGTGTCGTGACGC
>CAZPZZ010000150.1:0-9974 GCA_964591245.1 uncultured Vicinamibacteraceae bacterium | reverse complement strand
TTTGGGGCGCGCGAGACCGCTCAATGGTAATCGTGTTCTCCGGTGTGGTCCGGGAAGCGCCAGCCTACGCGCGAACATGCGTATCACGGTATCAAGGTGAGATCACGGGAACGAGCCGATTGGCCGCGGAATTCCAAACGTTGGAATCTTCTCGGGGAATCATTGTCATTTGGTATTGTCCTCAATCGCGGTGGGCACCCCGCCCCCGCCGAGGCCGTATTGATGCTTTGACAAGAGCGCAGTCAAGGGCGTTCTGCGTTATCACGGGGCCCACAAGGCCGGCAGCGAGAACCTTCCCGGTGTTGGGCAGGGAATTCGCCCGCGGATGCGACCGCCCAGTCGATCAATGTTCCTGCATTTTGTCACTGGCGTCTAGGGGCGTTGAGTGGCGTGCGAGAGTCGGGGGAGTGGAGTCGTGTCGTGCGGTCGGGGGCCAGGGCGAGAGCGCCCGCGAAGATCTGGCGTGCGTGGTCACTGCCGGGTCAGGACCTCTACGCGCATCGGCGACCAGGCCATACCGTCGGGCGCGTCATGGGCAAGGATCAGTGGGCGGCGCCCGGTGAGTTCCGGAAGCTGGAAGACCTGGATCGTTCCCGCATCGGGATCGCTCGCGAACGCGAAATCGTCTTGGATGAGCACGCCAAAGTTGCCGCCTTGCGGTTTGCCGTCGCGCAGGGGGACTTCCGTGATCATCTGCCGTGCCGTGACATCCCAGAGCCGTAAGTACTGCGGAACCCGTGAACCCCGGCCGCCGTTGGGCACGATGGCAAAGCCGCGTGGCCCTATCTCGATGCGTCCAGCAGCCGGTCGAGATTCGAGCGTGTCCACAATGTCGAGGGAGTGGGCATCAATCACCGAGATCGAGGTGCCTCCTCGATTGGCGACCCAGATTTCCCGTCCGTCCGGAGTGACGTCCAGGCCCTCGGCACCGGGGCCCGTCGCGAGGACGACAGGCGGGCGTTCTTCGTTCAGAAAGATGACCGACAGCGTGCCGGGGCCTCCGCGACTCGTGACGTAGGCGCGTGATCCGTCGGGATGGAGTCGGACCATATGTCCCTCCCGGCCACCCGTCGGATACGTGCGCACGACGGATTCTTGCTCCAGATCCACGAGTGCGAGCTCGTCGGAATCCTGCATGGTCGCCACGGCTCGACGACCGTCCGGCAGGAAGAGTGCCGTGTGAGGACGAGAGTTCGGGCCGAGATCGATGCGGCTCACGATCTCGGCAGTGGCGATGTCAATCAGGATGATGTGCCGTCCAGGGCTGTGATTTGGTCCATATTCCGCTGTCAGGGCGAAGCGCCCATCGGGGGACACATGCACTTCATGCGGAATGACCGGGCCGATCGGGATACGCGCGATCTCGACCTCGGTCGCGAGGTCAAAGAGTGTGATACTGCCGCCGGATCGGTTGGCGACCAGGAGCGTCCCGGTCAGTGCTGTGGAGGGCGTCGCGACGCCCAACCACAACACCAGCAGGAGGCATACAAAACGTGTGTCGGTACGTGGCCGGCGGTGCGTGCACCGTTCCGGAGGTCGGTCGCCACGTAATTCAGCCACACGCTGGCCTGAAGGCCGCATCTAGAGCCCAAAACCGAGTCGGTTGTGCCGGGTCATGATGGTGCGCCCTTCCATGACAAATCGAGAATCGATCTGATCGATCGCCGTCGTGCGTGTCTGACGCATGACCATGCGGAACTCGTCCAGGACGATGTCCAGAACCTTGTCGACGCCCTCCTGTCCGAATGCGCCCAGACCCCAGACGTGCGGCCGACCGATGCCGACGGCGTCTGCACCCAGCGCCAAGGCCTTGAAGATGTCCGCTCCGCGTCTGACGCCGCTGTCGATGAGAACGGGGACGCGGCCGTCAACGGCTTTGACGACTTCCGGGAGTGCATCGATGCTTCCACGAAGCATGTTGACCCCGCGGCCACCATGGTTTGAGACGAAGACACCATCCGCGCCGTGTTCGACGGCGAGTTGGGCTTCTTCCTGCGTGACGATGCCCTTCACGAGCACCTTCATCGACGTGTAGTCCTTCAGCCGCTTGAGGTAATCCCAATCTTGTGCCGGACGCGGACCGGCGGGACCTTCGATGTTCCGAGACATGGGCCGTTGATAGCCCTCTTGATGGTTGTGGCAGCTCTGGCACAGTGCCGGGCTCTTGCCTTCGACGCCTTCTGCCCGCCGGACCAGTTCTCGATTGCTACCACCAAGCAGGTCAACGGTCCAGACAAGGACCTCGCAGCCTGCCGCCTCGACGCGGTCCAGCGTACGGGTCACCTCGTTCCAATCGGGGCGGATGTAGAGCTGGTACCAGTGTGGCTCACCGTAACCCTCGGCAATTTCCTCGTAGGACATCGAGCTGGCGTGGGATTGGCACACGAACGTGCCCTGTCCCCGGGCGGCTCGAGCGACGGCGACCTCACCCTGCGTGTGGTACGCCTGGAGCGCGGCGACGGGACACGTGAAGAGCGGGGACTCGTACCGTTTGCCGAAGAGTTCGATCGAGGTGTCCAGGTTTGAGGTGTCCTGACCGAGGCGCCTTGGACGAAGTGCGATGCGGTTGAAGCCTTCTCGATTCGCCACACGCGTCTCGAGATCATCGACCCCGAGGTGTAGATAGGCCCAGTGCTCAGCCAGGTTGTTTGCGTGGGTTGTCATCTCCATGTCCCAGACATTGACGGCCTGTTCCGGAGAGTCGAGGACCTGCCCTGTAAGCTGCCCTTCCAGAAACCGGTTAGGGTCGAGCGCAAGCGGGTTCGCGGATTCCTGGCCAGCCAGCGGTGCGTGGGCCTGGGTCGGGAATACCATCTCGGCCCCGCAATCCGGGCAGGGAATACCCGCCGGGCGCGGCCCGGCCGACGTGGCGCGTACTGCTTCCTTGGCAATGGCGTCTTGCCAACTGGACGGCAGCCCGGGATAGGCCGCCGCGAGCAGGGGACTTGCTGCCAGCAGCTTAAAGAAGCGCCGACGGCTTTCGCGTTGATTCTGTGCGGTTGTACTGCCTGGTCGTCCAGCCATGTGTCTCTCCTCACTACGCGGCGGATCCAGAACCGCCTACGAGCGTCGATGGTAACGCAATTCCAGCCGTTGCCTTGAATAGCGTGCGGCTAGTTCCTGGTCGCGGCGCGTGCTGCTCACGACCGGCGCACGCCCGGTAATCTTACAGCGCAAGTGGCAAGAGTGTGGCCAGCATCGGGTGTCTTACCTCGCGTGCCTCCCACGTCGTGCGCTTCGCGGCGGTCCGGTTCGGCGCATGGAGTGTCGTTGGGTGTTGCGCTAGTAGCCGATGGTGGACGCCGGTTGGAGTCGGCAGCTCTGTCAATGCACGAGCGACCGAGCACGGCGCCCATTGGAGCCGGTGCCGGGGGAGTCGTATGATGGGGATCGTTTGTCTGGTCATGGCGAGACGTTTGCGGTCACCACGTGGCCGTCCGCCCGCGGCCAGGATAATTGACCCCGTCGTTGACGTGAACCAGTCGACCGCCTAAGCCGCTGACGAAGCCGATACGCTGCGTGCATCGGCGTTCGGACTTACCGCGTGGGAGTTCAGACATGACTACCAGGACCCGCTCGATCGCCGCGACCCTTGCCATCGTGAGTGCACTTGCACTGACGGGTTGGCTCCACGCGGCGGAATCCTCGTTGCCGATGGCGAATCCCGAGGAAGTTGGGCTGTCGTCGGTGCGGCTCGTGCGAATTAACGAATTGATACAGCGCCATATTGACGCCGGTGAGATCAGCGGGGCCGTTACCCTGGTGGCTCGTCGAGGTCATGTGGCTCATCTTGAGGCGCATGGGCGCACGGCATTCGAGGGTGGGGTAGCGACCGCTCGCGACGCCGTGTTCCGGATTGCGTCCATGACGAAGGTGATTACCGGAGTGGCCGTCATGATGATGGTCGAGGAGGGCAAGCTTCGAATTACCGATCAGGTGTCGCAATACATTCCTGAGTTCGCCGGGCTCGACGTGGCGGTTGCGTCCTCTGGCCGGCGAGCGGGAAGTGGTGATGGCGAGCGTCTGGTTGACAGTGTGCCGGCACTCCGACCGGTGACCGTGCGTGATCTGCTGACGCATACCTCTGGGCTGGTGAGTGGCCCGATGAGTAATGCGTCCGAGCGGCCGATTGCCCAGCGACCGGGCGAGACCCTGGCGGACTACGTGCCGCGGCTCGGCCAGACCGTTCTCGAGTTTCAGCCCGGGTCTCGTTGGTCCTATAGTCCCGGAGCCGGGTTCCAGACGCTCGGTCGTATCGTCGAGATCGTGTCGGGGCGCCCGTTGGACGTCTTTATGCAAGAACGTATCTTCGACCCGCTCGGGATGGGCGATACCTCGTTCCACCCGGACGCCACACTGGCATCGCGTTTGGTGACCGCCTACCGGCGAAGTGACGACGGCGTTGAACTGGATCCCGACCCCGACCGCATGCAACGACCGAAGTTTCACCGGGCATCAGGCGGACTCGTCTCGACCGCGGGGGATTACGTGAAGTTTGGTCAGATGTTGCTCAACGGCGGTGTCTTAAATGGCAAGAGATTGCTCAGTCCGAGAACGGTCGAGCAGATGGCGGGGTTACATATCGCCGACACGCTTCCAGGGCGACTTCGGGGCGAGGGATATGGCCTCGGCGTGCGAGTGGTCAGTGATGCCGTGGCTGGAGGCTCGCGGCTTTCGGACGGGAGTTATGGATGGAGCGGAGCGTGCGGAACGCATTTTTGGGTGGATCCGAGGGATGAGATCGTTGCAATCTTGATGATCCAGACCCCGATTCGTGAGCTCCGTCCGGCATTTGAAAACGCCGTGATGCAGGCGATTATCGACTGATCGCCGGACGGCGACGCGCCCATGCAGGCGCCGGACCGGCTCTGCGTGACCAAGCGAGATGGGGTGTTCGGGGTGCGTGACACACAGAAGGCGGATTACCGAGGCGTTGCGGAACGACGCGTCGGGAATACGCAGTAGAGGAGGATATTGATGCAGGGTTCGAGGATCGCATTAGTGGCTACCGTCGTGACGCTGAGTGGTACCGTCGCGTTAGAGAGTCTTCAGCAACAACGTGACGTCGATGTCATGACGGCGGCGGCGGAAAACTTCTTGGCCTCGTTGTCGAGCGAGCAAGGCGAGGAGGCAACCTTTGGCTTCGATTCCGAAGAACGTTCCAGGCATCACTTTATTCCACCTGAAGTGTTCGAACGTCACGGTGTGGTCTACAGCGAGATGACATCGGGGCAGAAGGTGCGTGCCCTGGATCTGCTGCGGTCTGGTTTGAGCCAGGAGGGCTACCTGACGGCTCAGCAGATCATGGAGGTGGAGGGTATTCTGGGCGTCCTCGTCGAGGGAGAGGATCGACAGTTCGCCCGGGATCAGGATGCCTACTGGGTGTCTGTCTTCGGTGCGCCGGGGGAGGGGGCGACATGGGGATGGCGTTGGGAGGGCCACCACCTGTCATTGCACTTTACGGTCGTCGAGGGCGTGTTAACCGCGAGTACGCCCACCTTCCTCGGGGCCAATCCGGCGACGGTCCCGTCGGGGCCGCGCAAAGGGTTGCGCGCGATGAAAGCGCAGGAGGATACTGCCCGGGCGCTGCTGGCGTCTTTGGATGCCGAACAGCGTGAGGTGGCGATCTTCGATGACGTCGCTCCTACCAATGTCGTGACGGGAGCTGATCTTGTTGTCGATCCCCTCGAGCCGATCGGGATCCCGGGTTCGGCGCTCTCGCCGGCGCAGCGTGAACAACTGGCGGCCGTGATCGGCTCGTACGTGTCGATTATGGCTGACGACATCGCGGCGTTGCGCCGTCGGGCCGTTCGGGATGGTGGGCTGGACGATACCTATTTTGCGTGGGCGGGACCGACGGAACGCGGGGCGGTGGCCTACTATCGCGTCCAGGGCGAGAACTTCTTGATCGAGTTCGACAACACACAAGAAGATCCGAATCACATTCATGCCGCCTTTCGAGACTTCGATGGCGACCTTGGTCGTGACCTGCTGCGAGAACACGTTGCTCGCTCCCACGGTGATGTGCAGTTGGGTGCCCTAATCGTGAACTGAGCCAGAGACCGGCCGTCTCGTGTCGTGCCCATGTCGCGTGGCGTGATGAGTAGACGCGTGGTGGGCGGTGCGTGTGCTGTTGGCCTGATGTGAGGGCTCTGAGCCGTGAGGGACGGATCTTCTACGGGCAAGGTGCCCCATTGACTCGTTTCCAAATCCTGCGAGGTGCAAGCGTGCAGAAGCGTAATCCGATTCTGGCGATGGCTGGCCTTGTCGTGGCGATCGTCCTGCTCGTCGAACCTGGGGTATCTGGTCAGGGTGTCGCCCTCTGGACGCCCGACAACCCCGGAAGCGGAAATGTCGAGGTAGTGGGGCACCTTCCCCTGGGACCACGGCTCAGTGTGGCAGACATGGACGTCGAGCAGGACCTGGCCCGGCCGTTTGCCTACGTGGCCCGCATGGTTTACGGGGACGAGGGCGAGAAAGGGACGGACGTGATCGACATCTCGGATCCGTCGCGGCCGCGGGTCATCTACCGGTGGCGGGTCGAGAACCAGGACCTGCACCTCGGTACCGGGGGAATGGACGTCAAGCATTTCAAGTGGGCGGGGCGCTATTACTACGTGCAGTCGTTGCAATTTGGTCAGGGGGGGCCGGATAGCGACCTGGGAGCGGTGGTGGTCGACGTCACCAGTCTGCCGGACG
The DNA here is from genome assembly GCA_964591245.1 of uncultured Vicinamibacteraceae bacterium. Lineage (GTDB taxonomy): Bacteria > Acidobacteriota > Vicinamibacteria > Vicinamibacterales > UBA8438 > CAZPZZ01. Next base: position 3,275 of record CAZPZZ010000150.1, on the reverse strand, counting down.
CGGCGGGTGTCACGGAGGTCGCCCGGCTTCGCAGGCCCGATGCGCCAGGTGGTTTTCATAACATATTCATCTATAAACACAGTAGCGGACGGGTCTTGCTGTTCACGACCATTTCCGCGCCCTACGCCGCTGTGTACGACCTAGGGATGGTCGTGGAGGGACGGCTGGACGAGGCGCTGATCGGCCGGGTTCCTGTTGGGGATACGGTCGACGGCCGACGTGGGTACCACGACTTTTACGTCGGCTATCATCCGGACACGGGAGAAGATCGGTTCTACGGGGGAGGCACCGGAGGCTACTATGTCTACAATATCTCGGATATAGAGCAGCCAGAACTACTCGTCACCCTCACCGGTATCAGGGGTGTCCGCAGCGGGCACACCTTTACCCCGATGCCCGACGGACGTTACGTCATCGCCGAGACGGAGTATCAATTTGCACCGCTGCGCATCTTTGATCTCGAGCCAGGGCTCAGCGGCGAGGTGCGGAACATTTCACGGCCGATCTCGGGCTGGACCGCTGACTGGAAAAATCTGACACACAACCATGAAGTGCGGTATCCCTACGTGTTCGTGTCGGGATATCTCGACGGGTTGCAGGTGTTCAGCATGATGGATCCTCACAATCCGGTGACGGTGGCCTACTACGACACCTACGTGGGGCCGCCGAATACGCGCCGGTATCCGATGTTCAATGGTGCCTTTGGCGTGGATGTCCGAAACGCCGATGGCCTGATCACTGTCAGCGATATGACGACGGGGTTCTGGACGTTTCGTATGGCAGGCTTCCAGGGATGGGACGGCGAGCAGTGGGGAGTGCCCAATGTTTCGAGTGCGCAGGATTGGGACCACGGCCCGGAGGGGCCGTAATGCGCAAGGGGCGGGGCCGGGTTCCCGTGGCGGTGCCTGGTGTGGTGGCGGCGGTGACGATGGCGGCTCTGCTCGGAGGCATCCCGGTGGTCGCCGTCGGCAACTCTGTTGGGCCCGGGGTGCCGTGTCGCCAGATGGTTCTTCCATTCTCGAATGCGACCTACGCCATCGAGATGGTCAAGACTGGTCGGGTTCCAGGAACCGGTCGGTCACGAGGTGTGGCATACGCGTCGTTCGCGCGTTCTCCGTTCGGCGTCGCAGTCACGGCCGAGGGACGATACATCTACGACGTGAGGGTGACCTTCGAGCGTCTGCGACCTCCGAAGCGCGGGAACTATACCGCGTGGGTCACCACCCCGGAGATTGACGAGGTCAAACGACTCGGGGTGCTTGACGAGCATGGTTCGGTTGGGGGCGTTGTTGACTGGAACAAGTATCTAGTCGTTCTGACCCTGGAACCCGAGGGCGAATTTGTGACGACGTCGTGGAGCGGGCCTATCGTGTCACGCGGCGTCTCGCGGAGTGGTTTCATGCATACACTCGCCGGACACGGGCCATATGAGAACGAACCCTGCGCGAGGTACGGCTTCGGCGATGCTCCTGTGCGTGGCATCGGGACCCGCTGATGAGTGTTCCGGCCGCGCCCAGGCGACTTGGCACCTGTGTCATCCTGTTGATCCTGACTGGGTTGCCGGCGACGGCGCAGTCACGGCACGAACCGGCGCCGAACGCGGCCAGCTCGTTGGACACGGGGGCCGAGGCGTCGACGGCGTCCGGTCAGCGGCGGGTCGAATCTCCTCCGATGGGGCACTCGCTCGCCACGGAACCGGCTGCGTGGCGTATGCCCCCGATGGATCGGCCAATGCCGATGCTGCCGGAGTTGATGGGCGCGAACCCCACGGTTGATCCATTCCTCGCGGGAGTGGACGTCGACCCCAATTCACTCCCAGAAGCCGTCCCGGCCGCGATCCTCGACGTGGCGGATGGCGCCGTCATTGAGATGACGGCGTCCCTTGTGCGCCGGACGATTAACGGGAAGGTGCTGGTCATGTACGGATACAACGGGATGTATCCAGGACCGCTGCTTCGCGCGCCGCGTGGGTCGACCATTGTGGTGAATTTCACCAACGAGATCCCGCACGACACGACCGTGCATTGGCATGGCCTTCGTCTCGATAATCGTTTCGACGGCGTACCCAACATCACCCAGCAACCGGTTGCGGCCGGCGACTCGTTTCGCTATGAGTTGGTGTTTCGAGATGCTGGCATCTACTGGTATCACCCACATATGCGAGAGGACCGTCAGCAGGATCTCGGGTTGTACGGCAACTTGCTCGTCGAGGCGCCTGAACGGGACTACTACAACGCAGTCAACCGCGAGGAGACCCTTCTTCTCGATGATCTGCTGATGGATGATCTCGGACTGATCCCGTTTGGTGAGCAAACGGCGACTCATGCGCTCATGGGCCGGTTCGGGAACGTCATGCTCGTCAACGGCGCCACTGACTATCGCCTGGAGGTTGCCAGGGGCGCGGTGGTGCGGTTCTATCTGACGAACGTAGCGAATACGCGAACCTACAATGTTGTGTTCGGGGGCGCTCCCATCAAGCTTATCGGTTCAGATGTCAGCAAATTCGAACGGGAGGCGTGGGTGCATTCGGTGGTGATCGCGCCAGCCGAGCGCTACATCGTCGAAGTGCAATTCGATGAACCGGGGGAAGTTCCCATCACCAACGCCGTGCAGGCGATCGATGACTTTCGTGGCGAGTTCTATGCGCGCACCGACCGGCTTGGTACGGTCATCGTGAAGGAGGGGAGCCCTCCGGAGGACCACACGGACACGTTCGAGTCACTGCGCGAGCACGACGATGTCGGGGCCGATATTGATCGCTATCGGCAGTACTTTGGTCGTCCGGTCGATCACCGGCTCGCGCTGACGCTGGACATCGAGAACCTCCCGCTGGCCATCGTGCGCGCGATGGAGTTCGAAGCCGGGTTGTATGCGCCGCCGCTAGAGTGGAACGACGCGATGCCCATGATGAATTGGCTCTCGAGTGCGGAACAGGTGCACTGGACTCTCCGAGACCTGGACACGGGTCGCGAGAATATGGACATCGAGTGGCAGTTCACGGTCGGCGAGGTGGTCAAGATTCGGGTCGTGAACGACCCAGGGACGATTCACCCCATGCAGCATCCCTTCCACATCCACGGGCAGCGCTTCCTGGTCCTCTCCGTTGACGGCGTGCCGAACGAGAACCTCGTCTGGAAGGACACGGCGCTGGTGCCGGTGGGGTCGACGGTGGACTATCTGGTCGAGATGTCAAATCCTGGTCGCTGGATGGCGCACTGCCATATCGCCGAACATCTCGAGGCCGGCATGATGTTGTCGTTCAGCGTGGTGGAACC
>CAZPZZ010000149.1:2235-10082 GCA_964591245.1 uncultured Vicinamibacteraceae bacterium | reverse complement strand
AACCAAGAGGACCTGCGCTGCGCCAAGCACGTGTCGCAGGACCGCATGCTGCAGGAACACCACAACGCGAAGTTGTCCGCGGTCCCAGTCCGGAGACACTGTCAGGGGTATCGCCTTACGGTACGTCGACCCGCTGACGGGCGCCAGCACCTCGACCAGATCTAACCGTCGCACGACGGCAGTATGACGAAGACGTCGACGAGCATTCTCTCCCCGCGATACGTTCGAGACCAGATTCGTCTCGGCGATCGCCATCCACAGTTCGAGCGCCCCGGCGTCCCCGCCCGGAATATCGGCCACGTGGACGTCCACACGCTGGGTGCCGGCCGCCTCATCCTCGTGGAACTCGAGCCGCAACAACGCTTTCGGCTCTACGCCTGCCACGGCTATCGCCGCTCTCGCTTCGTTCTCCAGACTTCCGACGAATGCCGCACGCCCGTCAATAACCATCTGCGGCGTGTAGCTCGCCGGTGCGCCGAAAGCCCTTCTATAATCCTCCTGGCGCTCGGTAAACGCTGTCGACGAATACGGGTCTCGCCAGCCCAGCTCGTTCCAATAATCGACATGCTCGCTCATCGCGATGATGTCCACGCCCTGAACGGGTTGCGCACGCTCCAATCGAATCAGGAGTTCGTCCGCAGGCGGACAACTTGAACACCCTTCCGAGGTAAAAAGCTCGACAAGCACTGGTCGGTCTGCAGCGCCGTCATTCCCCATCGTCTGCGACGACAGGCGCGGAACCGACGCCGCCGTTAACACGCCAAGGAGCACTGCTACTCCGCCAAAAAATCGCGGTACGCCCATTCCTGTGGGAATCATCTCATGTGATACTTGCTCGCGGGCTGCACCATCTGGAAAGGACAACCTCATGAAGCTCCTGGCGGCCATACTCGGGTTGATGTTCGTCATAGGACTTTCGCCGACAGCCGGCGTCACCCAGGCCGAGCACCCGCTCGTCTTTCAACGCGTCTGTAACATCGCGCCTGGCCAAGACGCCCCTGCACTCCTGATCGCAGAGGCCATGGTCGCTCTCGTAGCAGAGAGATACCCCGGTGCGCAGATGTCGGCGAGGAGCGGGCGTTGGATGAATGGCTTTCAATCACTGGCCGAACCCGTCGACCAGATCCTCTTCGCCGAAGAACACATCGATGTGGATAGCTATTACGACTTCACGGAAATTCTTCTAGCCGATGATGAGTTTCAGGAGTTGCAGCGGCAGATGTGGGGCCTCATTGAGGCCAGCACATGTGTAGAATCCCGCATCCGGGCAAGACCCTAGGCACTCTCATCGCGCGCCTTCCCGTCCTCTCCGCTAACGGGTACAGCGTCAGCAACTCGGCCGTCGGATTATTCAAACGCCTTGTATTGCGTCCTGGAGAATTCGAGAGAAAGCGTCGTCGCCAAATGCTCGTCGAGAAAATTCTACAGTTCACGGGCGAGGACGCCATAGCCAAACGTATTGGAGTCGCCGAGAAGCACGACCCCTGGCTCTTTCCTGAAGTCATACTCTCGCCCTCGAAACCCATGCGAGTTGATGCGATACTCCACGCGTCGTCCCGTCGCTTCCGATACTCCCCCGCTGTCAGGCACCAGAGACCACCCCAACTCCGGGTCGTATTGCTTGACGGTATTCGGCACCGCGTCTTGATTCCAGGGGTCTGCAACGGCCACCCGTGTCACTGCCTCGCCAAGCCCAAAGGCCACCGCCACACTTGTGACCAGCGCGCCAACTCTCATTCCCATCTTTCGATTCATGCTGTCAACGCTGAAGGGAAGCGGAGGATGGGACGAGAGGGCGAATCGACCGACGCGCACTATCGCACACCTGGCCGTAGCTTCCGAGGCCTCCTGATCACGGTCGGAGGCACGGTCTACGTGAGCGCTGCCCGGAGGCAGATGCGAGCCCGTGAACTCGCAACCGCCGCCATCCCCTGCCCGTAGGATCCGCCAGTTGCTGCGCCCCCCCGGAATGACTGCGGGGCCCTGCACGGCGAAGACCTATTCTGGCTGCTGCGTATTACCAAGGCACGGGCCAGCCGTTGGTGAACTCAAGCAGGGGGACGGCAAAGGTGCCTGCCCGATTGGAGCAATGTCGCCAGGCAGGTCTTGCTGGCGTTCAAAACACCCATCGACAATGTGATAGCTTCCCGCCGTTCGAAACATCGCCGATTCACCTCCAACACGCACGTACAGACGCGGGGCCTGACGAATTAGGGACAACAAGTTCCGGGTTCCCGCCAGGCCCCAAATTTGCACGACCTGCTCGTTAATCGGCACAAGTCGGACATTCAGGCGCTGACCAGGAATGGACCGAACCGTCGCTCGCTCCGTCTCCTCGAGGGCCTCGGGAAACGCAAAGCCCGCAAGAATACCCTGCGCTTGACAGCTTAGAATTATCGTCGCACCATCCTCGTTCATCAGGCGGTATTCCATGCCTTCAGGTTCAAGATCAATTTGCGCCCATCGCTCCTGCGCAAATGTGCTTGTCCCCAACGCAATGACCGACGCCAACGTCACCACAAAGTTCCGCATAGCACCTCCCGCTGTCCGGTAACTGATGATGCAGTGTACTCGTTTTTTTCTGTCTATATTTTTGCTGATTTCTTCCCAGGTCGCGAACACCTTCAGGTAGCCACACCCCCACCGTTCCTCGGCCCTGCTCCAGGAATCCATGCCGCATCCTCCAATCGACACCGGATTCCGCCGGAAGCGCCACCCGCGCTGCGTGCCTCGCCTCTCACCCATCGAGGCGCAATCGTTAGGCATGAGCAGCAGATCTTGCTGCCAACTAACCCTACGCCGGGTCCGCGCAATCAACGGGGTGACACAATCAACGAATCACCTCGTTTTGGTACCGTCCTGGTCAGGACAGGAAAGCAAGGGGACGCAACGGCGCAGATACGGTCCGTCGCAGGACGCCCACATCCGCCAATGTCTGAAAAGGCATGGCGGGAGGGCCCCCCATCCCGCCACCGTGTTGCTATTGCTCCGTCCGCTCATACTTGACCAGCTGACGCGGCCCCACCTCCGCTCCGTAGATATTCCCCGCGGCGTCCACAGCTACGCCCTCCGCGGCCGTGGTGCCGCGTGGGACGGGATCCGGATCTGGAATGAAATACCGTACGTGACCAGTCACCGCACTGCCCACCCGAATGCCCCGAACCCAACCGGGATTTGACGTCGGACTGGACTCGGAATCCGCACCATACAGATTGTCATTCTCGTCAATGAAAATCCCACTCAGGCGGCTGAACTGGCGCCACTGATCGATGAAATTCCCATCTTGGTCGAAGATCTGAATGCGCACGTTCCCCCGGTCGGCAACAAAGAGGCGCCCCCGCGAGTCCATCGCCAACCCGTGGGGGGTCCGGAACTGACCGGGTGCGGTGCCGATCCCTCCCCAGGATTTGATGAAATTACCTTGCCGGTCGAATTTGACCACTCGAGCGACCGTATCCCAACTCGCGTTCGCTCCCTGTCCGCTATGCCCTTCTGCCACGAAGATGTCTCCATTCGGTGCAACAAGGACATCATTGGGCTCGTTCAACAGTGGCCCGGACCCATCGCCCGCGACGCCCGGTCGGCCGAGCGTCATCAGCAAGTCGCCGTCTGCATTAAATTTGAAGACCGCATGCCCTTTCCCCTCATAGGCCGCGCCCCGATCTCTTGGTCCCTGCGCATCGGTCACCCACACGTTTCCCTGCTTGTCGACATGGAATCCGTGGGGAAAGATGAACATTCCGGCGCCAAAGCTCTGAACGAGATTGCCGTCCTTGTCGAATTTTAAAATCGGGTCCAGGTCCGATTCGGCGCAGCTGTTCGCGCCGCATCGTTCCCCAACCCAAATCGAAACACCGTCCGGATCAATGCCGACTGCACTGGTCGACCCCCAGGTCCGCCCCTCCGGCAGCTCAAAGTGATCGTTGACGGTCGTGTACGGATTCGGATGCTCATTCATCGGCGCAGACACCGGCTGAGCCAGCACGAGGCCGGGCACCCCCACCACTATCATCCAGGCCACAAACACCGTTACGCCCCTACGTATTTCAGACCTCATCGAGAACTCCTCCCTCTGTCCACTCCACATGCACCAATGCATCCGATCCCGTCCCGGTCCGCGCTCTGCCTTGCGTTGTCCGCCTGACACCCGTACACGAGTTCGCGGCTCGGCTGCCCTTACGAACGCTATCGTTCCTGCGTAGCCTTCTCGGCCGCTTGCTGCTCCTCGAACCTGGCACCGGCCAAGGTGTTGTATAGCCCGTAATTTCCTTCATGACAGGCATGCTCGAACAGGGGGCCGACACTTTTCCACATAGGCATTTCCGCTGTCCAGGGCCGGTTCCACGTCGCCTCGTCCTCCACCGTGAATCTGTACAGAAGCCGGTCGTCGGCAACCCGCGTAAACCGCTCAACCACCCGTAACTGCTTGCTGGATTGTCCCCGGAATGGATTCTTCCCATTGAAGTTGGTTGTCTCGACCACCAACGTATCCCCGTCCCAGTGGCCACGAGACACCCCCATCCATTGGCGAAGCGCATCGGGGGGCTGCTCGCGCCCATCTAGAGAGATGATCCTCGCGTCATGAGACTCCTCAACGAGAAACATCACCCATCCCGGCCCCTGGACAATGTGTTGATTGCTGTTGTAATTCGCATTCAAAGTGGGCGGCCCGGCATTTCTCATGAGGCAGCGGTCATCAAGATCATTGTTCTCGGCGCGGTCGTATTTGCCCCCCATTGCCGCACGCGCCGCCGCGCGAGCCGCGATGCGTTCTCGCCCCTCTGCGTTCACCGGAGGAATCTTTCCATCGAGCGGGTCCACAATGAGAGACGTGCGTAAGTTACGCGCGAAGCCAGTCTGACTGCGATCGAGCATGAATTGACTGTTGTCATAGTGCACGTCGGCCACCGTACCAGGAACGGTTTGCTGGGCTTCGCCTCGCGCACGCGACTCCTCGAGCGCCATCACCTCGTCAAGCGAATAAAATTCGCCCGTCACACCATCGGGACGTTCCAGGGGGGTATAGGTCTGATGGTTCCAAAACCCCTGCAGGTCCGGCTGGCCATACGACGTCCGTGGCGCGGTATAGGAGGCCTCGTCTCCACCTGTTTCCCCGGCGACATCCTGTGCAAGTACCGGCCCCGATGTCGACAGTGCGATCAGCGTACTCAGAACACCAAGGCAGTTAACCCCTCGATTCAACATGGAGACCCTTCCTTTCACCGGCATGACCATCGGACTTCATGAATTCAACCGCTCCCGTCAGCGTATCGCGGCGCGCGCTTCCAGCCGAAGTTGCGCCGCCCTGGCACATCCTTCCATAACTTGGAAATACCGCTGCACCCACTCCTCACCGATCACGTAAGGATGGGGTCCATCACCTCGCCCCGCAAGCATACGATTCCGACTGACCGCGTTGTCGAATTCCGAATGGTTCGACAGGAGAACCGTCGCTCCAATGGCTGCCGCCTCTGCGGCGATATGCTGCTGAGATTCGATATAGATCTGAAAGTTTTCAATTCCCGGCTCCGGGGAATCGTTGACAAAGTTAAAGGCCGTACCGCCCGAGTACGCAACATGTACCCTCCGTCCCTCGTCGAAGACGGGGAAGGTATAGGACAGCGTTCCCGGTGTATGCCCTGGAGTCTCCCACACGGTGAGCGTCGTTTCCCCGAGTGTCAATTCCATCCCATCGGTCGCCACAATCTCGCGGGTCGGGGCCATTGACGCGTATCGATTCGGGTAGGTCTCAACCAACTCCCAATCCGCGCCCCCCATGACCACCTCTGCTCCGTAGCGCTCCTGCAGCATCTGCGCCCCTCCGATATGGTCACCGTGCGCGTGGGAGATCACCACGTACCGGATATCGTGAGGATCAAGTCCTAGACGCTCGAGTCCTCCCACGATCAGTTCCTCGGAGTTGTACGGGTAGATCGTGTCGATAATGATGATTCCCTCGCTTGTAACGAGCGCCCACGACGTGTGAACTCTCCCGCCGACAAAGAATAGGTTGTCGAATACCCGGGCGGGCTCGGCGTACCAGTACTCGCGGCGTGGCCGCGTCGACGGGTCACTTACATAGCGTGGCACCCTGTCGCTGGTATTGACTCCCCCGCTTGCCGGCAGCAGGCAGAGACGAGACAGCGTTCCCAGAAACTCGAATCCGGCCGCCGTCTTGGCTGCACGGAGCGCGACCTCAATCTCGGCATCGAAGTCCCGCGCCCCTGAAAGCTGGGCCGCCGCTACGGCCTGAAACGTCCAGCAGAGCGTGCCAATCGTAATGAACCCTCAAGCGCCCAACCGCATAGACTTCATCCCTCCTCATCGCAACGTCGTGACAACCGGAAACACCACGGAGTGTGTGACAGATCCACGCAGAAGTGCAACCACCAAACGCCGGTACCGTCGGCAACGGAAGAACATTCCGCGCAGACTCCCGAAGGCAGGCCACGGCGGCTATAATTGGGGTGACTGTTCGCATGACGCGACGGAGGAAACCATGATCCGGAACCGAGTCCTTCTTGCAATTCTCGCCTCAGGCACGCTGGCTGCGCCCAGCCTCGTCACCGCGGCCGATTACCATAGCGTCCATATCACCTCGCCGAGTCCCTTGCAGGCTGTCGACTGGTATACCCGGCACATGGGCTGCGAACCCCTTACCGACCGCAACGACGCCGCGGATTGCTATGGAGTCGAGGTCGTCTTCGTGCCCCAAACCACCACGGGCAGCAGCCAGGGAACCGGCGTCGACCACATCGGATTCTCTGTGGCGGATCTGCCCGCACGTATGGCTGAGCTCGAATCGGTCGGCGTCCGAGGCTCTGGAGTCCGTCTCCAACGGAACGATGATGGCTCGACCTGGCGCGACGTGCCGGGCCTCTTCAAACAGGCCTATATCTTCGATCCCTGGGGCACGCGTATTGAACTCGTGGAGGATCCTGATATCCTCGGTTTTCACCAAGTACACCTCAGCGCCGTCAACCCCGACGAAACCCTGGCCTGGTATCGCGACGTCATGGGTGGCACCCCGGCCCGCCTGAAGGACCAACTGGACGGATTGCGCTTCGGTGATGTCTGGTTCCTCGTCTCCCAAAACGCCGAAGGCATTCCTGGCCGCACTGTGGAGCGCGCGATCGACCACATTGCCTTTGTCGTGGATGACCTCGACAGCGCGGCGGTCGAGTTCCGCCGGCAAGATGTGCGCTTCGAGCAGGAACCGACCGTACCCGAGGGAGCCCGCACCTCTGCCCAACGTGCGTTCCTTTTCGGTCCAGACAACGTGCGGGTAGCCGTCGTGGAATCGGGCTTCGCAGGCATCGAGTCTGACATCGGCTCCACGATTCTGACGGCCGATACACTCGCGCCCTACGATGCCCCACACACCCCCTGGGGTGAACCGGACCTACAGGGAATCTGGACGAGCAGTTCGGCGGTAGGTATCCCATTCGAGCGCCCAGAAGGCGTTGACGCCGACGAGGAAGTCACCGCCGAAGAAGCAATCGCCCGTCACGAAGGACGGCTACTCGGCGGCATCTGGGGCTACGAACGCGAGTGGCGCGACACAACACTGGAATATGGATCGGCCGTTTCCACTCAAGCAGCAATGGTCATCGCTCCTCCTGACGGGCGGCTGCCTGCGCGCGTGGCCGCCGAACGCGCCCCCGCCCTCGCTGGCGACGAACGGGCACCGCGGCGATCAGTCACCCCAGCCGGTCCGGAAGACCTCTCGACGTGGGTCCGCTGCATCACCAGAGGGCTCATACCGACCCCCGGCGGTTACAACAACGGCCTCCAGATCGTGCAAGGCCCGGGCTTTGTCTCGATCATGCGAGAAATGATTCACGAGC
>CAZPZZ010000149.1:0-2135 GCA_964591245.1 uncultured Vicinamibacteraceae bacterium | reverse complement strand
CAGATCGTGCAAGGCCCGGGCTTTGTCTCGATCATGCGAGAAATGATTCACGAGCCACGGATGGTTCCGACCACCCCCTATCCTGAGCTCGGAGAAGACATAACGTCCTATCAAGGCAACGCCCGTGGCCGCTGGGACGGAAACACACTCGTGGTCGAAACCACAAACTTCAATGGTGGCGCCTCGTTCCGTGGCTCCAGTGAGAATCTCACGCTAACCGAGCGCTATACGCGGATTAGCCCCGTGACGCTCGAATACCGATTCACCCTCGACGACTCGACGGTATGGACCCGTCCGTGGACGGGCATGTTCCGGTGGGATCTGGACGACGGCCAGTACGAACTCGTCGAATACTCCTGCCACGAAGGCAACTACGGGATGACCAACATCTTGAGTGGTGCCCGTGCACGCGACGCCGAAGCCTCCCAGCAGCAGGAGCAATAACCCACCACACGTGCGGTCCGGCGCTGGTCTCTCGACACGAGAGACCAGCGCATCCCACGTGCCTGGGGTCCATACGGATGGCAGGCACCGGCAGCGTCGACGCTGGCTTCGGTGTCCAGCACATGTCCACCCCGGCAATCCTCACGGAATCACGGCCCCCCAACACGAGGCCCCATCCGCACCGCCGGATGGCTACACGTTCCCTGCCGCACAACCTGCGTTGCCAGCGGACACCTGCTCCTGCCAGAGGCATTCGAGAGAACGGAAGCACCGGCAGTGGGCTGCTGCTCTGGGCCTCCTGCCCAGACCTTTCGGGTTAACGGTTGTCCTAACTCTGCCCCTCAAGTAGACACTGACCACGCCAATGGACTGACCATGACAATCGAAGCCAAACTCGTCGAACTGAAGTGCTCGCTGCCACCCCCTCCTCGACCGGGTGGTGTCTATCAGTCCCTATTGGAAGTTGGCACGTACGCTTATTTCTCAGGGCACCTTCCGCGGCGCTCCGACGGGTCCTTGATGACTGGACGGGTGGGCGAGGAAGTCGACCTCGAGGGCGGACACGCGGCTGCGCGACAAGCCGCTCTCTGCGTCCTGGCCACAGCCAAGCACGCACTCGGTTCGCTAGATCGAATCACAAGGGTCGTGAAGCTTTTCGGCATGGTGAACTGCACCGCCGATTTCACTCGGCACCCTCAGGTCATCAACGGCAGCAGCGAATTGTTTCGCGACCTCTGGGGACCAGACCTGGGGATGGGCGTTCGTAGCGCCGTGGGCGTGCACTCCCTTCCATCCAACGTCTCGGTTGAAATCGAAGGGGTTTTCCTGATCGACTGAATCGGAGAAGGACGTTGCGACGCGCGATAGGTGTCTCTACGCACGCTCGATCTTCCGCTAAACAACGGAACGCGGCGTTCTGTGGCTGCTCCGTTAACCGAGGAGTTCCTGAAGCTTCATTGCGAGTGAGAAATCTCCGTCGACTTTCAGCTTGCCCTGCATGAAGGCCATTCGACCATTCAGTCGGCCTTGGACAAGACCGAGGAAATCCGGGACCGACATGGTAATTGTCACACCGGCATCGTCGACCGTCGCCTGAAGGCAATGATCCGACTCCCGGGTCAGATCGACCAGCCAGTCGCCTCCACCGTCGCCGGTCAGGCGAAACTGATAGGAACCGTCAATCCGACGAACCAGGTCCGGCTCCTCCGCAAGACGGGAGGGAATCTGCTTCGTGAAAACGTCAGTGACCGTAAGCTCACTCATCCAGTTAAAACGCCTTTCCGTGGATCGCAATCCGGCGAACCAACATGGAAACTGATTCCTGCCTTCCAGCCATCCCAACGACCGGCTTGGACTGTCTAGGTCTGCGACGACGACATCGCCGCCATCTGCTCTTCCCTGGCGCGAGTCAGGTGTGGCACAAGGCCCAAGAGCCGCTGGAGATACATGAGTTGTCCCCGATGGTGCATCTCATGCTCCTTGACCGACAGCAGCATTTCGAAACGACTCTTCGCGGCTGGTGTCGCTCCGGGAGGCATCGCAAAGGACTCCGCAAGAAACGACTCGGGCAACCCCTCGAGAAAGGTCGCCCAGACCTCGCCTTCCTTCTCAAGAAGGTCGATGAGCTGGCCTTTCGTTCGCTGCACAGCTTCCTGCTCGGCCATGCGCTCCATTACCGCGAGAAAATCAAA
>CAZPZZ010000148.1:0-10189 GCA_964591245.1 uncultured Vicinamibacteraceae bacterium | reverse complement strand
TCCTCGTACATCATCATCAGCGCCACCGAGGCGATAGGCTTCGTCATCGAGGCGATTCGAAAAATACTGTCGTGGGTCATCGACGTGCCACGCTCGGCATCTCGCTCGCCCAACGCCGAGAAATGTACGACCTTGCCGCGGCGGGCCACCAACGTGACGACGCCCGCCGTTTCCTGCCGATCGATATAGGCCTGCATGACCCGGTCGATCCGCTCCAGGCGCTCTGACGACATTCCAACGGTCTCTGGCTCTGCTGTCGGCACTCCTGGGATTTGCGGGAGGTCAGCGGCACCTCCCTTCAAGCCGGCGGCCATACCAGCCACCGCTACCATCACCAGAAGCCATTGCCGCGTATTCCGTACTCTCCGCATGGACGCTCCCTCTCTTCCCGCGCGGGACGGCGGGATCAAAACCCTATCCGGCATATCACAACTTACGGCAGGCATCCCCCGCCTAGCGGGACGTCGTTTCAGTGAACGCGGGTGCCCGTCGCTCACGCCACCACCGTGGCAACACCCAGGCCAGGTCCCGGCAGGTCAATCTTTAGACGCTCTGGACTGGCGCACCTGCCACACAACCGTCCGAGGCCTCGTCACGGCGGGGACACTTCGGTAAGTCCTCGTCCACATCCACGGGCCATGCCCCATCTCCCGTCTCTGTCCTGGCGCCAATAGCGAAGCGACGGTGGCTCCGGCTCGTCCACGTAGGGGTCTATCTGAACAAAACTGTAACAAGGTGGAAGTTGTTCGAGGCGCAAACTTCCCAGTGTTTCCTCGTCCAGTTGCCCACGCTCCCGGACAAACCGATCAAGCTGAACCGGAGTAACCGTACGTTGCCACGCCCCCCCATTGATAACCACCGGAGCAACCGCATTCCGCACGGGCGAGAACCCATCGACAACATACGCCCGTCCAGCTTCAACGCGAGTGAAGTTTCCCTGCCGATAATCAGGCAGGTGTGTGTGCCCATGCACAAACACCGCCACCGGCAGATCCGGTGTCGAACGCTGCTCCAGATATTGCCCAAAGAGCCGATCGCGAGACTGCCAGAAATACTCGAACATCGGACCAGCCGTATCCGACATTCGAGGACACTCCTCGGGCGGTGGCCCCGTCGGATCCAGTTGCGTCAGGATCCGCTCGAAACGTCGGCGCGCCCGACGCAGCGCCGCCCGATAGTCACATACGGCGCGAAGATCATCATCCCTCAGGCGCTCCATCAGTTCGTCGAGCTGACCTTCGCGAAGCGCGTCCTCCGCCAAAGGCATGAACGGGTCATCTTCCAGTAACGACTCGACGAGAAAACGGGCACCTTCCGCACGTACGTCGTCGAGGTTCCACACTGGAGGCTGCACATCACCGCGATCAAGGTCCATCCGGAATTGCTGCCACGACATACGAAAAAGTAGATACTCCAGCAACCCCGGTCGTTCGGACTCGATATCCACATCCCCTACTGCGGCGAGCAGCCGCACACCCGCGGAATCATCGGCTAGATTATCGACGACCGGAAACCGCGCTTCATGGTCATCGTACAGCCCCTGAACCACACGGTGCCCCCAGGGGCGACTCAAGTGGGTGACGCCTGCAACATCGGTGAACGGCACGGGCCAGTTCGCGAACCAGTCCCCACGCCTATCAATCTGATGCCCATGCTCCGCATGGATCAATCCGTCGGCCGAACGCCAGAACCCCTCCGTCGCCAGCATCGCGCGCCCATCGGCAGCGCCAAAAGCGGCCACTGCACGGCGCCCAACTCGAGGAAAGAGCAGAGCCGCGTCGTGATCTCCAGGCACGAGCACGAGGCGGTTATCACCATCCCGGACGAAACTGCCCAACGCTTGTATCTCGCGGGGATGGGCGTCGAGTACGGCCGTCAGACGAGCGAGTGCGTCTGATTCGGTGCAACCGAGGACCGGGTCAGCATAGCGACATCGACCATCTCCCGCTTGTAACAGTTCGAACGTATCACCGTTCAGAACCAAGTCGGTCGCTCCGCTGTGTTCCCCACGAAGCGCTAGCAGGAACTGTTCGAACTCTTCTCCCCATCGGAAATCTTCGGAGGCGTCCCAGTCGCCGGACGCTGTACGGCCAAGCCCGAGATGTAGGTCAGAAATGACCACTACTCGCCGCGCCTGTGCAGCCACCGGCAACCCAGTCGTCAACACGCCCAGAACACAGACCACGCACACGACGCCCAGACGAGCGAACTGCGCGCGCCAGGCTCGCCTAATCATCGGCCGCCAAGGATAGCCGCACGATTTCCCGGTCATTCCGAACGACAATGTGCTTGTTGGCATAGGCAGGGTGAGACCAATGAACCGTCGAACCCGACTGACGTCGCCGAACATACGGATTCGTCGGTTCGATCAAGGCTGTACGGCTGATCTCGTTATAGCCTTCCGGTGTAAGCGTCGCTATGACGAGGTCTCCGGTATCAGTATTGATGAAATAACGGTCCCCGTTACGAACGAAAAAGGCGGTCGCCCAATTCGTACTCTCGCCAATCAACGCTTCGGTCTCCCACACCCGCCGGCCAGTACCGAGCTCCAGACAACGAAGCACACCATGGCCATCGACCCCATATACATAATCCCCATCAATAAGCGGGGTGCTAATAACCGAGTTCAGCGTATTGAAGTCAAATCCATAGTCCGGATCACTCTCACCCACACCCTCCCACAACACACGCGCACCGGGGCGATCGGTGTCCAGTAGTAGCATGCGGGCGCCCCCGTATTGGGACGTGAAGAAGAGATGTCGATCGCTCTGCACAGCCGTGGCCGGATTGATTCCCATGTCCACGATATGACGAACTTCCCAGAACACTTCTCCGGTCTCTGGGTCGAGCGAACTGATGTCACGCGGATGCCAGGCGATGAGTTGTCGAGCTCCTCCTGCTTCGATGATGATGGGCTGGCTGTAACCGGGCTCCCAGTCCGAAGACAGCGACCGCCAGAGTTCCTCGCCCGTGTACTTGTCGAAGGCCATCATCTTGGCGTCTGGTTCACCGCCAACCAAACCAATTAACCGGTCGCCATCGACCAACGGCGCACCGGACATGCCCCATGACGGTACCGCCGTATTGAAATCACGCGGAAAATCCTTCTCCCAGAGGAGGCGACCGTCTTCTACCGCCAAGGCCAGCAAATGCCCCATCGCTCCGAGTACATACACTCGGTCACCGTCAACGGTCGGCGTGGCCCGCGGACCGATCGCGTAGACGAGCTGGAGCCCCGCGTAGTCAGTCTCCCATTCCCGATGCCACAGCACGGCACCGGTCCGCTCGTCCAACGCGAGTACACGTTCCACCACGGCCGTCGCCCCAGGATCTGGCCGGCGCGCATCCGTAACAAATACTCGTCCCCCAGCCACTGCCGGACCTGCGTAACCGGCATGGACAGGACTGCGCCACGCCACCGACAGACCGTCGTCCGGAAAGGTCTCGACCAGACCGGTCTCGGCGAACACTCCGCGCCGCCCCGCCCCTCGCCACTCTGGCCAGTCATCAGCGCGCACTACTGGCACCAACTCTCCGATCAGCAAGAGAACGACGATGAGAATCATGCGACTCATAAGCACATTCCGCAATTCACAAGAGAGAAATCGAAGGCCAACGAAGTATCGCTATCGCCTCTGCCTCGCGAGAACAACTGGCTCGAGTACCGACCGGTGTACGACAAGGCGGAATCGTGCCACGCCGTCCAGGCTCACCGCTGCCGTCGTCTCGGGCTGACACCCGTGTCCACACCATCACTACGGCGGCGCAAAATTAGCCGGCCGTCACCTCAGCACGCCAACGGCCCCTGCGGCGACGGCCGCGGCGAGTTAGGGCAATTCGCCGTAGATCACGCGAACCGCGGCCTCCACCCGAGTGGAGTCATAATCCGGGTAATCGCCGGAAAGATCGACGGCTGCCACCGCTTGATCGGCACTCGAGCCAGCCGCTTTTTCCCTACGAACCGCGTCAAGCAGATCGCGGGTAAAACCCTGAAACTCCACAAGACTATCCCAGGTGGTCACCGGAATATGGCCCGGAATCACAGTCTCGATTCCGTCGATCCCATCAATCAATGCCGCCAACGTCTCCGGAAGCGCCACACCACTGCCACCGTTGTTCGTATCCAGGAACGGAGCGTCCCGCCACGGGAACATATCGCCGGTCTGCAGTACTCCCAGAGCGGGATACACAATGAAAGTGTCGCCGTTGGTGTGCCCAGCTCCAAAATAATACAGATCCATCTGGTCTGCACCCGCTCCGAGTGTCATCCGCTCGGAATAGGTCTGTTTCGGCAAATACTTCGCGTTCTCACCCTGAAAATTGTCCATGCGCTCCATATTGGCCTTGGTGTTCTCGTGCGCAACGATGTTCACGGTATCCGGGAAAAAACCGTTACTCCCGACATGATCACCATGCGTATGGGTGTTCACGATGGTGACAATCGGCTTGTCGGTCACCGTCCGAATCCTGTCCAGCAGAACCTGTCCCCAACCGGGCAGCTTGGTATCGACAATCGCCACCCCACGTTCCATGACAAACACTCCGACATTCCCGCCACTGAAAAGTGCCCGGTCAACCGGTGTATTTCCCTTGATGACGTAGAGATTCTCCTTAACCTGCTCGATCTGCGCCCCGTCGATCGCGCCCTGGTTCAGCTGCTGAAGTGCTCCGACCGTCGTGGACAGCATGCCCACCACCACCACTCCCCCGAGTACCAATGCTCGCGTCATTCCCTCTCTCCTCGTCCAATTGGAGTCTCTCCAGTCCCACGCACCGAGGTATTCCCTCATGCAATAGAGTGACTGGATGCACAGGTGTACCACACCTGGCATAGAATCGATCGTATTCTAGGCGATTGGATCTGGAGTGCCCCAGAGCAATCTATTGTTGGAGGGAGACACCATGACCACTTTACGCGATACTGCCCTGCTCATCGCCCTCGGCGTCTTTGCACTGAGTTGCGGTGGCAGCGAACCAGCAGCACCGGAGGACGACGCACCGACGGCTCCGCCAGCCGAGGCCAGCATCGGAGAGATCATCCGAATCGATCCACGGATGGACGCGCTCGTCCCAACCGACGCAACCATCGAAAAACTGGCTGAGGGCTTTACCTTCATCGAGGGCCCGGTGTGGGACCGCCAAGAAAGCCGCCTACTCTTCTCTGATGTGCGGGGTAACGAAATTTACCAGTGGTCCGAGACCGACGGGGCCAGTACCTTTCTCGATCCCGTCTTCGAAGGCGACCGCGCGGGGAAAGGGTCTGTCAGTTCCAACGGGCTGACGTTCGACGCAACCGGCCATCTCATCATCTGCGAACACGGAAACCGACGCATTTCGCGCCTCGAGGACGACGGTGCCCGAAGCATCGTCGTCGAGGCATATGACGGGGGGCAGCTGAATAGCCCAAACGACGCGGTCTACGGGTCGGACGGCTCGCTCTACTTCACCGACCCGCCCTATGGCCTCGCCGGATTGGAGGAATCGCCAGATCGCGAACTTGACTTCAACGGCGTATATCGGCTGCTCTCAAACGGAACGCTACAGTTACTCGTGCAGGACCAGAGTCGTCCGAACGGCATCGCCCTGTCGCCAGACGAGTCAATCCTCTACGTCGCCAACTCCGACGCCGAAAACATGGTCTGGATGGCATACGACCTCGACGACAGCGGCGTCACGAACGCGCGTGTTTTCTACGATGTCAACGATCAGCAAGAACCAGGTGCCGCAGATGGTCTGAAGGTAGACGTAGACGGCAATCTCTTTGCCACTGGACCTGGTGGTGTGTGGGTTCTCGCGCCAGATGGCACCCATCTCGGCACCATCAAGACTGGCGAGGTCACCGCCAACGTCGGCTGGGGTGACGACGGACGCACGCTCTACATGACGTCAAGCACAAGCCTCTATCGTGTGGCACTCACGACCGAAGGCGTGATTCCCGGACCGTAGTCGCCGAAACAGCAAGCGCCCCGCTCCCCTCACGGGAACGGGGCGTTCCCCCTCAAGCACGCTATCTGGCCAGCGGATCCGGCCTCAGCTGAAATCGCACCACCTTACTCGGGGTGCCCTGTCCGGTCTCGGCGTGGAACGGCGCCCGCGTGCTCCACGTCGCCCACAGGCCCTTTCCCTTCCAACCAGCATCGGGATCGTCGATACGACCGTCCAACCATTTTGTGTAAAAGCCAAGCGGATAGGGCACTCGCATTACGACCCATTCCTCGTCCTGGAGTGCCAGGAGCGCTTCCGACGCATTCCCCGTGCTGATGGGCACATCCAGTCCCAACCCGAACGTATCGAATTGGTCTACCCACGCGTAATAGCTGCCTTCGGCACTCCCGGACCCGGTGATGCCTTTCATCTGTGGAAGCGGTTCCTCGTAGAACGTCCAACCTTCTGGGCAATGCCGACCGGTTGCCTCGGGGCCGTTGAGCGCGCCCGTACACTTCGTTCGGTCGAAACTGGCCAAGTGGCCGCTGGCTAGTGGCGTCCAGACAACACCATTTCGGTCTATGTCCATCCCGCGCGGTGAGTACACGTTCCCCTCACTCGCGTTGGGATCTTCGAACGGCACTTCGAAGATTTCAGTCAATCCCGTCTCCGATGGGTTGTCGCCAGGTACGAATCGAACAAGCGCTCCGGGCATACCCAGCGACGATCCCCACACCGAGCCGTCATTCGGATCGACCGACACGCCGTAAAACCCAGAGCGAATCCGGGTGTCCTTCATCGCATCGGTTGGTTCATCGGGCTCCGTCCACTCGTCACGTCGCCCGTTGCCGTTGGTATCAAGCACCAACGGGCTCCACCCCTGAGCAGCTTCCTCGTCCCCGCTCTCGAGAAAGAGTCTCGTATTCAACCAGCCGATCACCTGCCCACCGCCACTGGTCCACAGGGTGTTGTCCTCATCCTCGGCGAAGATCAAGTGGTGAGTGCTGTAACAGGTCCCGATGAGGGTCATCTCCTCCGCTGCAGGGTCATAGACCGCAAGGTGTCGATTCGCCCGAGCATTGGGAAAAGCCTGCGCCGAGGGATGATCCGACCCATCCAGACACATCGGCGGATTCTCGGGTCCACGAACCCGGGAAGTCAGCCAAACGCGACCATCCTGATCCAGCATCGGATTGTGGATATTGGTCTGACTATTCCAAATCGCCTCATCCCCCCAATACGGAGAAGGTGCGAGTGGCGGACCGGCGGCCAGTGGAGTATCCGGATCCCGGACAGGAACCGGCACCTCACGAATAGCGTTCTGGACGGGATCGAGCACGGGCACGTAGTCAGCGCTCGCCTCCAACGCCCCATAAATGGGGCCATTCGCATTCACCGTCGGATTTCGTTTATCCGTCGACACCTCGTCATGCAAGTATGCCTTCGGGTCCGCCCAATCCCACTGGGTGACCACCACGTTCCGTTCGACGCCCTGCGGCCTGGGAGGTTCGGAGGGTAGCTCACCGGCCATGATGCGCCCCGTCCAGTCGGCATACATCTGCAGCGCTCGCTGGCGGCCCATTCGGTCGAGGGCCCCGCTCATACTTCCACCGGCCTGTCCGGACTGAATTCGTCGGTCCCAGGCATCCACCAGCGAATCAAACTCTCCAAGTTGTGTCGGAATCTCACGCGTTGCCTTGTTGCCAAGCGCGTGGCACGCCGTACATCCTCCGGATTTCAAACCACGGAGCCATGCGGCTTGACTAGTGATACTCGGCGCGATCCCGTTGCCGTCAGGCCCCGTTCCTGGAAACTCGTCTGGCGCAGGCGCCTCTAGCAGTGAGTACCAATAACCGGCAGGGTAGTACTGCGCGGCCGCCGACGCATCCGGGGCGACGACCGCCGTCAGATCTCGTTGCGTCCCGGGGACGACCTGTTGTTTCGGCGAGTCGACCAGGCCATATCCGCGAACCCAGATATCGTAGGTCCCCTCTGGCAAATCTGGCACCAGATATCGCCCCTCGTCGTCGGTCACCACGGTCCGGTTGAAACGGGTTGGCAGGTCCATCGTCTCCGCGATCACCCACACTCCTGCCTCTGGACCATTTGGCCCGGTGACCACACCACCGATGTCATCGTCATCAACCGACACCGCAGACTGAGCATGCACGCCAGTCACAAATGCCGCGACGGCTATGGCAACACCGACGGCACACGCCCCGAGAAAGACTCTCGCTGTTGTCATCGTTGAACTCTCCCTGGTGACCTAGATCCGGGGGCCGTCCCCGCAGGCCACATGAAACAAGGTACGGAGTAGCTAGCGTACATGGTCTTGCTGCGCTTAAGGGCTTCAACCACGCTGATCCCGCACAGGCGCGTCACACCTCAGCCGCCACACCTCGAACACGTACCGATCGTGCGAATGCGTCACCTTCCCGGCGCACATCGCACAACCTATTCACCGCAGTGTATACCCACTCTGACCAGACAAACCACCATCTCAATTCCGGATATAATCCTTTTTTGTAGAGGCTCAGAATTGTGATTTCGTACCGAGTCAGGCCGTGCGGCTTCCGACACCGGATGCGAACCGCGTCAATTCCCCTGCTTGCGTGCTTTCTCGCATGCCAGCAGCCCACCTGGGAACAGTATATGGACGCCGCCGTATTTGCGTATCAGGACGAGCGGTTTGACGAAGCTGAGGCTGCATTCACCGCTGCCGAGCGAATCGCGCGTGATTTTGACGATTCGGACGCGAGACTGGCCATCACACTTGGTAATCTGGCTGACCTCCATCACACGCAAGGGCGCGACACCCAGGCGGAACCACTCTACCTGGAAGCTCTCTCACGACTCGAACGGAGTGACGGCGGGAACTCGCGCCGTGTGGCTCGCCTGATGGCTGACGCGGCCATCTTCTATGCAGCCCGCGATCGCCCGGAAGATGCAGAGCCGCTGTATCATCGCGCTCTCGAGATACTTGAATGGGAACTAGGCTCCCGTCACATCGACGTGCTCGCGGTACGGACGGCGCTTGCCGGCCTCTACTGGCAAAACAAGCGGTACGCAGACGCCGACCCGCTCTATCGCGAAGTGCTGACCGTTCTGCAGGAAACCCCGGCGACCGACGAGGATCAGTTACTGACGGTATTGGATGAATACACACGACTGCTGCGAGCAACCGACCGTAGCGCAGAGGCCATGCCCCTGGAGGCGCGCGCTCAAGCGATTCGGGCTCAACGGTAAACGATTGTGACCCCTCGCTCTCTCTTCTTCGTCCCCGGGGTCAACAAGAAGATGGGAACGATTTTTCACGGAGGATCATCATGCAACGCGGAATTTGTCTCATGTTCGCTCTGCTCTTCAGCGCGGGACATCTAGGCGCCGCCACGGTCACGACGGTCATCGGCAATGGTGTCGCCGGTCTCTCGGATACGAGCGTCGCCAATCCCTACGGGGTCGTCATAGGTCCAGACGGTGCGCTCTATTTCTGCGACCTCGACAACCAGCGTGTGCGGCGCCTCGACCTCGCCACCGGGGAGACCACCATCATCGCCGGCAACGGCGACGCCGGCTACTACGGGGATGGTGGACCAGCTCTCCAGGCGGCCTTGAACATGCCGCACGAGATTCAATTCGACCGCGCCGGAGACCTCTTCATCGTCGAGCGCGATAGCCATGTCGTCCGCAGGGTCGACATGGCTACAGGGATCATCTCCACGGTCGCCGGCACCGGCACCGCTGGATTCTCTGGAGACGGCGGACAGGCCGTGAATGCCGAACTACGACGCCCTCACAGCATCGCGTTCGATCCACAGAACCGACTACTCATCTGCGACATCGGCAATCATCGTATTCGCCGCGTGGATCCCACGACGGGGCTCATCGAAACCTGGGCCGGCACCGGTGCCCGGGAAGCAACGCCGGACGGTGCCCCCCTGGCCGGCACCCCACTCAATGGCCCCAGGGCGATGGCCAGCGACCCAGATGGAAATCTGTACCTGGCGTTACGTGAGGGGAATGCGATCTACCGGATCGATCTCTCGGCTGAGACTATCCACCACGTCGCCGGTACAGGAGAACAGGGCTACACCGGAGACGGAGGGCCCGCGACCGAAGCGACACTCGCCGGTCCGAAGGGCCTCGCCTACGCAGACGGTAACCTGTATGTGGCAGATACCGAGAATCACGTCATCCGCATGGTCGACGTCACCACCGGGCAGATCTCAACGGTGCTTGGGGATGGCGAGCGCGGAGATGGTCC
>CAZPZZ010000147.1:2121-10208 GCA_964591245.1 uncultured Vicinamibacteraceae bacterium | reverse complement strand
CCTGCTGGCCGGACTGGTCCTGTTCCCCAGATTCACCAGTCTGACCGCCCTGGTTCGCCGCACGCTCATCCCCTTGCCGAATACGCTGCTCCAGCGATTCCAACCCACGCACCAGATCTCGAGCTTGACCAAGTGCCTGCTCAAGGCCAGTGCCCTGTGCGTTGCCTACCGCTTCAGCCGCCTCGGCGAGCTGCTGTTCCAGATCAGCAATGTCTCCACTGATCTCCTCCTCAAACTGCTTCGCATACTCAGGCGAACGGGCACGTACCAAACCACGGGAATAGCGAATCTTTTCTTTGAGCTTGCTCTCGCGAATTCCATTCGCCGCCTCTTGAAGTTCGCGCGAGGCATTTCGCTCATCCCGGCGGAACTCTGCCGAGGTGGAATCGAGACCGCGCTCGAGGTCCGTCACCTCGTCGAACATCTCGTTCTTCCGTTCCATGAGACGCTGAATTCGCTCGGTCCGCTCGTCCCCTTCCAGCCCGTCGCGTGCGCGCACCTGCTCGGAGCCACCTGCCTCCTCCTGAGCAAGTTCTGCGGCCCGACGCTGGGCCTCTTCACTATCTCGCGCGCGACGGCCCCTTTGCTGACTCTGCAGCTCTTGCTGGACCTCCCGGAGCCGGTCGAGCGCCGCGCCCGCCTCTGCGAAGCCTTGGTTGTCTGCATTCGCAGCCGCTTGACGCATCGCGTCCGCCGCCTCCTGAAGCCGACGAGCAGCCTGCATCATCTGAGGAGACTGTTGTTCACGAGCCAAACGCTCAAGACGGCGGGCTGCCTCTTCCGCCTCCTCGGCAAGAGCTCGCTGCGATGCGCCACCACCAGCTCGCGCCGTCTGTCCACCACGAGCGCGACGGCGCTGTCGTTCAGCCTCCTGCTCCTGCCGCCGTGCCAACTCACGCAGCCGCTCCATGAGGGCGTCGACCTGATTATCCGACTCTTGCTGTTGGCCGCGCTGAACTGTCTCGTACTGATTCTGCAGCTTATCGAGTTCAAGCTCGAAAAGATCAGCGAGATCTTCCGCCGCATTCTGTCCACCGCCACCACCACCACCGCCGCCGCCCTGCTGCACACGTACTTCGTCGTACGCTTCCTCAGCCCGTTGGAGCTGCTGTAGTGCACGTTGCTCAGCTGGCAAAGCCTCATCTTCGTCCTGGCCCTGCAATGCGGTCTCAGCAGCCTCCATCTCCGTAGCGGCCTGCGGCAGCACCGCAAGAATCGAACGGAAGGCCGGATCCGCAGGCATCACACGGCTATTCATCCGACGAAGGAGTGTTTCCACTTGTTCTCGCAAACGACCTTGAGCCAGGGTCAGGAAAACGAGCTGCTCGCGGTACTCCTCGTCACTGATGCTGTCGCGATCCCGGATAACGTTGAACGTCGCGGAGATGATCTGCCGTTGCGCTTCAGAGAGTGCCCGCGCATCACCACCACCGCCACCACCACCACCGCCGCCGCCGCCCTGAGACTGGGCCGCACGAAAGTCCCGACGGAACGCGCGGATCTGGACGAAATACAGATCACTTTTGACGATCCGGTTCTCGCCAGCCTGATTGTCGCCAGCGCTCCCGTAGTAGGAAACGAAATCGCCCGGTTCCAGATCGAATTCCTCGAGAAAGAGCGTGTGGCCCGCGGAAATCTCCTTCAAGCCCCCCTCGTCGGAATCGAACAACTCCACCGTTTCCTCTGGTCCACCGTTCACCGAATAGGTCAAACTGAGCGACCGAACGCCGAAGTCATCGTCGGCGCGGGCCTCCAGGAAAACCTCCTCGATGGCATTTGCAGTCGTGTCTCGACCCGGCTTCACAAACATCACCGACGGCGCCTGGTCAGTCAGCACGTCGATCGTGTACTGCGGGGACGCGTTCACACGCTCATCACTGGGCCCAATCAACTCGACCTGATAGAAGCCATCCTCTTCGACCATGAAGCTGGCGGTGAGCACACCATCCTGCCGACGTCCGAGCTCGATCGCGTTATCCTCGTCAAAGACCAGACGCCCTCCGGGCGTCGTCATTGTCGGGAAAATATGGACCGTAACCTCTGTGCCGCGCAACACGGCAATGTCGCCACCATCCTGGATGAGCCGTGGCTCGAGTCCGGTATATTCAGGGAAGCGGTACTCCAGCTCCAAGTGCTCGACGTACGGAAGATCGATGACGTCAAGCGAGAACACCTCCGATTGCACACCGATCGCTTCGACGAAATACTCGGTCTCGTCACGCACATCGAACAACACTGTTTCAAAAGCCCCGATCACAGGCTGCTCTCCCTCGACGACTTCCAACGGAAGCAGCGGCACCTGCTCATAGGGTGCACTGGGACTCATGCGCATGAAGAGATTGACGTCGTTGGTCTCGAACCCGAGGAGTTGCGCGGTAACTTCAAAATCCGACCCACGCGCAATGGTGGCATCCCCGGGTAGGACCTGGATGCTATAGGGGCTGGCCGCCTCCACGCTCCCGGTCGGCGTCATGAGCGCCGTAGCGCCATAGCGCAAATACGACGGACCCAGGATAAAAGCCAGTAAGGCCGCAGCCGACACAGCGACAAGGTAGCTAGACGAGCGACGAATCTTCTGGCGTTCGACCGACGATCCGAGATCAAGTTGGCGACAATGTTCGACAGCCGATTGAATCAACTGCTCGACGATCGCCGGTGAGTAGTTTGCGTTTCCGGCCTGGTCGCCGCGCTTGGCTTCCTCAAGTGCGCTGAGGACCGACGCTTGAAGCGAGGGGTCGTACTCTTCAAGATAAAGAGCCACTCGTTCATCCGACACCGATCTGGCCAGGGGCCTGATGACGAACCAGATCGCCAGCGAGACCAAGGTGAAATAGGTCAAGGCACGGAAAGCAATGACCGCCCCTCCAGCGAACTTGAAGAACTCGAGTCCGTAGGAGGAAGCCAGAAACGCCGTCAGACCGGCCGCGAGCAGTACCGCCAGACCGCGCAGGGCGATTCTCAGGCGCCACCGATTACGTACACGGCGAATAACAGCGATCAGTTCTTGGCCGGTAAACGAGCTTGAAGTGCTCAGCATGGTTTTGGCCTCATTCTTGCCGGAGAATTCATTTTACTCTACCGGCCACTCTTCACCGAACGAATCGGGGCTTCGCTCCTGTTCCGTCCGCTCCGGTCAACGTGTTGTCATACAAGCTAATCATCCGGGTCGAGCTCCGTACGAGACAACTTGTTTGAGATGACCGTCTCTGTAGCAAGGAACCCCAAGGCACCGATGAGAAAGTACCACCACAGCGTCTGGCGGCGTTCCAGATCCTCGGACCGCAGCTCACGCCCGACACCAACATCTCGATCCCCAGCCGCACGGCCAGTCGCCGCCGCCACGAGTTCCTGTGGGTCGACCTGATCGAGATTCGCTTCGGTCAAGTCCACATTGACGGCCACGGTCACCGGTGCACTCTCTGGTATGGCGAGATCTCGAATCTCGTAGAACCCCTGCTCGTCGAGATCGATGAACCCTGATCGCATGCCAGGGTCACTCGACTCCGAAAGATCCCTTCCTCCGGTCCCGACCGCAGCGCGATCCTCAGACGGGTTACGTACGACAAGGTCACCATCGGTCAAATCGAGAGTGGTCGCCGCTGGATACTGCGCCAAATCGAGCACCTGCCCGGCCGTCAAATAGGGCATCGGTTCACGATATTCTCCGAGGTACGCCACGATCTTGTGTACGAAAGGCAGGTACGTCGCCTTGAGTGCAAAATCGTTCCAATAGCTATCAATACTCGACGTCCACACGAGCACCCGTCCGTCACCGACAACGTGCTCGGCAAGCGCTGCCGCCCCATTGTCATAACGGGCCAACACTGCCGTTTCTGACCCTACGGTCAAGGGCCGATACCGGAAAAACCGTGGTGTTGTTAGATCACCGCTTCTGGGCGAACTGAAGATCTCGAATACAGGGTGACTGTAGTCGATATACCCCAATCCCCCCCCACGGCCCTCTCGATCCACAGGAGCATCCATTGGCCCCGGTAGTAGTTCGAGATTGTCACCCGGCCACCTGACGCGCTCTCCCAGCGCTATCCAGAGGCCGCCACCAGCCTCAACAAATGCAGTCAGGGCTGCACCCACAGGCCCCTCTGGAAACCCGACATCGTTAAGCACGACCACCGCCGCTGCGTCCACGTCATCGACAGTGACTTCGTCGATCGATCGCGTGGTGACCTCGAATGCCGGACTCGTCCCTATGGCAAGTGCGCGCTGCAGATAAAGCCCAGCGTCTTCCGCACCCGGACTTCCGACAAGCAGCACGGGCATCACATTTCCTGGCGACACCGTAAAGTGGAACACGTTGTCTGGTAACAACGCGTCGTCTGCACTCCGCACCGTCACCGGCATGGCCGCATCCTCAAGCGTGAATGGAGCAAAGGTCACACTCGACACACCGCTCGGCTCGATCGCCACCCGACCAGACTCAAGCTCGTAGCCATTCAGCTCGAGCGATACCTGAAGGTTCTCAACCGGCTGCACACCACGATTTGCCACACGCGCCGTAACTGCCGCGCGTTCACGACCAGAAAAACGATCCCGCTGCACGGAAACGCCAACGACGCTGACGTTCTCCGTCGTCTCCTCCCCCGCCACGAGTACGGGCGTGAGTATCGTGCCAGCGGGTAACTGAATATTGGCGACGCTATCGACTCCAACTTGTTGGAAGTCACTTATGAGCACTGCTTCGAGTACGGGTTGGTCTGAATCTTCGAGAACACCTTCAGCAAGCTGGAGCGCGGAACCGTAACGCGTGGTCGCCGTGCCAAGCTCAGCTCGATTGATCGCGGCAAGCAGACTCGCCTGATCGTTCGTTGACCGCGACTCCGTCTGAGCTCCACTATCGAAAAAAATCACGGTCGCGAGATCATCGGGCGCCAAATCGTTCACGATGCCACGTGCAGCAGCTCGCGCACGGTCCCACCGATCGCCAAAGCCCATGCTATAGGAACGATCGATCAAGACCACGACCTCTCGGGCCCCACCGGTGACTGAAGCCAGCGCATTCGACCGCAGGAAAGGACGGGCAAAGGCCGCCACCAACAACGCCAACGCCGCACACCGGAGCAGCAACAGCAACCAGTGCCTGATCCGTTGACGGCGCATCGAATGAAACGGGATCTTGCGCACGAACATCAACGACGGAAATTCGAGCAACTCGGTGCGCTGCCGCTGAATCATATGAATCAGCACAGGCACGCCAAGTCCGACGAGTGCGGCCAGAAAAAATGGAGTAAGAAAGGACATCAACGCACCTTCGTGAGCTTGTGCCGCATCGCCAGATACTTGAATAGAGCGTGATCGAGCGGGATCTTCGTGTTCATGAAAGCGTAATCAATTCGATTCTGGCTACAGAGTTGACTAATCTCGGAGATGTGGTCTTGTATCAGCTGCCGGTACTGCTCACGCATCTTGTCAGGAACGACGGGCACCTTCCGCCCCGTCTCAAGATCTTGGAAGCTGATGGACTCATCGTAGGGAAAATCCACTTCCGCGGGGTCGAGCACGTGAAAAAGGATGACGTCATTACCCGCGAAGCGAAGTGGTTTGACCGCATCCAGCACGCGCTGCGGCTCCTCGTAAAAATCCGAGATGATCGCCAGAATACTCCGCCGCTTGAAGAACTCCGTCGCTTTATAGAGGGGTGGGCCCAGGGCACCAGGCCGTCCCGCAGTCATGCGATCAAGCGTGTGCAAGGACACGTCGAAATGCTTGGCTGAGGGGGGCACGCGTTCGACGATCTCATTATCGAAGGTGATGACGCCAACCCGGTCACGCTGCTTCGTGCTCAAATAGCTGAGGCACGCGGCGAGGTACCGACCATAGTCAAGTTTCGTCAACCCTCGACTCCCGAAACTCATCGACTTCGAAATGTCGAAAAGCACGGAAAAGTTGGTGTTGGTGTCCGCCTCGAATTGCTTCACGTAAAAGCGGTCAGTGCGCGCGAAGAGCCGCCAATCGATCCGGCGAATATCATCTCCTGGCATGTAGCCACGATGCTCGGCAAAGTCGATCGACACCCCGAGATACGGCGCCTTGTGAAGTCCGTTGATAAACCCATCGACGACAAACCGCGCCGCCAGTTCAAGGCTGCCAACGCGAGCGAGAACCTTCGGATCAATGAATCGTGCACCAGGTGATGTGGAGTCAGCCGTCGCCATGTCAGCACCCGGTCACTACATCTGGGACGCCGGTTGCGGAACGGCTTCCAACAGCTGATCAATGATCTGATCCGACGTGATGCCTTCCGACTCGGCGTGGAAATTGAGCAGTACACGGTGCCGCAGCACAGGGTGGGCCAGCGCCCGGATATCCTCGAAGCTCACGTGATACCGCCCCTGGGTAAGTGCCAGGGCCTTCCCTCCAAGAATGAGGTACTGCGCAGCTCTCACACTGGCACCGTAGGCGACCCATTTGCGCGTAAACTCTGGTGCGTCATCCCCCTTGAGTCGGCTCGTGCGGGCCAAACTGAGGGCATAGCGCATGACGGGCTCAGCAACCGGCACTTTCCTCACCAACCTCTGAAACTCCACGAGATCCTCACCCGTCACCGCATGCTGGTAATCCGGTGCCGAAAGACCAGTCGTCGTTCGGACGACCTCCAATTCTTCGTCCTCGGGTGGGTGCTGGATAACGATATGAAACATGAACCGATCGAGCTGGGCCTCCGGTAACGGATACGTGCCTTCAAGCTCAATAGGATTCTGCGTCGCGAAGACAAAGAACGGTTCCTCAAGGGTATAGGTCCGTCCCTGCACCGTAACGCGATGCTCCTGCATTGCTTCAAGCAACGCTGATTGAGTCTTGGGTGGAGTACGGTTAATTTCGTCCGCCAAGAGGATGTTGGTGAACACCGGACCAGGTGCAAAGACCATCTTCCGCCCACCGGTCTCAGCATCTTCCTGGATGATGTCGGTACCGGTAATGTCAGACGGCATCAGGTCAGGAGTGAACTGTATGCGAGCAAACTTGAGATCGAGTACCTCCGCCATCGTCTGGATGAGCAGCGTCTTCGCCAACCCTGGTACGCCGATGATCAAACTGTTTCCACCCACAAACAGGGTGAGCAAGGTCTCATCGATCACCTCTTGTTGGCCGATGATCTTCTTGCGCAGCTCTGTAAGGATCTGCTGCCGGCCCGCTTTCATGCGATCAGCCAGCGCGATATCGTCCGGACTCTCCAGGTCAGTGGGTT
Source organism: uncultured Vicinamibacteraceae bacterium (assembly GCA_964591245.1). Lineage (GTDB taxonomy): Bacteria > Acidobacteriota > Vicinamibacteria > Vicinamibacterales > UBA8438 > CAZPZZ01. Next base: position 3,004 of record CAZPZZ010000147.1, on the reverse strand, counting down.
GAGTTGCGAATTCGTTCACGGGTACGCTTCTCCTTCCGCCGCTAGCCAGGCCCCAGGCCCATTTTCTGGCTCCCCCCGATCGTGAGAGAAACCGTCTGCCATGCTTGTGCGTCCACTACTCCATTGCACCAGCCCCACGAGGGCCACGATCAATGCGTGAGCGCATACATGATGTAATTTACACCGAGCTTATATGCTTCGTTGGTCAGATCGATCGGATACCATCCGGATCCGTCAAACTCCCAGTACTCACCGATATCATTATTGTGGTTTGCCACAGCCAAGAGACGACCATTCACGTCGTTCCCCTCGAACAAGCCGAAAAATATCGGAGTGTAGCCAGGATACGCTTCTTCGAAGTCCAGTGAATCAATGTCGAAAAACGAGTGGTAGACGGGATGCGACGCATCGAGTTGCATCCAGTGCAAACCGGGTAACACGCGCTGCATCTGGGACTCAAGGTTGCTCCAGTGCAGGTCGCTGTGAAAATCGTCAAAGATGAGGACTCCCCCTTTGCGCAAATAATTGCGCAACCCGACCGTCTCAGCTTCAGAGAGATGCCAGTAGCCCGGTTCAGACATGTAGGCGAAGGGGTATTTGAACAGGGCCGGATCATCGAGCGTCAAGATGGTGCCACCATCTTCTCCAAGATACGGATCGACGAAGGAAATCATCTCCAGAATCCGCATCAGGTTGCGCTCGGCACGCGGATAATCGTGGGCCCATGGCAGATCCTGGCGATAGGCAAATCCACCGCCAGCGTACCCATCTGCATAGCGAACCCGCGCGAACACAAACCGTCCATCGAACCGCGCCGGCCCCGAGACGGGCTCCCGGTCGTCACCCGCCGTTATCGCCACGCCCGCCCCACTCGCAAGCAGGA
>CAZPZZ010000147.1:0-2021 GCA_964591245.1 uncultured Vicinamibacteraceae bacterium | reverse complement strand
CAGCCACCCCGGCCCCATCTCCGGCCGAGATGAAGAGTGTCCGGGCGAGCACACCGTCAGCCGATGCAGACAGCGGATCTGGCTCACGGGTTCCCTCTTTGTCACCATTGTCGTCGAGTAACGCATGCTCGGTCTGGAGCCTGCCATCAGACTCGTATGCACGTGCTACTTGGGCAACCGCATACTCGAATGCCTCAAGCACAGACACCCGTCCATCACGATTCTGATCCGACTCCGCCTCACCATCGGCAAACGCCGCGACGAAATACCCCCCGAACACGGTCTCGTTCCACTGCCCCCCACTGCGAGTCGCGGTAACGATGGTACGGCCCTCGCCCGACAACGCCTCGATGAAACCGCCACTCGCGGTGGCAACATTCACGAATGAGACACGTTGCGACGAAAGTGGCGCGAGCAACAACGCGTAATCGCCCGCCGTCAGGTCCCGTCCGGGGAGATTGAACCGCGACTCGCCATTCTGGTAGCTCCCGTGCCCAATCAACAGCACCAGCACATGGTCATTCGGCTCCGCGCGGTCGCCAATTGCGGCGAGCACTTCTTCAACGTTCTCACGCGTGGATCGATCATCAATCTGCGCCGGATCCAGTTCCGTATCCTCTGCGAGATAGGTGACATTGTCGTCGGGTAACTCGTAGCGATCGTGCACCGCATCGATGAACGTCGTCGCCCAACCGTGAAACTGCTCCGCGTACGCTGGATCGCCGCTCAGACCGGTAATGACCAGGACGTGGGTCTGCTGGCCAAAAGCCGGGGCCGCCACCAGAACGAGGGCTCCCACGACCGCCATCCCGTATCGTCCCATCGCGGCGCCAATACGAGAGGTCACGCCAACCCCCTCGACCGTCGGTAGCCCCACTCTCCCATGAGCAACAGCAGGAAGAGCGCTAACAATCCTGGCGAGTCCCACAGGTCTCGCTCTTCCACCACGGTGACTCCGCCGCCAACCATTTGCACGTCGTCAACGAGCGTATCTACCGTCTGGTCCGTGTAGAACCGCCCGCCCGTCTCTTCAGCCACGCGCTCAAGCAGCGGCACACGCAATGTCGAGTCGTAATACTCCGCGTCACTCGGAGCCACACGCAGGAAAGCGGTATCCGTGCCCAGAAGTTCGTCGTCGTTCAGTGCCTCAACCCGAACCTCGTATAGCCCCTCCTTCCGGGGCGTGAAGCTCGCACCATACTCACCATCCCGATCGGCCGTCCAGTCCATCGGCACTTCAAGAAGTTCCCCGTCAGGATCGGTAATCCAAGCCGAGACTTGGCTCGTGTTGATCTCCTCGTAGTTCGCATCGTCGACCTCAGCCGTGAGAGGCAACGTCTCATCCAGTTCGATGCGATCGGTCAGTACGTCCACAGCCACCTGATCTGGCACACCATCAACCATCCATCGAAGCAATCGACGCCACAACGTCTCGTGGGTCATATCCTCGACATCGATATCGGCATGCATCTGCCACATCCAGGAGTCTTGGACGGGGAACGCCAACGCCTTACCGGCACCATATCGCTGAAACGCCAGTACGACGAGTGACTCGTCACCGCTGGTCAGTAACGTCGTGGCTCCGGGCTTCACATCCCGAATCGCGTTCACCAGCGTAATCGGCGGCAGCTCAAGCCAGCGAGACCCTGACGCCTGCTCGGTCTCGGCAATCTGCGTGGCTGGATGGGTCGCACCAGCCCGCGTCGGCCGGACGTCCGTCTCAACGAAGAACCCCGGTCGCCCGTCCTCCGTGGCCATACTCTCACCCAGTACAACGGGTAAGACGTCAGCGACAGGCGTTCCAGCGTATCCGCCCTCGGCGAACGACCGTCTGCTCCCAAGCATCAGCAGCCCGCCGCCGCGTTCGCTGACAAAATCGGCAATCATCCGGAGCTGATCCGGGGTGAAATGACTCGCCTCAATTCCGCCAAGAATCAGCGCGCGATACTGGAACAGCTCCTCCCGCGTCCGTGGAAAGCCGCCGACCAGATCGTCAGGCCCTTCGACCCCCATCCGCATGA
>CAZPZZ010000146.1:0-10320 GCA_964591245.1 uncultured Vicinamibacteraceae bacterium | reverse complement strand
GCTATGGATGCGGTTGGATTGCGAACAGACTTGGGCTCCTCGACGCGTTTTGAATGGACCTACCTTCGATAATCGCTACCGTACACCGCTCCGGTTCACGGTGCAAGGCGTTGGATAGAAGAGGGACACAGCGGTCCTCTGCGTATCCGCTCCTTCTAGCTGGGCGTCGTCTAGGTAGTGATTGGCAACATTACCAATCCCCGCGCCGACTCCGATGACGCGCCCATACAGGTAAGGGCGCGTGGGCTTCAAGATAGCCTTGGTGTAGTCGGCATATCGCCGAGCGCCTCAAGGTCGCCCCCTCGTAGTGCACCCAGTTATTGTTGATTGGACCATGGAGCTGCCACCAGACGAGACGCCAGATCTTAACGTGATTGGCGCAAAGACTTGCGAAGAATTGAAATAACCAAGCTTGTTAAATGACTACGAGTCCCCGATATGTCTATCGAACGGGAGAGGCATCGATCCTAGGTCCGTTAGCGTTCGAAGGATCGTGTACATCAATATCTCGAAGGCCGAGCTGGCGTACGCCATGGCCGCCAAGATGTGGGGAAAGTGGAGTGATGCGTGACACCGGACGAGCTTGTCTACCGGGGTACCGCCGCGCGATTGTCTGCGATTTGTCTAACTGGGGGATGTCGCGACCGGGTTTCGGATCGTTGGATGGGGGAAAGAGGCCCGTGTTTATTAAGGAAAGTGAGTGGTGCCGAGGGGCAGAATCGAACTGCCGACACCATGATTTTCAGTCATGTGCTCTACCGACTGAGCTACCTCGGCACGTCTGGAAAGACGGCGCAGCGGGTGGGACTGCCGCAAGCGGACACTGCGGTTACGATACTGCACAGCGAGGCGAGCGTGCAACTTGGATGGTTGTTGCGCGTTAATCTTCGGCCGCGGGTGGTGTGGGTAATCGTCGTCGCGCGCGTAACAAGACGCGCCAGGGCACAACCAGCGACTCTCGGAAAACGCGGGCGGTGAGTTTCGAGGCGCCGTGCCTGCGTCCGACGAAGACGACCGGGACTTCACCGATCCGGCAGCCGGACTGGGCAGCTTCGCACAATGTCTCGACGAGGAACGCGAATCCTTCAGCACCAACGCGGTCCCAATTGATCTGCTTTACCGCAGATCGGCGCCAGCACCGAAATCCACTGGTGCAATCTTTCGCTCTGAGCCCGGTCACTGCACGGACATACGTATTGGCGCCAACGCTGAGTGCGGCGCGATAGCCAGGCCAGTTCTCCAATCCCGCGCCCTCCGCGTAGCGGGAGCCGATGACCACATCGAAGCGATCCGTCGCGGCGACCATGGCCGGGAGATACTGCGGGTCATGGGAGAGGTCGGCGTCCATCTGGCAGATCACATCGACGTCGGTCGCAGCGGCTTGGGGAAAGGCTTCGGCGTAGGAGAGGCCAAGGCCTCGACGGCCCGTCCGATGGATAACCGTGATTCGCCCCGGAAACTGCTCTGCCAGTTCATCGGCAATGGCTCCCGTACCATCGGAGGAATGGTCGTCAACGATCAGGAGGCGAAATTGTCCATGGGCAAGAATCTTGGGAATCAGGAGGGGGAGGTTCTTTGCCTCGTTCAGCGTCGGCAAAATCGCGAGCGCCTGTTTCGGCTTCGAGGTAGTCATAGGAACACTCGCCAGGTGAAGAAGAGCACGGCTGCCAACCCCTGCAAACAGGCAAAGGTGGCAATGAGTGCTTGGCGTTGCCAGTCGGCCAAGACCAGCGCGAGATACATGAACATCGGGAAGAGCAGGCTGGTCACTCGTCCCATTGAGAGAACCCCACCAAAGAGGAGGGGAGGGGCAAGATTGCGCGCCATGAAGAGTCCATAGGCGATTCCGAGTCGCCGCGTTACCGGCCACACGAGCGCACAGGCGAGGAGGCTGCCCACGGCGTTCATGGTCTCGACGGGTTGTGCCGAGGTGTACTCGACAACGCCTCTCTCGGTGATCGATTCGAATGGGAGGAGGAGGGTCGGAGCTCCCGTGAAGCTGCGGCCCCAGGCGGTATGGGCTTCCCGCCACTCGAACGGGTTGCCGGTCAGGATATACATAAACATGCTGTAGAGTACGGCGCCGATAGCCGGCATGGCGGCGACCGCAGTCAGGGCGAGAGCCCGGGCCCGCAGTTGACCCCAGTGCGTCGTTGCGGTGCGTCGACTTGCGAGGTGCTGAAGGGCCAGGATGCAGAGAGGACCCGCTAGGAGGAAGCCGTTGGGACGGGTGAGGCCGGCGAGGAGACCCCATCCGGCGGCGGCAACCCAGCGCTCTTGTTTGAAGTGGTAGAAAGCCCCGGCCACGGCGAGTAGCATCAGCGATTCCGTGTAGGCAGCGCTGAAGAACATCGCGAATGGATAGGTCGACAGGAGTAGCAGTGCCGCCCGCGCTTCGGGTTCATCTAGATGTTCGCGGGCGAGCCGATAGAGCCAGACCAGAGCCCAGGCGAACGATAGCAGGGTGACGAGGAGGGCCGAGGAAAGGTAGGTCTGCTGCATCCGCTGCATGGCGAGCCTGGGGGGAAGGTCACGCCACTGGCGTACGACACTTTGGGCGCCAAGCGCCATCGCGACGGCCCTGGTGGTGAGCGGATACCCCGGAAAGAAGGCGATGTTTTGTTGGCCTTGAACCTCAGGACGCCACTGATACCCGTCGATGGCGATGCCGAGGTACCAGCCCGTATCCCAGCGCAACGGGAGGTTGATGGCTTCGTTGTCTGAAATCCGATAGGGAGGGGCGTTAGGGGGAAAGCCGACAGAGACGACCGCCAAGTAACCGACGAGCAGGACGGTGCACCGGGTGAGGGCGGCAATAGGCCAAGCGACCTGCACGGCATCGTTTCGCCAGCTTCGGGACAGCGCCCTCCAGAGCCGGATGTGAAGGGCCGGTGTGTGGACGTGGTAGTGGCGTATGGCGCCGAAGATAAGAGCAACAATGAGTGCACGCCAAGGGTCACCGATGGAGAGTATCCCCATGCGCAGGGGGCCGAATACGAGTACGTGGATGGCAATCACCGCGGCGAGCACGGTGATCCCGTCGATGAGGCGGGCCCAAACTGGGATGGGTGGCGCGTTGGCCTGGGATGACGACAATGATATCTACTTCCGTGCCAGCGGGAGGCAGTCGGGGGCTGGCGATGAGCCCCGAATGCCGGCTCCCCCCGTCCGGCCGGTATTGTAGCGAAGGATTGCGATCTGATACCAGCAGGTTCTCGCCGCTGCGCACTACTTGGTCTAGAGGACGAGGCTGTGCCAGACTGCTGGAAGGTCGAGCATCGAGTGCTTGAGTTCGGAGGCGTTTGCGCGGGTCCGGGAGAGAGGTGGACGATGAGGAAGCAGATTGGTGCACTGACACTCGTGGCAGTGCTGATGGGAGTGGGTGCTCAGGCGCAGGAAGTTCAGGTGCACGAGGTGGTTCTCGACAACGGCATGACGCTGTTGCTGCTACCGCGTCCCGGCGACCCGAATATTTCCGCTGGCTGGATCGCAAAAGTCGGATCGGTCTACGAACGCCCCGGAATCACCGGGGTAGCTCACCTCTTTGAGCACATGATGTTCAAAGGAACCGCGACGATCGGGACGCGAAATATTGAGGCCGACCTGCAGCTGATTGCGGAACTCGACACAGTCAAGGCGGACATGCGAGAGGAAGAAGCTCGGCTCCTGGAAGCGCATCGGCTCGGGCAGATTGATGACCCACAGGACCCGGCGGACCGCAGCGAGCGCCATGACGCACTCATCGCGCAGTTTGATGCCCTGCTCGAAGAGCAGGATGAGCTCATCATCAAGGAGGATTTCAGTCGTCTGTATTCCGGGCAGGGCGCGTCTGCGATGAACGCCGGCACGAGCTACGACTACACGATCTATTTTGTCAACGTGCCTGCGAACAAGCTTGAGCTCTGGTTCTGGATGGAGTCGGACCGGTTGTTAAACCCCGTCTTCCGGGAGTTTTACTCGGAGCGCGAGGTGGTACACGAAGAACGGCGCCTCAGGACCGATAGCACGCCGACGGGCAAGTTTCAGGAGCAGTTCGATGCGTTGTTCTGGCAGTCCTCGCCCTACAGTTGGCCGGTTGTGGGTTGGCCGAGCGATCTTGAGGGGATCACGCGTGAAGAGGCACTGACGTTTTTCGACCTGTACTACGCTCCGAACAATTTGGCGGCCGCCCTTATCGGTGATTTCGATCCGGAAGAGGCCAAAGTGCTGGCAGAGCGGTATTTCGGGCGACTTCCCCGCGGCGACCGGAGTGCTCCCCAGCCACGAACCCGCGAGATGCCGCAGCTTGGGGAAAAACGGATGACGGCCTATGCCGAGACGAATCCTCAGGTCACGATTCGGTACCATTCGGTGCCGGACGGCCACGTAGACGAACCGAGTCTTGTCGTGTTGGGGCAACTGCTGAACGGTCGCACGGGTCGGCTCTACAGGGCGCTGGTCGAGGAGCAAGAAGTGGCGACGAGTGCGTCTGGTGGACAAAATGGCATGAAGTTCGAAGGCATGTTCGAGCTCCGGGGGGTTGCGACAGAGGGGCGCACCCCTGAAGAGGTCGAGCAGGCTATCTATGCGGAACTCGGGCGCTTGCAGACAGACCCCGTGCCACCGCGTGAGCTCCAGAAGGTGAAGAATCAGAACGCAGCCTCGAATTTTCGTGGGTTGCGGTCGAATTTCGGCCTGATGATGCAGCTGTTACTACGGGAGGCGTGGCGCGGGTGGGAGACGATCAACACGGATCCAGCCCTCTATGACGCTGTCACCGCTGAGGACATCATGCGCGTGGCGAACACGTACTTTGCGCCGGAAAATCGTGCGGTGGCGGTCTACTACCGGACCGAGTCGGATACACCTGATGATCCACGGTTGGCCGGATTGGACGACCAGGAGCGACAGCAAGTCAATCAGATGCTGGCCGTAATTGACCAGTTGGATAGTGACCAGCTTGCGCAGATGCTGGGGCGTTTTGACGAGATGGCAAGTCAGGCACCACCAGAGAATCAAGACATGGTGGCTGTGTTGGAAGCGCTGGTGCGCGAGCAGCTAGAGGCGATGGCGGAGGGGGCCGGAGGGCGATGATGCGAGGACGCAGTGGAACAACGCATAAGGGTGTCTGGGGTGGACTCGCGTTAATGGTCACCCTTGAGGGCGCACTGGCGGGTCTGGCGGTCGGGCAGCCGATTCCCGCGCATCCGTCGGAGTTGGCCTATGCACGGCTCGAGTTCACCGCACCGGAGGCGGCCGATCATCGACACGTGCTCTCTAACGGCGTGGTGGCGTTCGTGGTCGAGGATCACGAGTTGCCACTTTTTACCGTTTCCGTGACGGTGCGGACGGGTAGCTATCTCGATCCACCAGATAAAGTGGGTTTGGCCAGTCTGACCGGAAGCCAGATGAGAGCCGGAGGCACGACCGCAATGGGCGCGGCAGACTTCGATGAAGAAGCCGCGTTCCTTGCCGCCCAGCTGAGTAGTCAGATTGGTGCGACCTCGGGTGCGGCGACGGTCGGTTGCTTGACCAAAGATCTAGACCGGTGCCTGGACCTATTTTTCGACATGTTGCGGAATCCTGGCTTTGAGGCCGATCGCTTGGCGTTGGCCAAGAGTCAGGTGCTCCAGCAGATGGAGCGTCGTAACGACGCGTCTGGGACCATTGAAAGACGCGAGTTCAGTCGTTTGATGCGGGGAGACCGACATTTCTCGACCATGCCGCGAACGCAGGCGACCATCGACGCAATTGCACGCGATGATCTCGTGGCGTTTCATCGGGAATATTTCCATCCGGGCAACTTTATTTTTGCCGTATCCGGTGACGTGGAGACTCAAGCGATTTTGGCTGATCTCGACCGCCGGTTAATGGGATGGGCGGGCGGTGGGCGCGTCGTCCCGCCGGTACCGAGGCCAGATTACACGCCCGAGCCAGGTCTCTATCTGGTCGACAAACCAGACGTGAATCAGGGACGCGTGTCTATTGGACACCTGGGGACGACCCGTGATGACCCCGTTCGGTACAAGCTGTTGGTGATGATCGATATTCTCGGTGGCGGCGGATTCAGTGCGCGCTTGCTGACTCGCGTCCGTTCCGATGAGGGGTTGGCGTACAGTGCGAGCTCGAATTTTGGCGTCGGGGTGTACTACAGCGGGATATTTCAGGCGGGGTTCCAGTCCCGTAGTGAAACCGTCGCAAGGGCAACCGCCATCGTGTTGGAGGAGATCGAGCGGATTCGCACGGAACCGGTCTCAGATGAGGAACTGCAGAACTCGATTGCGTACTTCGTAGAGACGTTCTCGCGCAGTTTCTCGAGTGCGGGTTCGACGGCGGGTTTGTTTGCGAGTGATGAGTATACGGGTCGAGACCCATCGTACCTGGCCACGTACCGTGACAACATCGCCGCGGTCACTGCGGAAGACGTGCTTGACGTGGCCCAGCGCTACTTACAGCCCGAGGCGTTGGCGATTCTGGTCGTCGGCAATTTGGAGGCAATTCTCACGGGGGATCCCGAGCGCCCAGAGTTCTCGATCGAAGAGGTGAGTCCAGGTGGAGTGGTGCGCGTTCCGCTGCCGGACCCACTGACTATGGCGTATCCGACGCCCTGACGCCGACCAACCGCGGGGCTTAATCTATCGGCAGGGGGCGCGGACTTGAATTGGGAAGTTGCGCATCGACCGGGGATGGTCGTGAGCGGACCACGAATAGCCGCTCGCCTGGGCGAATCATGCCCAGTTCTCGTCGGGCCACGTCCTCAAGGAGGTGCCGTTCGCTCGTGAGCGCCTCTACATGGCGGTGAAGGCGACGGTTCTCGGATCGGAGTGTGTCGAGTGCTTTCTGGAGTTGTGCTTGTTCCCGGTTGGCGCGTGCGGTGGCGAATAGCCCGCTGTTCCCGATAATAGCATTGGCGAGGAGTACTGCCGTGACCAGGAGCAAGAGATAGCCCTGCGGACGCCGCGGGTTGGGTGTGCGTCGCGGCAGCGGAGGTAGTCCGTCGAGGCGATCGATTACAGGGTGCATCGAGCTATAGCTAGCTACGGCATTGTACGCGATAGCCGGCTGCAGTTCACCTTATAGTATGACCAGTTGTTGATGTCAACAAAATTATAAATGCATATGACATCAAGTAGGGTAAGATCGGGCAATTGGCTAAACGTCTACAGATGCGGCCGCCAGGCCGTCCCCCCGCGGGCCGGGATGGGATGTCGGTTACGAAGGCCTATGTGCAGACGACGTTGCGTCTCGATCCAGAGACAAAGGCGCTGCTGGACGCGCTGACCCGCCTGCTTGGAACGTCCCAGCGGCAGGTTGCGGGCGAGGCCCTGAGCCTCTTTGCCAACCAACTTGCCGCGTCAGATCGGGCGCTACTGGAAGGATTGCTCAACCGCCGCGACTAAATATGGTACTCTCCGCGGCATCGGCACGATGCAGGATGGTCATTCATGGTCTCGTGAGTTGTCTAAGCCTGACTCTCGTCTTGGTTCGGCCTTCGTCGAGGCTGTTCGAGGGTTTGAATGGGAAGGGCGGCCAACTCAGGAAACGGTCACGGACATCGCGTGTGGCGAGCGCGCCGTTTCGGTTGAGACATTCACGAACGAGTTCTGGACGAGTAAGCAGCGAGCTGGGCACAGCTTGCACGAGATCTCGTATCGCGCTTGTTTCAAACCACAATTGGTCGACTTCTTCGTCGATCGACTGACTCGACCCGGTGATGTTGTCTATGACCCGTTCATGGGGCGTGGTACGACCGTGCTGGAGGCAGCGCTTCTGGGCCGTGTGGCGACCGGCTGCGACGTGAATCCGCTGAGCGTGGTGTTGACCAGGCCGCGGCTTTCACCGCCATCGCTCTCGCAGATTGCAGCCCGTCTCGATGCATTGGATTTGATCTCTGCGCCCGATTGTCGCGAAGATCTGACGGTCTTTTATCATCCAGAGACACTCCGCGCCATATGTGCGCTGCGGGCGTATCTACGTCGGCGTGATGTCGCGGGGGAAACCGATGATGTGGATCGATGGATCGAGATGGTTGCGGTGAATCGACTTACCGGACATTCGCGCGGCTTTTTTTCGGTCTATACACTTCCTCCGAACCAGGCAGTCTCACTGGCCTCGCAGCGCAAGATCAACGCGCGCCGGAAGCAGACTCCTCCATTTCGCGACATTGCGTCCCTCATCATGCGCAAGAGCCGTTCTCTGTTGAAGGACTGCGGGGAGGCGACCCGGCGGGTGCTGAGGGTTGAGGCCGAGCGGATACCGCTACTGGTGCGGCCATCGCACCGGACTCCAGAACTCGGCGCGTCGTCGGTCGATCTCGTGGTGACCTCGCCGCCGTTTCTGGACGTGGTCGACTATGCCACTGACAACTGGTTGCGGTGTTGGTTTTGCGGCATCGATCCGGCGTCGGTGCCAATCACGATGGCGACGACGCTCGAGCGGTGGCGCACCGCGATGACCGAGGTGTTCGCCGAACTCGCCCGCGTGCTGGTCCCCGGGGGGCACGTCGCGTTTGAAGTCGGTGAGGTCAAGGGGGGAGCGATCAAGCTTGAGGAGACGGTCATTCCGTGTGGCGAATCGGTCGGCCTAGAGCCGTTGGCGGTTGTCATCAATGCTCAGGCATTCACGAAGACCGCGAATTGTTGGGGAATCGCGAACAATCGGAAAGGTACGAATACGAATCGGATCGTGGTGTTTCGCAAGCCGAGTTAAGGCCTGACTACTCTGCGGTGGGCACCGCCGCGTCCGTGTTGGTGTCGGTCGCTAGCCCGAGTGCTGTCCGTATCTCGGTATCGATGGCGTCGAAAATTTCAGGGTTTTGGGCCAAAAAGACCTTCACCTTCTCTCTGCCTTGGCCAAGACGTTCTCCACCGTACGAGAACCAGGTTCCGCTTTTTTCCACGATACGCCGTTCAACGGCAAGATCCAGAAGATCCCCTTCGCGCGAGACGCCTTCGCCGTACATGAGGTCGAATTCCGCGATGCGGAACGGAGGAGCAACCTTATTCTTTACGACCTTCACTCGCGTTCGGTTTCCCGTCACCTGGTCACCAGCCTTGATGGCCCCGATGCGACGGATATCGAGTCGGACGGAGGAATAAAATTTTAGCGCCCGTCCGCCCGTCGTGGTTTCCGGATTGCCAAACATGACCCCAATCTTCTCGCGCAGCTGGTTGATGAAGATCAGGCAGGTATGTGATTTCGAGACGACAGCGGTCAGTTTCCGGAGTGCCTGGGACATCAGGCGAGCCTGTAACCCGACCTGCGCATCGCCCATTTCTCCGTCAATTTCTGCCCGGGGGACGAGGGCCGCCACCGAGTCGACAATTACCACGTCCGCTCCGCCGGAACGTACGAGCACCTCGACGATCTCAAGCGCCTGTTCGCCGTGGTCTGGCTGTGAGACCAACAGGCTGTCCAGGTCTACGCCAAGCTTCTTGGCGTAGGTGGGGTCCAGTGCATGCTCGGCATCGACGAAGGCTGCTGTGCCACCCCGCTGCTGCGCTTGGGCAATGATCTGGAGTGTCAGTGTCGTCTTTCCCGATGCTTCCGGACCGTAGATTTCGACGACCCGCCCACGCGGCACTCCACCGATCCCCAGTGCATGGTCGATGCTGATAGATCCAGTAGAGATGTGCGGAATGGCCGTGACAGCATCCTGGCCGAGCCGCATGATGGCACCCTTGCCGAACTGCTTTTCGATCTGTCCGACGGCCATTTCGATGGCCTTGTCACGTTCCCGACTGTTGCGATCTTCCGGCATGGGTCAATTCCTCTCGAACGCTTGACGTCTCCTTTTGCCAAGGGGCTTCCACGGACGAACCCGTGCCTGGGCGCCGAAAACAGTCAATTTTGTATTCTAGAGACGTGCCAGGCGAATGTCAAGCGAAAGTAGTGCTGTCATCTTTCGTATCTATTTGTAAATAAGTATATTATGGGATGTATGACTTTCGCCCATAACGAACAGTGTGCACGTTGTTGCACTCTCTGGTCGCATCGTATTTTGCGGAATCTGCTCTTCTCAGCACTTCTGCTGGCAAGCGATCCCGTTGCGGTGGTGGCGCAGGTCGAGATTCCGCCTCCGGGAAATCAGTCCGTACACGACTTCGCGAATGTACTCGATTCAGACGCCATTGGCACGATGGAACGTTTCCACACAGAGCTGTACCAGAAGACCGGTGTGGCGATTGCGGTGGTCACCATGCCTTCTTTGGATGGAGAACCCATTCGTGCATTCAGTGTGAGATTGGGGACGGAGTGGGGGGTTGGAGACGCTGATACAGATCGCGGCCTTGTCATTGTGTTGGCTCTCGAGGAGCGCGACATCGACATTGCAACCGGATA
>CAZPZZ010000145.1:623-10392 GCA_964591245.1 uncultured Vicinamibacteraceae bacterium | reverse complement strand
TACGGACGCTGATGGAGTCATCTTCAGCACCGCAGCTGATGGTCAGAACACCACCTGTAAAGTCGGTATCACAGGAAAGCAGTAGGCGCCGCTCAAGCAGCTCCACATTCAGGTGACGCGGCTGCTGTAAGTCAGGCTGCTGCGGGTTTTGAAAGAGACGACGAAATGACACAAAGTACTTATTTAAACCGATCTTACGGAGCATGGTGCAGTATATCCTGGGGCAACAACAGGTGGAAAAATAAGGTATTTATCAACTACTTAACAAACCTGGAAGAATAAGATGTATCTGCAGAATAAGCAAACATTTACTCTGCAACTGTGATGTCGCTCGAAAACGCTCTCTGAACGCGATATTTTGAGTGATCTGGGTTGGAATCATGAATACGGCCAATCCGAGATTCACTTCTGACCACAGGCCTGAAAGGAAACAGAACACCCTCACACGCCTGCTCAGGTGTCAGGTTAACAGGGCCCGAATACCAGTGACGGAACGACGGATTTCCGATTCGTTTGTGCGGTGGTTCATGACTACCAGTCGAAGAGAGCTCCGGCCCTGGAGCGTAGTGGTCGAAAGCATTAATTCACCACTGGCAAGAGTGGCTTCCATCAGTGCCGTGTCACGTGCAGCACGCTGCGGCTCTTCTTCCGTTTGGCGTAACCGGTGACGAAATGTCACCACAGACAGATCCGGGACATCCACCTCCAGCCGCGAATCTTCACCCAGCAGCCTGGCTGCCAGACGGGCCAGACGCATATCTTCACCGATCTGCCTGGCGAGCATTTCCCGTCCCACAGAACGGATCACCATCCAGACCGAAAGCACACGAGCCGGTCGAGAAAGTTCGGGACCACGATCGAGAAAATTGACTTCATCGCGAGGCAGATCCTTCAGATAATCGCCATACGTGGAAAACGCTTTTTCCAGAAATTCGGACTTCCGCACCAGAACACAACCGATTCCCATCGGGCAGTAAAGCCATTTGTGCGGATCCAGGGTCAGTGAATCGGCACGCTGCATTCCTTTCAGTCGCTCGCGACCGAGTTGCGTTATCGCTGCAAAACCACCATAGGCGGCATCGACGTGAAACCAAAGTTTCCGCTCGTTACAGAAATCTGCCAGTTCCTCCAGCGGGTCCACCGATCCGGTGTTGGTCGTACCGGCATTGGCCACAACCAGAAAAGGCCGTTGACCCCGGGATTGATCGGCATCCACAGCACGCTGCAGTTCATCGGTATCCATGCGAAAGGAGCTGTCGACCGGAATTTTCCGAACGGCCTGGGCCGGTAAACCCAGAATGCGAGCTGCCTTGATCACCGAGTCGTGACCTTCATTCGACACATAAAGCGTACCCCGCTGCTGGACTTCATCCCCCGCACAGGCCCGGGCTGAGGCCAGACCCACCAGATTGGCCATGGAGCCGCCACTGGTAAAAATTCCAGCAGATGACGGATCACAACCCAGCATCTCGGCGATCCATCTCAGAACGGTCAGCTCCAGGGCACTGAGCGTGGCACCGCCAAGCCAGGTACCGACAAAAGGGTTGGTTCCGGCAGCCAGCATACCGCCCAGGGCTCCAGCAAAACTGGATGGTGAAGGGATGTAGGCGTGAAAACGCGGATGATTCACACGCGTCATACCCGGTACAACCTGCCGGAAGAAAAAATCCATGCAGTCGTCCAGCGGACACGGTCCTTCCGGAAGCGGTTCGTCAACCTGCCCCATGAACGCTTCGAGTGTTCCGCGACGGGCCACGGGCTGCTCTGAGAGTGTCGCCAGGTGATCGACCACCCGGTCAATCAACTCGTAACCCAGCTGTCGCATCGTCTCGGGATCGGGATCGAGCGACGCACGCGGTACCGCCGGGTCATGATCGCCATCAGGGATTGGAGAATGCTCTTTGAGGGTCATACCGACCTTTTTTAATTACCAGCGGCTTGAGTCTAAACCGCAGTGTAAAAAACATCGGTGCTACCAGCCAGAGATATGAACGCAGCCTGACACGAAAATCGCCCACACATGCCCGGAAACGCCTGAGTCGAAAAACGACCTCTTTTCAGACCAGGCCCGGAATCGGTTCACGTTTGTCAATCAGATACTGAGGTCGACCATTATGGTCCAGGAAGGTCGTGGCTGGATCGATACCGAGGGTTTCGTAAAGATGGGTCATCACACTTTGCATGAAAATGGGGTTCCCGATCACACGTTCTCCCCGAGCGTCGGTCTGGCCAATGATCTGACCGGTGTTGATACCACCACCTGCCATCCAGAGGAATCCCGCTTCCGGCCAGTGACTGCGGCCATCCGGCGTGATGTCACCAATACGCGGGGTACGACCAAACTCACCTCCCATGACAACGACGACATCGTCGAGCAGACCCCGGTCTTCCAGGTCCGTTACCAGGGCATGCACGGCCTGATCCAGCGGCGGCAGCATTTTTCGAAGCGTCTTAAAATTCGTGCGATGGGTGTCCCATCCGTAGGTGCAGGCACTTACCACCGACACCCCCGCTTCAATCAGCCGGCGAGCCTGCAGCAGCCATTTCCAGGGCTCCTGCCCCATACTGTCCAGGCCTTCTCCGTAGCGAACACGCACCGAGTCGGGTTCCTTTTCGATATCAAAGGCGTCCCGAACCCGACTGGACGCAATGATATCCAGGGCGCGCTGCTGAAATGCATCGATACCCGTATCACCCGTACCAAGACCCACGCCTGCTTCATGCCTGGCAAGGGCATCGAGCAGACCGCGACGATCCCCGAGTCGCTTCAGAGTAACTTCTTTCGGGCGGAGCATATTGGCCAGCCCTTCGGCTCCGATATTGCCGCTGTTTTCCGCAATGCGAAACGGTTCATGCTCATGGCCGAGATAGTACGCACGCTCCCACTGACGCTGACTGCGAATGCTGACATACGGAGGAAGCGATGACTCGGATTTGCGCAGCCGACTCAATACCGAACCCATTGCAGGACGCCGTGCGTCACCTGGAATCGAAGCCCGCGGTGATTCCTGCCACGGGAAACCACTGAAAAACTCGTTGGCCGTGTGCAGGTGGCCACCCCTGTAGGCACGGAGAATGGCGAACTTGTCCGCGATCCTGGCCTGCATGGGCATGTGCTCGCAGATTTCCATGCCCGAAACATTGGTCTGAATCGGACGAAACTCTCCCCGGTACTCCCTGGGAGCCTGTGGCTTCATATCGTACATGTCGAGATGCGACGGGCCGCCACTGAGAAAAATCATAATCGCAGACTTCGGACGCCCGCTGCCCGGCGAAGAACCGGCCTGCAGACGCATGACATCGCTCAGGTTCAACCCACCCATCGCCAGGGCACCGGCCTGCAGAAAACCACGCCGGGTAGCCCGTGATCTGGTCCGACCTGAATGTTGCTTACCTGTCATGGTCTGTTATCGCTTTCTGCGCGCTGACGCACACGAAATCCATGGGTTCTGAAACTACTCGCATTCTGACACAGAACGCATCGCGGTTACAAGCAGGAATCTACTCTGGGTACCCGATGACTAACTAACGGAAACCCATCGACAAAAACACCCCATCCACCTCTCTCACTGAGACAACCACAACACTCTCATCAATACCCCCTTGCACACCGGCCCTCTTTACCGTTTACTGTGCCGTGTTCCTTAACTGCGAACCAAAGGTGTCTCCATTCCCCTGCCATCCGGAAACCTGTTATCTCCCGCCCCAAAAGCAATCAACATGGCATCCCTTGAAATACTTGGCAGCGGACACATTGATCAGCGTGAATCGGCGTTCCCCATGGCCGTTCAACTGAACAACGGCGAGTTGCTCTGTTCATTCGGTACCGGTGGCGGAGCACTGGTTACCGGACAGACCGAATGGGCCCGTTCCACGGACCTCGGTGAAACCTGGAGCACCGAAGGTGCCATTCTTGAAAAAGACCAAAAACACAATCGTGCCAACTTCATGAAACTCACCCGGTCTCCCGGTGGTGATACCGTATACGCCTACGGCTCATGGGTCGATGCGGACGTCGACAGTGGGTTTGGTCAGCGTGATTCGCGGGCCATTCTCTGCCTGTCAACAGACCAGGGTCATTCCTGGAGTGAACCGAAAGCTGTCCCGTTTCCCGAAGACTGTCCGCTGGAAGTCTCGCACGGCCTGCTGCACCTACCCTCAGGCAGACTACTGGCGCCAGCAGCCACGCTGGCCAGCCCGGAGACACTCGGAGCACGGGTTTACCTGGCCCGCTCTGACGATCAGGGGAGCACCTGGAACTATTCAACTCCGTTTTACGATCCTGACGGACAGCTCGGCTATTTTGAACAGAAGTTTGCGCAACTGACCCCGGACCACCTTATGGGCGTTGCCTGGACGGTGACCCTGGGTGAATACGCCGATCTGGAAAACCGCTTTGTTCTCTCAGAAGATGGTGGCACCACCTGGGGAACGATTCACACAACCGGAATCCAGGCCCAGACGATGACCCCCATTCCCCTGGGAGGGGATCGCCTGCTGATACTTTACAATCAGCGACACGGAAGTCAGGCAATCAAGATGGCTCTGGTACGTTTCCGCGAATCCACCTGGCAAGTGGTCACAGAAGAGATCCTCTACGATGCCCGTACGTTTTACCAGCGCAGTCAGCAGGTGGAATCCGGTATCGACGAACTGGACGACTTTCAATTCGGTTTTCCCACAGGCATCGTCCTTCAGGACGGAGACATCCTGACCACACACTGGTGCCACGAACAGGGACATTGTGGTATTCGATGGACCAAACTGCGGGTGCACTGGCAAGACTGAACACCAGAGAACGCCCTCCAACCATGAATTCATACCTCTAACCGGGAGTAACAGCATGGCAGATTCGATTGGCATGGGAATGATTGGCAGCGGATTCATGGGACTGACCTACAGCCAGGCTTTGACTGCCCATGTTGAAGGCGCACACCTGGTTTCCATTACCGGCGGTAAGCGTGCCGCTGGCCTGGCGGCCGACTACAAAGTCCCCATGGATACGAGTGTCGATGACATGGTTGCCCGAAGTGATATCGATGCGGTCCTTGTCGCCACACCTGACCAGCATCGACTGGAAATCACAGAAAAGGCAGCTGCCGCAGGCAAGCACATTCTGGTTGAAAAACCGATGGCCCCTACCGTGGCTGAATGCGATGCCATGATGCGCGTCGCAGATCAGGCTGGTGTTCAACTTGGAGTGGTGAAAACAGAACGATTTCGCACCTTGACCCGAAAAGCGAAAGAGCTGATTGACCAGGGGGAACTGGGTCCTATCCGGATGATGCGCACTCTTTCGGCTTTTCCGATCAGCCTCACCCAAGATGTTTTTTCGGAACGGCAGTGGATGTACGATCCCAGAAGCGGGGGCCTGTTCATGGGCATGGCAACCCATAACGCGGATTTCCTCAGATGGCTCAGTGGCAGCAATGTCGTGCGTGTTTTTGCCCAGGCTAATACGTTTGGTGATATCAAAGCGCCCGCTCAAAGTGTCATGGCGCAGCTGGAATTTGAAAGGGGACTGATGGGGCATATGTGGATCACCTCCGAGATGCCCGACCCCAGTATACCAAGCAGTGAAGTACGTTTTGAAATTGTCGGACGCGATGCCATTCTGGATATTGAAAACTTTGATTTCCTGCGCATGGGCAAAGGAGAATCGTGGGAAGATGTGATCATTCCTGAAAAGTTCGACTGGGCCAATGACCCTAAAAACCCGGTTCGACTCGAACCGCACACCCGCGTGATACAGGGATTCATAGACAGCCTTCACGAAGGAACGAAGCCCGTCGTGGGTGGCCAGGAGGGCCGCGCCGCGGTCGAAATCTGTGAAGCCTGCCTGCGCTCGGCAGAAAGTGGGCGTGCCATTGACCTGCCCCTCGCCTGAAGCAACGACACCTGACTGTCCATAACGCCCAGGTTCCACGTCATGGCTAACGTGCATTACAACCGAAACCTGCTCCTTTTTGCCGCGATTGTTGCGCTACAGTACCTGGCGGCACCGGTTATCTATGTCGGTATCACCCAGGCTTCGCTTCTGAACCAGCTGGGCGCCAACCCGATCATTGCAAATCTACCGGGTGCCTCCTTTTTCGTCATGGCTTCAATGGTCGCATGCATCGCGTGGCTGTTCCCCGGAGTACGGCATCTGAAACCGATTCTGACGACCTGTTACGCCCTGTGTGCGGTTACCTGTGGTTTGACTTCCATGGTTCTGATCTCGAACACTTCAGACGAAACCAAGGTAATCATGGTCATTCTGCAGAGCGGGATAACCGGCGCCACCATTCCGACTGCCATCGCCTTCATCTGGGAAATACTCGGAAGAACCACCGATGAATCGAAACGCGGATTGGCACTCGGTTTCGCCTATGGTCTGGGACCGGTACTGGCCGCTCTGGGATCCCTTGCCTCGCAGTTGATTCTCGCTGGTCATTTTGAACTCGGCCCCTTGAAATGGACCGTCGAAACCTATGAAGCACCCTTTAATTTCGGACTTCTGTTTGCACTTGAAACACCCGCCATGCTGCTTGCTTCGGTACTGGCAAGCCGGTTTCAGATACCGGTACCCAAACAAGATGTGGTACGCAAACCCGTAAGCGAAGTCGCGGATCTGGCCACTGGAATAGCGGCCAGTGTCGCCGCCATGGGCTGTACCCTGGGTGGCCAGATGTCCTTATCGGTTCTATTCATGCTGACAGCTACCCTACTCTACGCGTGGCACTTCCGAGACCTGCTTTCGGTGCGTCTGCTGCGTATGGTTACCATCATGACCTTTGTGTTTTATATCGGAAATGTAATTCCTTCGAACATGAATCTCTATTCCAAAGAAGTGCTCGGTGTCGATCCCCAGGAATATGCCGGCTATCAAAATCTAATGCGATTCTCTTTCAAGGCAGTCGCAGGGCTTTTTCTCGGATGGCTCCTGGTCCAAACCAACCCGAGAACCGGGGTTCTGATTACCGCCAGCCTCTACGTGCTCGCACTGACCTGGGCCCTGTTCGCCAGCGGAACTTATTACCTCTTTGCGTTTGGTATCTTTGGTGCCGGAGAACTCGTAGGGGTCTATGCGCCCAACTACATGTTATCTGCATGCCGTGAGTCGGAGATGAAACGTGGCCAGGTTCTCATGAATCTGCTCATGGGCCCCGTCGGTCAATTCGGAATCATCTTTGGCTGGATTGCTGCCACTATTCAGAAAAAGGATCTCTCTCTGCTGGGTCAGGACAGCCAGGCCTTCGGATTTCAGGTCAGCTTTTTCGTCTGTGCCCTGATTCTTGTTTTCGGAATTCTCTACACCCTGAAATATCTGCCTCGAGAACCTCATCAGGCCCGGGAACACCCTGGCTAGCCAGCCCTGTTTAAAGTCGACTGATCAGACAGAGACGAACCCTTTTTTTTGAGTTCTGCTTCAGTCTCATATAAACTGGCAATCGGTTCCTGTTTATGGACGGGTAACCATCCGACAGCCCTGAATGAGTGACCTGTCCTCTCCAGCATTCTGACACATGACAAGGAAGGTTCTGACATGTTTCGACCCTCGCCAATTTCTGGTCCTGAGCTGCTTACTTCGCGTCGGGCGATGCTGGGGACCCTGAGTGCAGCAGCCACCTCCATTGCACTGCCGCACTCGGTAGCCGCGAATTTGAAACAACTCAACAAACCGGTACAGATAGGCATGATCGCCGACCTGCATCACGATGTGATGCACGATGGGCCCCAGCGTATGGAAACTTTCTTGAACCAGATGACGACCGTTAAGCCTGACGCACTCATTCAGCTGGGAGACTTCGCTTACCCGTCTTCGGCTAACCAGCCACTCATTGACACCTTCAACCAGGCGCATCCACAGACCCTTCACGTGATCGGCAATCACGACACCGATGATGGATACACGTTTCAACAGGTAGTGGATTCCTGGGAAATGAAACACCGTTATTATTCCCACGAGGTGTCCGGACTGCAGCTGATAGTTCTGGACGGTAATGAACGACCACCCAA
Source organism: uncultured Vicinamibacteraceae bacterium (assembly GCA_964591245.1). GTDB lineage: Bacteria > Acidobacteriota > Vicinamibacteria > Vicinamibacterales > UBA8438 > CAZPZZ01. Next base: position 2,391 of record CAZPZZ010000145.1, on the reverse strand, counting down.
CCACCAGGGAGGTTACCCGTCACATATCGGTCCGGAACAAATCGAATGGCTGCGTGGTGAACTTAAGCGTCTGGACGGTCCCATTATCGTGCTCTGTCACCAGCCTCTTGCCGGCCCATGGGCCGTCGACAACGCGGAAACCATACAAAGCGTACTCGGTGCCGCTGACGACAAGGTCATACTGACGGTCAATGGCCACTCCCATATTGACCACGTTGTGCGTGTCGGAAATGTCGTTAATCTGCATATCAACTCCGCCTCGTATCAATGGGTAGGAGGTTCCTACAAACATAAAAGCTATCCCGCAGCTATTCATACTACGTACCCCTATATTGAATACACCTGCCCTTACCGTGATGCCCTGTTTACTACACTGTCGTTTGATCCTGCAAGCGGGAAAATTCATATCGAGGGGTGTGAAAGTGAATGGGTCGGGCCTTCACCGGCACAACTGGGCCATGACGGACATCCGGACCTGGTAGATGGGGAACAAATCTGTCCGCGTATCCGAACACGAAGTCTTCTTCCACCCGGACATCAGACCGGCTGATGGTTCAACAGACATCCCCCTGACACACAACCCGTCTCCCCTTCGCCTCACTCGTGTATGAAACCGGGGCAGCATACCCGCTCTAGGAAAGGGCTACGTGCCATATCCGATACGACAGGCCCGGTATGTCACAGACCCAAAAATAAAAAGACCGCGGTCTGAGTTCGCAATCAAGCATCTTCGTTACTCAGGAATCGCGACATGATAAATTTCCGAATGGGACCTTCGCCCTACAAACTGGTTTTTTGCCATCCTGCTCACAGCACGGTAACACCCGGCCGATACCCAGGGTCAGCCAGGTCAGACCACCCCCCGCATTGAGCCACGTCGTGACCAGCATTATACGATTCCCCGGATCGAGCGTGCCGGAGAAACACACCGTCAGATCCTTGTTGAAAAAACCCCCGGACCATACCGCATTCGCCTGATGAAAAACCAGCATGACTTCGACTGTGCGCATGCGGATGTGGAGTTATTCCCCGACGACACCTTTGTCGCGACCACTTACGGTCACTGGACCAAAGGTGGAAAACCGTATATTGTCATCGTTCGATTCACCCTTGAGGAAATCGACCAGCGTACGGTTATGCTCACTCCCAACCCGTAGCCCCATTCAGAATGGCCCTCCTCCTATGACCCGAATTCTCCTTGCCGAATGCATGCAGGAAGTGTCCTCATTCAATCCTCTTCCCGGGCAATATCAGGATTTTGTTACCTGCCGTGGTGAGGAACTGGTCCAAAATCGACGACACAGTATCGATGAAATTGGCGGATGCTACACGGTCTTCGATCGTCATGATGAAGTGGAAGTCATCCCGGCCATGAGTGCCAAATCGAACACGTCAACCGGTACGCTGAGTGCTGAGAGCTGGAATCGTCTGTCCAGTGAATGGCTGGATGCAATAAAGAATGCAGGCGAAATTGATGGGGCCTACTTCGCTCTGCACGGCGCGATGTCTGCTGAAAATGAGTCAGACCCGGAAGGGTATCTCCTGGAACAGGCTCGTAAGATTCTGGGAGAATCCATTCCCTTTGTCACCTCACTGGACCTCCATGGAATTCTGACCGAACGCATGATCGCACACAACAACGCGGTGGTGGTTTACCATACCTACCCGCATATTGACATGTTCGAAACCGGTGCACGGGCAGCCCGTGTCCTGATGCGCATGATCAAAGATAACCTGAAGCCGGTTATGGCACTGGTTAAAATACCGG
>CAZPZZ010000145.1:0-613 GCA_964591245.1 uncultured Vicinamibacteraceae bacterium | reverse complement strand
GAGTGATTCCGGAATTTCCGCCGGTATGTTTATCGGGAATCCCTTTACGGATGTCCCGGAACTGCGCACCAACGCAATGGTGCTAACCGACCAGAATCCCGAACAGGCCTCTAAACTGGCTCTTCAGATGGCCGATACTTTCTGGGAGCACCATGAAAAAATGCAGGTTCCCCTGACACCGCTGATCGATGCGGCCCGACGAGCCTGCGATCAATTTCAAGAAAACCCACAAGCTACGGTTGTTCTAATGGATGCTGCCGATGCCACCAGCTCGGGCGCCTCAGGAGACAGTAACGCCATTGTACGGGCACTGATGGAAACCGGATATCCAGGTCGTGTACTCTCACCGGTAGTCGATCAAGCGGCCGTTGAAACCGCTATCAACGCAGGAATCGGAGCTACCATTGATGTCACACTCGGCGGACAGATCGATGTTCCGGTGTACTCCGCTCCGGCCGATCCGGCCAGCTTGCCCGCGACCTGAGCTTCCTGATCGGGGATATCACCGTGCCGGTCGTGTACTCCGCCGACCTTGCCAGCCTCACCGCTGGCCTGCATCAGACCGTTGTGCATCCAGTAACGCACCCATGGCTCGATCCCAGTGAATCACTCG
>CAZPZZ010000144.1:0-10475 GCA_964591245.1 uncultured Vicinamibacteraceae bacterium | reverse complement strand
ACCCAGACCGGCCGCTCGTTTGCGGTACCGCCGCCGCCCTCGCCTCCAGCTCCGGTGACTGGCACCGATGGCTGCACTGCGTGGGCTTGGTGTTGGTACCTCCCATCGCGGCCGCCGGCGCCCTCGTGGGCGCGCTCGTAGATCGAGGCAAACACAAGTATGACAGTGTGTTCGAGGCCGTCCTATCATCCCAACGCGTAGACATCGCGATTACGTCAGTCTTCAGTAGTGAAGGGAGCGGTGTGGGCGTGTCTTTCACTTGCTGAACGGTCAGTACGCCGCCCAACTTCACTCCAGCGTACTCACACACTGGCGTACACGGCCGTGAGATCGGTACGGTCCCCTTAGCGACACACCCCGGGCGGTCCTGTGGTACTGGTCGCGAAGCGTGGCGGCGGTTGTATCACCGCCGCCGCCCTCGATCTACACGTTGATTCCCGTGCTGCCGTGCACGTTGGTTGGTGGGGCTAATGCGCTGGACCGTCGATCTGCTCCAGGGCTTCCTGAATGAGCGCGTCGTTATCTTCCGACGTGAGATTCTTCCGGATCAATTTTGAGGCGACGTTCAGGGAGAGCTCGACCGCCTCGCGGCGAATCTGTTGAATCGCCTGTGCGGTCTCTTGCTTGATCTGCCGTTCGGCGTTCTTGACGATAGTCGCGGCTTCCGCGGCTGCCTTGGTCTTCAGGTCGTCTCGCACCTTCTCGGCGTCTACGCGACTTTGGGTGATGATCGACTGTGCCTCGGTTCGAGCTTCGGCAATAATCTGAGCCGATTCCGCTTGCAGGCGTGCCAATTCCTGCTTGGCGGCATCCGCGTCGTCTAGGGATCTGCGAATCGTCTCCTGACGATCTTCAAGCGCCTTGAGTAGCGGGCGCCACGCAAATTTCGCCAACGCCCATAGCAGTAGACCGAAGGTAATGATGGTCCAGAAGAACAGGCCCGGGTCTGACTGGACCAGTGGGTTATCCATGAAACGCCACCTCAGTTGTTATGCTGGTCCACGATCGCATCACGCGCTTATCGCCCTACAAATACGGTGACGAGGATGAATACTTCCGCCAGAATCGCCACGCCTTCAAGGAGGAAGAGCGGCAACTGGACGGCGCCACTGATTTCTGCGGCGGCACTAGGCTGACGGGCGATGCCTTCGGCGGCGGCGGCGGCAAATCGACCGATCCCAAGGCCTGCTCCGATCACGACCATCCCAAGACCGATGCCGACACCGATGATATATAGCGTTTCCATTGAGTTAACCTCCGTGTGAGTGTGACGTTACAGATATGAGCCAGCGCCTAGTGATGTGCGTGAATGGCCATGCCGATGAAGACCGTGGTCAACAGGGTGAATACGTAGGCTTGGACGATGACTACGATGATTTCAAGCGCGGAGACGCCTACCGCCAGTGGCACGGCGACGCCGAATCCGACACCAAGTCCGAGTGCGGCACTTCCAAACAGTTGGGTGAAGATGAACACGAGCGACAAGATCGAGAGAATCGCGATGTGGCCTCCGGCCATGTTGGCGGCCAGTCGCATGGTGAGCGCGAAAGGCTTCACGAACATTCCTGTGATCTCGATGGGAATCAGCAGCACGTAGACGGGCCACGGTAATCCCGACGGGACCAGGTTCTTCCAGTGTTTGATGAAGCCGTGCGCCATCGTGCCGGCCACGATGATGGCGAAGAAGGTGATCGTCGCGAGCGCGGCTGCCACATTGTAGTTTCCAGTGGCCGTCGTTCCACCGTGCAACACGCTGTTGATGACCGACTCGGCATCATGTCCGTTCCCGAGTACAAATCGGTCGACTAGGCCAAGTACCTCGAACATCGGAATCAATCCGACCGCGTTACAGCCCAAAATGAACACGAACAGCGTGAGACTGAGTGGGGCCCAGGTATTGACCCACTTGGTACCCACATTGGGTTGCACGATCGAATCGCGAATTGTTTGCACCAGCCATTCGAGGCCGATCATGAAACCCGTGGGGATTGCACGATCCTGTCGCAGGTAGGCTCGTGTCGCCATCGTGATGACGGCAAACAAAAAGCCGGCGACCAGCCACATCATCATGACGTGTTTGGTGACCGAGAAATCGATCCCGGCGATATGCGGAAGGTGCAGAATGGGGTGAGTGATGTCGCTGTTGGCGACGTGTCCGATGATCAACTCACCGGCATCGAAGGCTTCTTCGGCGTGCCCGCCGTGAGCGGCCTCGGCTGCGTGTCCAGCCTCGTCCGCGTGCTGGACTGCTTCTTCGTGTTGTGCACTCATGAGACTTGGCGTTTTGCGCGGTCAATCATCCAACCGCGTTGGTACTGCCGGCGCGGGCAAATAAGCTCTTGAAGTAGAGGGCCTCGGTGAGGTGTAGCGTGATGAAATATAGCGTGAAGCTGATGAGAAACGCGACGGGATCGAGCTGGAGGCCGATGAGGGCCACGACAACGTATGCGGGGTAGAACAACATCTTGGCAACGAAGGCGAGCGTCATACGTCCGGTCAAGCGGCGCATGTCGGTACGTGTTGTGCGCTCGACGAGCAGGATGGTGGCAACCCCTGCGACGAGCGGTGCCGTCATTCCCACTAAGGCTGCGCTCGCTTCGGCCGGAGCCAACCAGGCGGCGATCGTAGCGCAGCTCGTGAGGCAGGCCACGATCAGAATGCCCGACAGCTTCATATTTTCCACACCGCCTTCGACAACTCGTAGAAGCCTACAACGATTCCCAGCAGTAACCCGATAACCACGCCCCATGGCGTCGTTTCGAGCCAGAGATCGACGCCATGACCGATTCCACCGAGGAGCAGGACCGCGCCAATGAGCGTGTAGCCTGTTGCAGCCGCTGGCCCGGCCCGGCGAACGTTGTCCTGCAAGGCCTGAAATGACTTTGCAAGGAAGAACGCGCTGGGATCTGGCATCTGTACGGTCAACCGAGCGCACACGTGGCGCTCCTACTTAATCCATCGTTGCTATCAGGTCCGACATCTCGGCACGTAGGCTGGCTGTTCCCCCGCCCTCGCGCAACATGTGATCGTATCAAGCGGGACGGTCTCATGGCAACAGACCGATCGTGCAGGTGGCCTGCGCACCTGTGTGTGGTGTCGTTCGGATCTCTGTTCCATCAATATTGGTAGCCGAAGCCGAACGTGAGGTGATTGGTGTGAAGCCGCGACCGGCTGTCGCCGTTGGCTACGGATCCATCGACGGTCGTTCTCGTGAATTTGTACTCCAGCGACAGATCCCAGTGTTCGGATGTTCGCCAGGAAATGCCGGCCAGTGCCTGCAGTGCGGGACGACCCCATTCGTACCCGGCCAAGCGGTCACCGTCAATCGACGAACTGGTGTGTGGAATCGTTACTCCCGAGCCGATTCCGGTGTAGACATCGAGTTGTCCGTGAGGGAAGCGGGTGTTCGACATGATGCCTCTATGTGCTTGTAGATTACCGAGGAGGAGATTGACACCGTTCGTCACGCGGTACTGCTGCACGAACTGGTAAAACGGGGCCACGGTGTCAATGGGGGTGCCGTTGTCGGCACCTCGCACGCGGATGCGTTGTTGCGGCGTAGCCGTGATCTTGAAATGTACCACTTCGACCGAGGCAGCAAGCCATGATGGGTGTTGAAAGAAGCGCTCGGCCCGCAGTCCGGTGTAGGGAATGGAATCTCGGGTCCAGCGTGTGGTGAGAGAGTGATGTTCCCAGGTTACCCGTTCGAAGAGGAGGTCGGTACCTAGTCGCGGTTGTCGTATTCGCAGGTCGCCGCTCTTGGTGAGGCCGAGACCGGTGAACAGACGTAGGTGCACGCGTTGGCGCTCTTCTCCGCGTATATCCGCATTGGCCCAGGTCGGCAGGAGACCACCAAGTGCACTGATGATGCTCCAGGTTACGAACAGCAGCACGAGGCTTTGACGGGGCACGTGTCTGGAGGAAGCGCTACACGACAGAAATGCCACAGTCGGGTGTCACCAGAAGGCAATCCAGACCATTGATGCGCCGCTTGAACATGCGCCGGCCACGGTCGTTGTTTGTTCGGGAGACAGGAAGCCAGTTACGGAGTCCAGTATTTCGATATGGATGGCTCCAGACGGCGTGCTGCTGATGAGCGTCGCCGTGAGTAACGCGGTGGCCCCGATGGCGCGGATGGTCGCTACGCTGCGACGGACGGCCCAGGGCACGATTAATATTCGGCCGCGCTCATGATGGCCTGGAGCACGTCGTCTGGTTGCGGAAGAACGGCTGCTTCAAGGTCGGGGTGATAGGGCACGGGGCAGTCGAGCGCACCGACCCGTTTGATCGGCGCATCGAGATGATCGAAGAGTTCGTCAGCAATCCGTGCTGCGATCTCGGCCCCAAAGCCGCACGTGAGTTGATCTTCGTGGGCCACGACGACCCGACTGGTCCGGCTCACGGCCTCGGCGATGGTCGTCCAGTCGTACGGGGCGAGGGTTCGGAGATCAATGACACCGGCACTGACGTCCTGTTGCGCGGCGCGTTCTGCGGCGAGGAGAGAGCGTTGTACCAGTCCCCCCCACGTGATTACCGTGACGTCTGAACCCTCGCGGCGTATCCGGGCGCGTCCGAACGGAATCTGGTGTTCGGATCCATGATAGGGGGCTTTACTGTAGGTCTGGCGATAGAGGTGCTTATGCTCCAGAAACAGCACCGGGTCGTCGCACCGAATGGCAGTGCGGAGCAAGCCTGTGGCATCGGCGGCGTCGGACGGGTAGGCGATGCGGAGCCCTGGGCAGTGCGCGAAGATGCTCTCGCCGGACTGACTGTGGTACAGAGAGCCGCCGCGCAGGTATCCGCCGATAGGCGCACGGATTACCACTGGACAGGAAAAACTGTTGTTCGAGCGATAGCGCAGCATCGTGAGTTCGTCGCGGATCTGCATCATCGCGGGCCAGATGTAGTCAAAGAACTGAATTTCGACGACGGGTTTGAGACCGCAGAGGGCCATGCCCACGGCGCGGCCGACGATGTTGGCCTCGGCCAATGGGGCGTTGAAGACTCGCTCCCGTCCGTAGGTGCGTTGCAGGCCGAGCGTTGCCTTGAAGACGCCACCCTTTCCGGGCAACGAGGCCAGCAGTTCAGCGCGGCTACAGTCGGCGATGTCCTCGCCGAACGTCACCAGGCGTGGATTGGCTCCCATCTCATCTTTCAGCGTTCGGTTGATCGCTGCCACCATCGTGATGGGGTCACCCTCTGGCGTTCCCGGGACGTCAAAGCGTGCTGAGGTTGGGTCTACATCTGGCGAATAGACGTGCTCGAGTACCGTGGTGGGAGTTGGGGCCGGCGCGATCAGGGCCCGTTCGGCTGCGCGCCGAATCTCTTCGTCCACCTCGACCGCGATCTGGTCTAGCGTCGTATCGTCGGCTAGCTGGGACTGGGTCAGGAACCTCGAAAAGCGGGTGATGGGATCGCGGTCCCGCTCCTCTTCCCGTTCCGCTGCACTCTTGTACTGTCCTTCGTCGTCTGACTCCGAGTGGGAGTACAACCGGACGACACTGGCCTTGACCAAGACGGGGCCTCGCCCGCCACGGGCGTATGCCAGGGCTTGGCGCATCGCGGCAACGCTGGCTAGCGCGTCGGTTCCGTCCACGCTGATGACCTCGAGCCCGGGAAAGGCCGAGACCAGTTGAGCGATGTCACCCCCTGGGGTCTGGATCTCCACCGGAACGGAGATCGCATAACCGTTGTCCTCCACGAGGAAGATGATCGGGAGCCTCCGCGTGCAGGCAGTGTTGAGTGACTCCCAGAACTCGCCCTCACTGGTGCCACCATCGCCGAGCGAGACATACACGACGTCTCCCTCGGTACATCGCGCGGCGCTGTCCGAGATTTCAGGAAAACGGAGGTAGAACTGGCACGCTTCGGCGCATCCCACCGCGTGGAGGCATTGGGTTGAGACACAGCTCGACGGTGATACCAGATTGAGTTCTGGTTTGCTCCAGTGCGACGGCATTTGCCGCCCGCCCGAGGTTGGATCCTCAGAGGAGCCCACGGCCGCCAACAGCATCTCGTAGGGCGTCAATCCGATGGCCAGCGAGAGGGCTCGGTCCCGATAGTACGGGAAGAACCAGTCGCGACCGGCCCTGAGTTGCATCCCTGCCGCCACCAGGATCGCCTCGTGCCCGGCCCCGCTGATCTGAAAGAAACTCTTACTCTGGGTCTTGAGCTGGACTTCCTTGTCGTCGAGCCGGCGCGACAGTAGCATCGTCCTATAAAGCTTGAGGAGCTCGTCGCGTGAGAGCCCTTCATGCAGTTCCGAGTCTGGTGCGATGTTCACGCTGTTCGAAACCATCGAACTCTTCATGATGGTGGAATCCTGCGTGCCGATGATGCCCCGGACGGTCTAAGGGAAGCCCGCATTGCCTGTAGATTATATCATCGTGATAGGGTGTCAATTGCGACCTGAAAATGGCATGTAAGTGACTGAATATAAATGAGAAAAAAGGATTTGTCCGTGCCGGCGTCACCACAGGTCAGGGCCATTGGCTGGGACCGGATTACCCTTGAGAAGGTTACCGAACTGATTTCACGCAAGCTGGTTGCCGGGGACCGGCAGCTGCTGGCGCAGGTGTATCTGAAGCGCGGAGCGCTGGTGCCCTTGCATACCCACGAGAGCGAGCAGATGACGTACGTGCTCGATGGAGCGCTCATGTTGCGTGTGTCCGGCGAAGACGTCATGGCGCGCGAAGGTGAGGTTGTCGCCATCCCGGCGGGGACGCCGCATCAGATCGAGGCGCTCGCCGACACGTTCGCGCTCGACGTGTTCGCCGCGGTGCCAGCGGACTGGCTGCCCCAGGGTGGTGGGGAGGTTTCGGAGTGAGACCGCGGCATCAGTGGCCATCCGTTGTCTGGACAGGGGTTCCTGGCGCCTGTTCGACGGGAGGATCCGATGCGTGTCCCGTACTACACGGTGGATGTCTTTAGCGAAGAGCGGTTCGGTGGAAACCCATTGGCGGTGCTCCCCGACGCGACCGGACTGACGAGCGCGCTGATGGCGAACATTGCTCGCGAGTTCAATTACGCCGAAACGACCTTTGTCTTGCCCGCTATCGAGCCGCAGCATACTCGCCGCGTGCGGATCTTTACCCCAGGAGGTGAGATCCCTTTTGCTGGACACCCCAATCTTGGAACCGCATTTGTCCTCGCCGCTCGGGGGGACATCCGCCCCGTGGGTTCGAGTGCCCAGGTGATCTTTGAAGAAGACGCGGGTCCCGTGCCGGTCACGATTCGTTTTGCCGGGCAGCGTCCGCACTATTGCGAACTCACGGCTCCTCAAGCCTTCAGCCGTGGCCCCGAGTATCCGGCTGAAACGGTCGCCGCTGCGATCGGGCTAGAGGCGCAGGACATCGTGTGCCGCGTCCACGCACCGACGGTTGCTTCCGTCGGGCTGCCTTTCCTGCTGGTCGAAGTTCGGGATCTCCAGGTGTTGGGGCGTGCGTGTGTGCACCATGACAAGTTCGCCGCGCTTGAAGCGTCGGATGCGTTCATTGGCGTGCATCTGTATACCCGGGACGTTGGCGATCTGGACGTCGATGTCCGGGCACGCATGTACGCACCGTTGATCGGGGTGCCGGAGGATCCTGCGACGGGAAGTGCGAACTGTGCGTTGGCTGGTCTCCTCGCCCATAGGAGTGACAAAGCTGACGGCACATTAACGTGGCGCATCGCGCAGGGGATCGAGATGGGGCGTTCCAGCTTGCTGCAGGCCACGGTCAGGAAGCGGCGGGGCGACGTGACCACCGTACAGGTCGGGGGCGCTTGTGTCTCTGTTGCTGAGGGATGGATGCAAGTTCGGTGAGTCGGGAAACCGAGGCAACGAGTTCAGTGACAGATCACCTTGAGGATCTGAAAGACAGTCTCTGGCGTGGAGGACTTCAACTCCTGCGCTGTGGCCAGCAAGTGCGTCGTCGGATGGATGACATCACGCGTTGTTAGCCGATGCTAGCGCCACGTCCGGTGAAACGCGGCCATCGAGGCGTCTCGAATCAAAGGCTGTGCGTGCAAGAATCCACCGACAGTGGTGAGCATCATTTGTGGGCAAACGAGCATGTAGGCGTCCTCGTTCAGATAGAAGAACCCCTGGGTTGCGGCGTAACCACCCCAGTGGCACATGTCGTAATGATCGCTCGGGGCATAACCCGTACTGTGGTGGTTGTCGCCGTGGGCGGTTGCCCATCCAAAATTGAACGACCGAGCAAACGGACTTGCGTCACCGGCGACACCAAACGCTCTCGCGAGCGGCACGTCGAGTCGCAGTCCCGTGAACCGTCCTTTACAGAGCGTGCGAACGCCCTGCGCGTTCAACAGGCGCTCGCCTGAGGGCGCCACGCCCCCGGCGAGCAACATGTCGTAGAACCTGGCATAGTCGCTCGCCGTCATGAGTGAGCCAGTGTCCCCACTGTCATAGGTCCGCGGTCCTTGAGAGTGGGCGGTCTGGTTGGTAATGGGCTGTCCTGTCGACGGTAAACAATTTTCCTCGCGCGCAATGCGTACCGTCTGGCCATCCGCCTCAAGCATTGCACCATACAAGGTTGGAATCAGTTTTTGGCGAGGGTCTTCATCTTGCAAATGAAATACGGCGTTTCGCATGCCGAGTGGTTGGAACAGCAATTCGTGCATGATCTCTGCAAAGCGTTTGAACACGCCGTGTTGCCGTTCGTAGACCACCTCGAGCACGCGCCCTAGCACTGTCGCGCCGTGCCCGTAAGAAAACTCGCCTGGTTCGCAGGTGAGTACACCGGCGGCCGCAATGGTGTCCACGAATTGCGCCAGGGTGAGATCTGCGCCAAGAATTGCCGTGCTTCTGTATACATCTGGATGAATGTTCTGGCGCAGCGCGTTGGCGACGATCCCGTTTGTTCGGCCAGATATGCCTCCTCCGAACAGGACCTCATATTCGGAGAAGAGGTCATACTCGATGCCAGAGGTCTCGCTCATCAGATGCTTGATGCGTATCGGTTCTCGCGCTGGTATCAAGCGATAGTCGTAGGTGGCAGTCTTTCCGGAGAGAAAACTGCAGTAGTCGATGCGATCTGGACCATCTTCCGAATCGACGGCGATATTCCAGGTACGGCCGAAGGAAGGAATATAGTCAGAGACCGGATCGTCGAACGCCAACAATCCATCCTCGTACAATCTGAGCGCAACGAAGCTCGTTAGTACCTTCGTCATGCTGTACATACGAAACATCGCGTCTGTTCGCATCGGCGCTCGCGTTTCCAGATCCGAGACACCAAAGGCGCGATGGTAAATATCTGAGCCCCGTCTTGCGAGGACGACCAGTCCAGGCACGGGAAATGTAGGACTGGTGACGAGTTGCGTGAAATGTGCGTCTAGAACCGTTTCGAAGTCTGGTTGCAATCGCTTTGCGCGATCACGTGCACCGTTGGTATTTCCTTCTGTCATTGTGATGCTCATCTAGACGAGTGCGCGATTCCCGGTGATTGGCGGTCCGCGCGGGTGAATTTGGATCGTGTCGATGAATCCAAAACCCGTACGTGCTTGACCGAGATGCCTGCCAGTGGATGGAACCGTTGCACTCAGGACCCTCCAAGGTCCAGAGCCATGATTGTGGTGCGATCTCGCAAGTAGATCGTGGTGCCGACCAATGTCGGCACCGTCCAGGCTGTCCCGGATAGAACCGGTGATTCGGCCAGGATGCGAAGTCCATCGTGCGACACGGTGGCCAATCCCAGGGTTCCGTCTTCGTCAAGGATGATCAGTTTGCCGTCAGCGTGCAGTAGCGTGCTTCGGGCGAAATGACGATCCCGCCACACGACTTCACCGGTTCGCGCGGCGATAGCCGTCAGGAACGCTGGCCCGACGTCGCCACTGCTCCCGTAGTAGTAGTCGCCGATGCGGATCACTGTGCCGTAGTACACCCGCATGGTGTTGTTGAACCAGAGTTCCGTCACACCAGCCCTCGAGACTTCAAGCACACGACTGCCACCATCGTGGGCAGATGACATGAACAATAAATTGTCGTCGCTCCACACCGGGGTGCTGATGTTGCCGTCCAGCCTGCGTTGATGAGGATGGCTCCAGCGTACGGTGCCAGTGTTGGGGTCGAGCCCCACGATGCGATCGCTGCCGAAGACCACAACCTGATCTTCTCCTTCCACCGTGATCAAGATCGGCGAGGCCGGTGCGATGGCGAAGTCCCCGCTACGCCATACAAGCCGTCCGTCATCCTGGTGGAATGCCATCACCGCCTGGCCTGGACCGCCACCGGTGACGATGATCAGATCCTTGTAGGCAAGCGGACTGCAGCTGTAGCCAGGGAAGAGTGGCATGATGCGATAGTGCGGCGGCGCGTTGAAGTCTTCGACGAGGTCATGAGACCAGAGCACGTGTCCAGTGTCTAGCTCGAGCGCGAAGAGTTGTTTGTTGGTTCCTGTCGTGAAAAGCCGGTTCCCGACGATGAGCGGCGTGGCGTGCGGTCCGACGCCCAGCGCGACGTCGAGTCCTTC
>CAZPZZ010000143.1:0-10548 GCA_964591245.1 uncultured Vicinamibacteraceae bacterium | reverse complement strand
GATCAGTTTGGCCTGTGAATCGACGAGCTGCCGGTGCAATTCCTCGGCGGTGTACAGCGGGTTGATGGTGGTGTTGACCCCGCCGGCGGTGGAAACTCCCAAGAAAGCAATTGCGTATTCCGGCAAGTTCGGGCTGAAAATGGCGAAGACGTCACCCTTCCGGAATCCTCGTGAGGCCAGCCCTGCCGCGGTCTGTTGTACGGCAGTGGCCAGTTGCCCATAGGTGACCGTGCGACCAGTTGTTCCATCGATCAACGCCGCCTTGCTGGTATGTTGGCCGGCATGCCCGAGCAGATAGTCGTGGAGCGCGACATTCGGGATCTCTAGGTCGGGGTATGGGCTTCGATAGATCATTGCTCTCCCTATTGCCTAGCTTCTACCCTGCGGCGCGTGTCGTCCATTGGCAACCGCATGCTGCGGCTTGTAACGCGCGTGTGGCGAGCCATGCCAGATCAGGTAATAGAACTCCCCCCGTCTACTGGAATGACTGTGCCGTTGATGTAGGCACCCGCTCGGGATGCGAGATAGATTGCGATGCCGGCCATGTCCTCCGGGTGACCAATTCGTCCCAATGGGCAGTTGTGCTCGATGGCATCGCGAAACAGTTCCAATGATTCGGCTGTCATCTTGCTTTCGAAGAATCCCGGCGCCACAGCATTGACCGTGATGTGCTGAGGCGCCAATTCGAGTGCTAACGTCCGTGTCAGGTGGTGCACTGCCGCCTTGCTGGCCGAGTAGGGGAACGTGCCATTGTCCAGAACGGTCGGCGCTTTGACGCCGTCCATTGAACCGATGTTGATCACTCGGGCGGGGTCGTCTGGATCCGCAGCACGGGCGAGCAAGGGAGTGAGATCTCGGGTGAGGAAGAAGAGTGCGGTGACGTTCAGTTCGAGGACTTTGCGGAAGCCATGCTCGGGGAAGCTGGCATAGGGAGCACCCCAGGCGGCCCCCGCGTTATTCACCAGGATATCGAGGTGGTTGATACGGGAACCGAGCGCTGCAACTAGGCCGTTTCGGTCATTGTCCCGGGCGATATCAGCCGGTAGTGCATGACAGGTTCCTCCCTGTGCAGAGAGGTCTGTTGCGACCTTCTCGCAGACGTCGGCCTTGCGGGATGAGATGTACACGGTGGCGCCTGCTTGCAGAAATCCTTCCGCGATCATGCGTCCGATCCCGCGCGAACCGCCAGTGACGAGGGCTGTTTTGCCCTTGAGGCTAAACAAGGTTGAGACGTCGATGGAGGTTGATCTCTCTTTGGGCACGTTGGTCGACACTCCGCGGTCACGTCTTTATTGGTCGGCGAGGGGAATGAACAAGGAGATCCGGTCTTCACTCCCGACGGCCCGTGAAATATGGCCCTGACCCGTCACATCTTCGGCCAGGAGGATATGTCCGGGATGCAAGCGGATCTTCGTACCATCACCGATCTCGACCTCACTCTCTCCACTGAGAGTGATGACGTATTGCTTGCGGGGCGCGGTATGCCAGTCGATGAAGTAGTCAGGTGATGTCCGGCGGAACTGGAGGCTGGTGACATCAATCGGCTCAGAGAGCTCGGTCGCGCCACGTCGTTCACCCAACTCGACTTCGTACTCTTCGGCATGGGTCTTCGCGTCCGGGCCGGTATAGATGCGGGTCACCTTGATGGGGGTCCGCTCTTGGGCTGTCGCGTGTGTGTCTCCGAGCCAGTGCAGGCCACCCAGGGCCAATGTAGGGATCCAGCCAAGCGAAAGCGTCACGATGCCAAGCGTACGGGGTGTACTCATGGTTGTCCTCCAGCCCCGAGCTGAGGGGGGCCTGATGAGCGAATGTCGAGTCGTACAGATTATAGGGGGGGATGTAGGGGGCGGGTGATGCCTTGGTCACGGAATCGTCGTCCGGATGCCGGAGGTACTCCGGCTCTCCTGACCTCTCAAAGGGTTGCAGTATCATGCCCCGCATGGGTGGGATGACGTGTGCCGATCTCGCGCCGAGGTGCGACGGTCGTCTTCGAGTGCGTGAATGCGATGTCTACGTTGCGTCTGAGCCAAACGTTCTGGTTCTCTAGTGATAGCCATTTGTCTAACAAGATTTTCGGTCGAGCAGTCGTGATCGTAGTTTCGGGTCTCCTTGTCGGTTGCTCGTTGCTGTCAGGAAATTCTGGAGAAGAGCCGCGGCAGGAGCGAGGAGTGGATCCGTCGGGGGTGTCCTACGTTGCCGACGGAGTGTGTGCGGAATGCCATGAGGAGGCCGTTGCCGCCTGGCAGAACTCACACCATGACTTGGCGATGCAGGATGCGACCTCAGAGACCGTGCAAGGCGATTTCGATGACACGACGTTTACGCATTTCGGTGTGACGTCACGGTTTTTTCGAGAAGGAGAGCGATTCTTCGTCAATACCGAAGGGCCAGATGGAGAACTGGCCGACTTTGAACTGTTGTACACCTTTGGCGTTGAACCGTTGCAACAGTATCTTTCGCCCTTCCCAGGGGGGCGTTTGCAAAGTCTGTCGATTGCATGGGACACGGAGAAAAAGGCGTGGTTTCACCTGTATCCAGATGAGCGGATCATGCCTGAGGATCCCTTGCATTGGACCGGCCGATATCAGAACTGGAACCACCAGTGTGCGGCCTGTCATTCGACGGATCTCCGCAAGCGTTACGACCGTGATTCGGATACCTATCGGACGACGTGGGCGGAGATCGATGTGGGGTGTCAGGCATGTCATGGTCCCGGGGGAGACCATGTCGCCTTGGTTGGGAACGGGGAACGTACATTTCCGGGCGGTGAGTTGGGACTTGTGGCGCCGTTCTCTTCGAACGATGCCGGAAGAGAGGTGGATACCTGCGCGCCATGCCATTCACGTCGTGAAGCGTTAACGCCAGTGGCAGCCCATGGCGGCTCGTTACTTGATGACTATCTACCCTCTCGGTTGCAAGTTGGCCTCTACCATTCGGACGGGCAAATTCTCGACGAGGTCTACGTGTACGGCTCGTTCGTGCAGAGCAAAATGCACGCGGCCGGCGTGCGATGTTCCAATTGCCATGATCCCCACACGCTGAGCGTGCGATCTTCTGGGAATACCCTTTGCACGCAATGCCACCGTGCTACTGCGGTTGAGCGATTTCCAACCCTGCAGCCTGGGAATTACGACACATCGGCACACCATCATCATCCGGAGGGTACGGCCGGCGCTCAATGCATCAACTGCCATATGCCGGACCGGACGTATATGGTGGTTGATCCTCGCCGGGATCATAGCTTTCGGGTTCCCCGTCCGGATCTATCGGAGAGACTCGGGACGCCTAATGCCTGTATCACCTGCCACGGCGATCGCGATGATCGCTGGGCGGCGCAGGCAGTGGCTGACTGGTTTGGTGCCCCTGCGGGACCGCACTTCAGTGGGGCACTCGCGGCTGGACGCCGATCGGACCAGTCGGCGGT
The DNA here is from genome assembly GCA_964591245.1 of uncultured Vicinamibacteraceae bacterium. Classification (GTDB taxonomy): domain Bacteria; phylum Acidobacteriota; class Vicinamibacteria; order Vicinamibacterales; family UBA8438; genus CAZPZZ01. The sequence continues at coordinate 7,124 of CAZPZZ010000143.1, read as the reverse complement.
CGAGGACCTGGTGGCGTTGTCTGGTGATACGACACAGTCTGGCATCGTTCGAGCGACGGCGCTCGAGTTACTTCAACAGTTCGGAGGCGTTGGCGTGGGGGCTGCTCGCGAGTTGCTCGGAGACCCTGATCCACTCGTGCGTGTGACCGCAGCGGGGGGCGTAGAGTCGCTGCCGCTACCCATGCGTCGGGTCGCGTTGCAGCCACTCCTCGAAGATCCCGTGCGGGCCGTACGCATCGAGGCGGCGCGCTCGTTGGCGGAGATATGGACGGAGGCGTTGGGGCGTGATCCACTCACGAGCGCCGTCGCCGAGTATCTTGATGCCGAGGCAGCCTCGGCAGATATGCCACCAGCGCACCTGAGGCTTGGCATTGTCCGTGAGCGCCAGGGAGACGTCGTACAGGCCGAGACGGAGTATCGCACTGCCCTCACGCTGGATCCCTGGTTTATTCCGGCTCGATTCAATTTGGCCAATCTCCTGAACCGTGGCAGCCGAAACGCGGAGGCCGAAGCCGTACTGCGTGTTGGGCTCGACTATGCGCCGGAGGACGGTGAACTGCATTATTCCCTGGGGCTGCTGCTGGCTGAGGCGGGGCGTTTCGAGGAGTCGGGGGAATTGCTGGCTGAGGCGGCAGGCCTCACGAATCGAGCCCGTGTTCATTACAACCATGGGTTGGCGTTACAGCGGCTCGCCCGGCTGGAGGACGCCGAGGCGGCACTGCGCCGTGCGCGCACGTTGGATACTGCGGATCCTGACATCGTGTTTGCACTTGCGCGACTTCTGGTTGAACGGCGACAGTGGCCAGAAGCCCGGCGTTTTGCAAGTGAACTCGTACGCCTGTTGCCGATGGCGCCAGGGCCCCGGCGATTGCTGAATGATATTCAACTTATGGAACAGCGAAGCCGCCGATAATGATGGCTGGCGTTGGGTTTCTTGCTGCGAGCGGTAGCCACTGATTATGTTTGGCGGGTGCACGTCATTAGAGTGAGGGCGTACGTTGAGTGTAGACCGTTTGCTCGAGCGTGTTGGGCTACATCGTCCAGAACTCCGGGCGTGGGCGATGTACGATTGGGCGAATTCTGCCTTCATGACGACGGTGGTTGCCGCTGTCTTCCCGATCTATTTTTCATCCGTCGCTGCCGCAGATCTCGACCCCGCCGTCGCCAGTTTCCGCTTCGCGGTGACCACGACGGTGGCGCTCACCATTGCCGCACTTCTTGCTCCCGTGCTCGGTGCGATCGCCGATGCTGCGGGTATCAAGAAGTGGATGCTTGGCGTGTTCCTTGGCTTGGGAGCGATAGCGACCGCATGTATGTTTTTCATCCAGCGAGGGGACTGGATCCTGGCGGCGATACTCTTCGCGGTCGCGAATATCGGGGCGACCGGCAGCTTTGTCTTCTATGATTCGTTGCTACCGCATGTGGCAGACACCGACGAGGTCGATCGTGTGTCTACGTCCGGTTACGCACTCGGCTATCTCGGAGGCGGGCTTTTATTGGGCGTGAACTTGGCCTGGATTCAACGCCCTGAGCTTTTCGGTCTCGGCGGGGCGGAACTCGCGACTCGACTGTCGTTTCTCAGTGTATCAGTGTGGTGGGTGGGCTTCGCGATCCCGTTGTTCCGGTTGGTTCCGGAGCCGGTTCGACTCGTGCAGGCGCATGAATCCACGGTAGCGCGGGTAATGCAGAATGCCTTTACTCGACTGAGAGAAACGTGTCGGGAGTTACGTGGTTATCGTCAGGCCTTCTTGATGATGTTGGCATTTCTTGTCTACAACGATGGCATCATCACGATCATTCGCATGGCGACGGTCTATGGTACCGAGATCGGGCTTGACCAGGGAGCCCTGATCGCCGCGCTTCTCATCGTGCAATTTGTGGGAATTCCGTTCGCATTGTTGTTCGGCCAACTTGCTGCGTGGCTCAGCGCGCGGCGAGCGATCTTCATTGCGTTGGGGACGTACACCGTCATCAGCATCTTGGCGTTCGGCATGTCCACTGCGACGGAATTCTTCATCCTTGCGATCCTTGTTGGCATGGTGCAGGGGGGCAGTCAGGCCCTGAGCCGATCCTTGTTCGCGAGCATGATCCCCCGTCACAGATCTTCGGAGTTTTTTGGGTTTTTTGGCGTATTTGAAAAATTCGCCGGTATTTTCGGGCCAGCTGTATTTGCTGTGATGATTGCCGTGTCCGGGTCCAGTCGAAGTGCCATTCTTGCCTTGATCGCGTTCTTTCTGGTCGGTGCGGCTCTTCTGGCCTGTGTCGATGTCGATGAGGGCCGCCGAGTGGCACGGGAGGCAGAGGCGCGCGCCAGGGCATAGGGCCTGCGTCTACGTGGTGTGAGCCGTGCGCCCTGGCTCGACGGCTACCATGTGTTCAGGTTACCCCGGGCTCTCGGTTGAGACGGGTGATGGAGTTACGCCCTCAGCGTCGAATACTTGTCTGGCCAGACGAAACGCTTCGACGCCGGCTGGGATACCGCAGTAGATGGCGACTTGCATCAGCGTGTCCCGAATCTGTTCCACAGTGCAGCCGTTTCTGAGTGCGCCGCGAACGTGCGTTTTGAATTCGTCGCCGCGATTCAATCCGGCGATCATCGCAAGATTGATCAGGCTCCGCTGCCGATCGTCCAGGGTTGTTCTGGTCCAGACGGTTCCCCAGCAGTACTCGGTGACAAGTTGTTGGAACTCTGCGTTGAATGCATCGAGTCCCGAGAGCGCCCGGTCGACGTAGTCGTCGCCAAGGACCTTACGTCTTGCCTGCAGACCATTCTCAAATAGTGTAGGGGGCATTGGTTCTCCTGGAATGTTAGGGCACCTTAGATGATGCGGGTCGCGAGTGTACCATTCACGTCGGTGAGTGACTGACTCGGCAGTTGTCGCGGATGGAGGATGCGGAGGGGGCATGCAGTTTACGTTGAGCGAAGAACAAGAGGCATTGCGAGTGGCGGCACGGGCGTTTGCCCAAGGCGAGATGGTCGCGGTGGCCGAAGAGGTTGAGCGTGAGGCGTGCCCACTGTCTCGCCATTGGTTGCGGCGATACGCCGAGATGGGGTTTCTCGGTATCAATATTTCGACGCGATATGGCGGGCTGGGGTTGGGTAATGTCGACGCGTTCCTGGTACTTGAGGAATTCGCCAAGGTGTCGTCGGCGGTCGCGTTTCCGATTTTCGAGTCGGTGGCTGGACCTGTCAGAGCGTTGGAGCACTTTGCCGATGAATCACTGAAGCAACGCGTGATTCCCGCTGTCTGTCGAGGCGAGATGATTGTCGCGGTCGCAATGTCAGAGCCTGAGGCGGGCACGGCGTTGACAGACCTCCGTACCACGGCTGAAGTGCGTGGTGAGCATGTCGTGATCAATGGCGCCAAACGTTGGTGTTCAGGAGGGGGGCATTCGGACGCGTATCTGGTCTACTGCCGCTTGTCCGATGCGCCGGGAGCCAAAGGAATCGGAGCTGTCTACGTGGAGAAGGATACGCATGGCTTGACGTTTGGCGAGCAGGAGAGGCTGATGGGGTTTCGGGGGATACCCGAGTCAGATCTGTATTTCGATGAGGTGTCCGTACCTGCGAATCAGCTTGTGGTCCCGGCCGGCGGGTTTTCGAAGTTGATGCAGGCATTTGATCTGGAGCGTTGTGGAAATGCGACCATGGCGTTGGGACAAGCGTCCGGCGCTCTTGAGGAAGCGGTTGACTGGGTGCAGGAGCGCCGCCAGTTTGGCAAGCCGATCGTGGAGTTCCAGGCGGTGCAACTTAAGCTTGCCGAGATGGTGATGCGGGTTGAGGCGGCTCGCTTGTTGATTCACCGTGCTGCTCAGAATGCCGAAGGTGGACTCCCGACGATTCTCGATTCGAGCGTGGCGAAGTGTGTTGCGAACGAGGCTGCGCGGGAGGTGACGAGTGCGGCGGTGCAATTGATGGGCGGCTACGGATATTCCAGGGACTATCCGATGGAGCGTCGTATGCGAGATGCCTGGGGATGGGGCATCGCTGGAGGGACGATTGATATTCAGAAGGTGAATATCGCCTCCGCGCTGGTTGGGCGGCGGTTCAATCAGCGTCGGTAGACCGGGTTCGCGTGGGGCGGCCGTCTCGGAGTGTCGCGCCGGTGCGTACGATGCGCACCAGGTAAGCCAGGAACGATGACGGACATGAGGCCACGGTAGGAAAGCGGGGCAAAATGCTCCATTTGTCACTCTGGAAAGCGCTCGAGCATGGGTGTCATGCCTGTACGTACTGGCGTGCGAGCGGTGTTCATGATCATGGCAAGCAGAGAGTAATAGCCTAAGATGCCGACGAGATCGACGACGCCCTGTTCGTCGAACAACGCGACTGCCCGAGTATAGGTCACATCGCTTACGCGTTGATTTCGAAGTAATTCCAGACAGAAGTCGTGCAGTACCGCCTCGTCATCGGCAGCCTCAGTGGGACGGCGTCCGTCGGCAATCGCGTCGATCACGGATGTTGCGAGCCCTGCCGCAGCGGCGTCAGCAGAGTGGATGCACCATTCGAATTGCTGGCACCACTGACGCGCTGTGATCAAAATCGCCATCTCGCTAAGACGTCTGGGGAGGGCGCTGCGATAGCGGAGATATTCGCCGACGCGCTGGACGTTGGTCATCAACTCGGGACTGCGTAGCAAGGGGATGAATGGGCCTTCAAAAACGGTGGTGTTGCGGGTGTGCTTGTAATCGGCGACGGCGTCGCGTTGCGCCTCAGTCATGGCCTCGAAAGGCATCTCCGGAAGTCGATCGGTAGCGGACACAATGGCTCCTTGTTGATAGAGTCGGATAACGATTCTCCGCGCAATGGTTGCGCGGTGCCCCGTGATCTCGGGTTCCGGGGGCAGTTTGATGTCAATCGTATAATGCCCCGGTTCCAATACAGGCGGGCTTGCTTGTGAAGACACGAAGGAATGTCAAGCCGTGCCGAGTCAGTGGCAATAGAGTGATATGCGATATCAGGAGTTATTCGATCTAACGGGACGGGTGGCGGTCGTGACTGGGTCATCCAAGGGTATTGGTCGGGTGATTGCCGAGACTCTCGCGGAGGCCGGGGCCCGCGTCGTTGTATCGAGTCGCCGGCTGGAAAGCTGCCAGCCTGTCGCTGAGGCGATCAATGCCGACGGGGGCGAGGCAACCGCCATTCCGTGCCACATGTCACATCTCGACCAGTTGCGTCCATTGGTGGATGCCACGATGGATCGGTGGGGACGGATCGATGTGCTCGTCTGTAACGCGGCCGTGAACCCGCATTTTGGCCCGATGGCGACAGTCACGGAGGCGGCGTATGACAAGGTTATGGCCACCAACGTGAAACACAACCTGTGGCTCTGTAACTTGGTGTTGCCGCAGATGGCGGAGCGTGGGGACGGCGCCGTGATTCTTGTCTCGAGTATTGGTGCGCTCAAGGGACATGACACGCTCGGGGTGTATGCGATGTCGAAAGCGGCTGATATCCAACTCGCGCGGAATTTGGCCGTGGAGTGGGGTCGAAGCAATATTCGTGTCAATTGCCTGGTGCCGGGGTTAGTACGAACCGATTTTGCGCGGGCACTCTGGAGCGACCCTGAGCGGCTGCAACACGCGGTTTCGACCTATCCATTAGGTCGAATCGGTGAACCAACCGACCTTGCTGGGGCGGCGTTACTACTCGCCGCACCGGCCGGCGGATTCATTACTGGACAGGTCCTTGTCGTTGATGGTGGGGCGACAATTTCGTCAGGACGTTACGACTGAGAGGGATTTTTACGTCATGAATATGCAGGTCTTTCTACTCTTGCACTTGGTCTCTGTGATTCTCCTCGGTGGTGCAGTCTTCGCGGCGTTTGCGGCACCGCAGGCCGAGAATCGACGGCCGTTGTTGATGCGATCCGGCGTGCTGAGCCTCTTGGTGTTTTTGAGCGGTTTCGGCACGATGGGACTCATGGGGTTGGGCTTTCCGGGTTGGGCATTGGTGAAGGTGGTCTGCTGGTTGGTGCTATCCGGTCTCGTGGGAATGGCGTTCCGTATGACCGATCGGATTCCGCTGTTGCGGATCGTGGCGACTGCGACGATCGTGATCGCGGTCGCGATGGTGGTCTACAAACCGTTTTGATGTTCCTCTCGGTTACGCGTTAGCGAGCAGAACGGCGCCTTTGCGTGCGAGGTTGCGTACCCGTTCGCCGTAGCAGGCGAAGCGCTGATCCTGGGTTTGGCCGCGCAGATAGCGGATGTATATCTGCTGAACGATCACCATGAGCTTGAAGACACCGAAGACGTGGTACCACGTGATGCGGTCAAGATCGAGACCGGTCTGCGCGGCGTATCGCTCGACGACTTCTGCGCGGGTCGGGAAACCTGCGTGGTTGGTGGGCATGCGGGAAACCTGATGCCATCGTGGGTCATCGCCCACTTCGTTCCAGAAGTTCAGCAGATAGCCCAGATCCACGAGCGGGTCGCCTCTCGTGGCCATATCCCAGTCGAGCACGGCGATCGGTATAGCCGGGTCGTCAAAGGAGACCATGAGGTTGTCGAGTTTGTAGTCATTGTGAAGCAGCGCTGTTCGCTGCGGCCTTGGTACGTCGGCAGCGAGCCAGCGCATGACCTCGTCGGCATCGGAGATCTCCTGGTCCTTCGCCTGTTCCCAGCGGTGGCTCCAGCCTGTGAGCTGGCGTTGCACGAATCCCTCCGGTCTCCCGAGGGTGCCAAGTTCAACCGACTCGGGAGAGACTCGGTGCAATTCAGCCAGAACGTCGCCGATCATGTGGCCGATACGGCGGTTTGTGTCCGGTTGCGTCTGTAATGTCGGCGGCAGTTCTGCGCGAATGACAGTGCCGTGTCGGCGCTCCATGAGGTGGAAGTCGACGCCGAGTACCTCTGGATCCGTACAGAGTACGTAGCTGCGGGGAGCCAGAGGGAATACTTCGCCGAGGCGTCGGAGGACGCGGTGTTCACGCTGCATATCGTGCGCCGACGGGGCGACGGGACCGAGCGGTGGTCGGCGTAGTACGAAGCTGGCGTGAGAGAACTTCAGGAGATAGGTCAAGTTGGCGTGACCGCCGCCATATTGGCGCACCGTGAAGGGGCCGTTTGCACCTGGTACGTGTGCCCGCAACCAGGGCGTCAAGCGCGAGCAATCGAGTGTC
>CAZPZZ010000142.1:0-10572 GCA_964591245.1 uncultured Vicinamibacteraceae bacterium | reverse complement strand
GGCGACGCGGCAGCTGACACATCGAGTTCCTGCTCAAGCCGGTCGACCAGGGCCAGCAGGGCTTCACTACTCGGTGGTCGTGCGCTGGGCGGCGGCATCATGCCCGCTCGAAGTTTGCGGACCATTCGCTCGGCAACATCAGCATTGCTCGCCGCAGCGTTCACATCAAACTGCTCGAGAGACAGATTACCTCTCAAGGTGCGGTCATTGTGACACCCCACACAACTACGTCGTATCACCTGATTGGAATCCGATGACAACGCAGTCGCCCCCGGTCCATCACGCTGGCCAGCCGAGGCGGTATGGCACAAACTGCCCACCAGCGCCCAGGTCGCCCACGCTGCGCCGACCGCGGTCATCGCCTTCATTGCACCCTCACAATTGATGAGCCAGTGTAGCGCGCCCGCGATCGATGATTCAAGGCGACGCCACCGTCTCGCGGTCGTAGTCCGCTCCAGTCAGACTCTGCAGCACCGACTGCTGCCATTCGCGCAACTGGCGCTGCATCCTGGCCACAACCTCAGGTTCATCCACCGTCAAGTCGCGAGTCTCTGACGGGTCCCCCCGCAGGTCGAACAGCTCCGAGGCAGAAGCCTCTTCGCCCCGGACCACCAACTTGTAATCACCGTCCATGATGACCCGAGTACCGGCGAAGTCACGCGCCTGAATTGCCGAAAAGCGAACGTTCTGAAAAATCCGGGTAGAAATTCCGTCCATCAACTTGACCAGCGGTGTCGTGCCTTCCTGCTGCTCCGGATCGATGTACGGTTCGAGCGACCTCCCCTCCAGACCATCGATATTGAAGCTCCAGAAGAAGATCGGTTCCGGCCGCGTTGGCATCATACCGTTGAGCAGCGGAACGAGACTGATTCCATCCAGCGGTCGTTCAGGCAACGCCGCACCCGCCAGCCCAGCAAGTGTGGGAAGAATGTCACTGGTCACCGCCGGCACGTCGGTCACCCGCGGCGCCGAGACACGGGCCGGCCACTCGAGAAGACCGGGCACGCGAATCCCACCTTCGTACATTGTGCCTTTCTGTCCCCGCAACGGCATGTCCGCCACGCCACTCGGTGGCGTCCCGTTATCGCCCTTGTACCAAAGCAAGGTGTCATCCCTCAATCCTGCACGATCCAGATGACGTCGCAGACGTCCGATTGCTCGATCCATCGCCGTGATCTCCGCATACCGCTCACGGAGCACCTCCCGGAGTGGACGCCGGATGGGGTTGCCCGTCTCGTTCGATGTGAGCGTGACAATGGATTCGCCATACCGTTCGGGTAAATTGTCGTAGGCGGCAAGATCCTCCGCCAAACCGCTGTACGGCTCGTGGGGGGAGCCAAACCATACGACAGCCAGAAACGGAGTGTCCTGGTCTGCCGCCCGATCGATAAATCGGATCGCCTCGTCAATGAGGACATCCGAACTCTCTCCCTCAAACCGCTCCGGCGTTCCCCCGTCGCGGGACAGGACCGGATCCAACTCGAAGAAGTTGTCATGCGACAGCCACTGACCAAACCCCATTGCCCCAGGATTTGTCGGCGATGTCGCCTTGACCGGTCCCACATGCCACTTCCCGAAATGCGCGGTGGCGTACCCGACTGTCCCCAACACGTGCGCGAGTGTTGTCTCCTCCGGGCGGATCGACCAATTGGGCGCAAACGTCCCGTATCGGACCGGGTGACGGCCAGTCAGCACACTCCCACGCGTAGGTGAGCACGACGGATGGCCAGCGTAAAATCGGTCAAACCGGAGTCCGCTGGCCGCCATCTCATCGAGTACGGGCGTCTGTAAATGCGCGTGCCCGTTATACCCGGTCTCCTCCCAGCCATGGTCATCGCCCATGAGCAAGATAATGTTTGGGCGGTCTCCTCCCTGGCCGGCCCTGGGCCAACTGGCGAAGACAACAACACCGAGGAACACGCTCCCCCACAACATCAACCGCTTTCGCATGAACCTCCCCGTTACGCGCGGCGCGAAATCTGTTGTCCGCCAAGAATCGTCCCGCTGGGGAACAACCGCCGTCTTCCGGTCCGGATATTGCCGTAGTTGTCAACGAACTCAAACGTCCCCTCTCGCAACTCCAGAAGCGCCACGTCGGCGGGCGCTCCCACATTGAGCGTGCCTCGGTCACGAAAGACGGGGAACAGCCGCGAGGCATTAACGGTCGCTCTCGCCACCACGTCGTCAATGGTCATGCCAAAATTCAAGAACTTCGATAGCACATTGGGAAAATCAATAACGCTCTCGGCCGCGCGACTTGTCGTGTTCCCATCTGTCGAAATTGTGTCGGGCCAAAAACCAGCTTCCATGATGCTGTCGAAGGTATCCCACCGGAGATGGCCCGTTCGACCGTTGGCGACATCAAACCAGACACCGCGACGCCGCGCAGCCAACACCTCCGGCAACACATGTCCGCTGTCATCAACGATGCTATTCGGTGGCGGGGCAAACATGTGGGTCACGATGTCGCCCGGCTTCAGCAAGTCGACGAGCTCGGCCAGGGGAGAAACCGTCTGCCCCATATGAATCATCACCGGAAGATCGAAGGACGAGGCCACTTCTTGCGTACGCCGCAACACCTCCGCGTCGTCCACAGCCACGTTACGAGATAACCGAGCTTTCACCCCGACGATCGTTCCGGGATGCCTGGCGATCGCAGCCTTGGCCGCCTGCACGTCGGCGAGCGCAAGATCCATCGTGTCACCATCAGGCAAAATGCCGGCGCGCCCGATGTTGACCATTACCCGCGCCACCTGGGGAGCCGATTGAGCAATCTCCACGCGACGGTCGATCTCGTCCGCCCCCTCAGATCCTGCATCAATCCACCCGGTCACGCCTTCTTCCAGGCAGATCAATGGCCCCTCGGCGTCGCGCGCGTAATGCGTATGCACATCGAGAAACCCGGGCACGACCAGCCGCCCACGTGCATCAATCACTTCTGCGCCCCCAGAATCTAGATCTGGTTCCACCGCCACGATACGGTCGCCGATGATAGCCAGATCCCGGATCGCGTTGACCCGCAAGGAGGGATCGATCACACGCCCCCCCTTGACCACGAGATCGTAGCCCTGCGCGAAGAGCGGCGTAGACGTAGAACGAGAAAGGGCCGCGATACTCCCTGCGGCGGCATAGACGAACTGACGGCGGTTCATCATGTCGTGGGGCCTCCTGCCCCGATCCTGCAAGATTCTGTCAACACGATACCCTAGGTTGCGGATCCGGAAACACCCCGGACGAGGTAGCCGCTCCCGGAAGGAAGAACGCCCCGGCGCTCTCAGGACCGGCTCGCCAAGACGTCGTTGAACCGCCGCTGCACCTGCGATACGCTGGCCGCCTCTACCATCGAGTGTTCTAGGAGCGATGCCATGCCGAGTACCAGCGCAGCCCTGCCCCTCTCTTCATCCGCATGTAACCACGCCCGTGCCATCAACCGCGCGTCCTGCATGGTTTCCCTCATCGTCACCATCGCCATAACCTCCACGGTCACTCGCCCCCCTCTGAACGCCCAAGCCCCGGAAGAGTTCGTTCCCGTGACCGATGCGGTGCTGCAAGCCCCCTCGGACGACGATTGGCTCATGTGGCGGCGCACGCTCGACGGTTGGGGCTATAGTCCGCTTGAACAGATTACCCGCGAGAACGTCAACGGTCTGCGCCTGGTGTGGTCACGCGCGCTCAACAGCCCGGGGCGGCAACAAGGCACCCCGCTGATCTACGCCGGCGTGTTGTACATGCCAAATCCGAACGACGTCATCCAGGCTATCGACGCCGTGACGGGAGACCTCATCTGGGAGTATCGTCGTGATCTCCCTGAGGACGTCTGTGAACGAATCATGCCAGGTGTTTGTACAACCAACCGTAATCTCGCGATCTACGACAACCTCATCATCGACACCAGCGTAGACGAATTTGTGTTTGCGCTCGACGCCACGACCGGCGAACTCGTCTGGGAAACCCAGATTCTCGACTACCGGGTGCATCCAGCCAATCAAAGTTCAGGGCCGATTATCGCCAACGGCAAAGTCATCTCTGGCCGGAGTTGTATGCCCGTGGGGGGACCGGACGCCTGTGTCATCACGGCGCACGACGCGAACACCGGTGAGGAACTCTGGCGCCGCCGCACCATACCGGCTCCAGGAGAGCCGGGTGACGACACGTGGGGTGACGTCCCCTTTGAAGAACGCCGACACGTGGGCACCTGGATGGCGCCAAGTTTCGACCCTACGCTAAATCTGCTCTACATCGGAACGTCCGTCACCTCTCCGGCGCCGAAGTTCATGGTCGGCGGTACAGACAATAAACACCTCTACCACAACTCGACACTGGCCCTCGATGCGGATACTGGCGAAATCATCTGGTATTACCAGCACCTCAACGATCACTGGGACCTCGATCACCCCTTCGAGCGGATCCTGGTAGACACGATCGTTCGTCCGGATCCGACAGTCGTGAGCTGGATCAACCCGCGTTTACAGCCAAACGAGAGACGCCGCGTCATGACCGGCATCCCCGGGAAAACCGGTATCGTCTATACACTCGACCGAGAGACTGGCGAGTTCCTCTGGGCCACCCCAACCGTGGTGCAGAACGTCGTCTCGGACATCGACGGTGCCACGGGCGCAGTATCGGAAAACACCGAAGTCGTCTTCGGAGGATTTGGCCAGGAAGTCTTGGCGTGCCCAACCGCGATGGGTGGAAAGGACTGGGAGGCCGGTGCCTATAGCCCTCGCACGAATATGATGTACATGCCCCTCCGGAACGCCTGCGCCCGCATGGCCCCACTCGATGACAGTGGACGCTCTCTCTACAGCCTGAGCATGCGGAACGAGTTAGCACCAGGCACCAATCAACTCGGAAGCATCCACGCTATTTCGGCCGAAACGGGAGAAACCGCATGGATCTACGAGCAGCGAGCGGCCACGATGTCCCTGGTGGTCACCGGCGGAGGGATCGTCTTCGGTGGCGATGTGAACGGGCGGTTCCGCGCGCATGATGATTCAACGGGCGCCATCCTCTGGGAGGTCAACCTCGGCTCCCCTGTAAGCGGCTTCCCTGTGACATACGCGGTCGACGGACGTCAGTACGTCGTCGCCGGAACGGGGACTGGTGGCAATGCGTCACGATGGAGCGCCATGACACCCGAACTTCGCCCGAGTAGTGGCAGCAACATTTTCGTGTTTGCACTCCCGGAGTCGGAATGAAGACATACGGCATCACCCTCACGCTTAGCCTCTTTCTTCTACTCGGACTGGCCGCCGACCTCTGCGCGCAACCGGACATCGCCCCGCAGAACGACGCGCCGAATCCATACACGACCGTCCGCGACTGGACGACGCTCCCCGACGGTCGCGAGTGGGGCTCCACCGGCGGAGTCGACATGGACCTAGACGGTGTCCACGTCTGGGTCGCCGAGCGATGCGGCGGGAATTCCTGCGCCGGCTCTGAACTCGATCCGATACTCAAATTCGACGCTGCAGGCTCCCTTGTCGAAAGCTTCGGGGCCGGACTCATGCTTCAACCGCACGGGCTTCACGTCGCCCCAGACGGAAGCATCTGGGTCACCGACGCACAGGGTCCAGATGGCTCGGACCCACGCCAAAACGGCAAAGGCCACGTTGTCATGAAATTTAGCCCAGAGGGTGCCCTGCTACTGACACTCGGCACGCCAGGCGTCGGCGCCGCCAGGCCAGGCACACTCGACCAACCGTGCGACGTCGTGGTCGCGCCAGACGGCACCATCTACGTCGCCGATGGACACGGGGGGCAACTGCCCGGAGCCGGCCCACACACCACCGCCCGTGTCGTGAAGTTCGCCCCAGATGGCACCTTCCTCATGGAGTGGGGTTCCCATGGCAGTGAGCCGGGTCAATTCCGCACGCCTCACGCTATTGCCCTGGACTCGCGTGGCCGGATCGTCGTCGCGGACCGGGGTAATGACCGCCTTCAGATCTTCGATACTGACGGCACTTTCATCGCGGCGTTTTATCAGTACAGCCGGCCGAGCGGACTTCACATCGCCAGCGACGACACGATTTTTGTGGCCGACTCCGCGTCGTCGCGCAACGGTCAACACCCTGGCTGGGAATATGGGATCCGCATCGGGAATCTGCGTGAGGGCTCACTCACAACGTTCATCGACGGCTCAAACCCCGAAGGGGTCACGGTCGCCGCTGATGGCACCGTCTATGGTGCGGTCGTCGCCTATGGCGGCGCACTCCTCAAATACGTACGGAGAGATTAATGAGCCGCCGGATCTACCTACTCGCGCCCCTTCTCGTCTTGCTGCTGTTACCCGCGGTCGCGCAAGACAAGCAATCGTTCGACATCCTTATTCGAGGCGGTCGAGTCGTCGACGGCACCGGCACCCCCTGGGTGCGCGCTGACGTCGCCATACGCGGCGATCGCATCGCACGCATCGGTCACCTACCTGGCGCTACCGCCCGGCGGGTGATTGATGCGGACGGCCTTGTCGTGGCCCCCGGTTTCATCGATCCCCACACTCACGCAGTTCGGGGCATCTTTGATGTGCCCACCGCCGACAACTACCTCCTCCAAGGAGTGACCACCCTCACGGAAGGCAACGACGGTAGTTCACCGTTTCCGATCGGCGAACACCTGGACCGTATCGCCACGACCTCAATCAGTCCAAATTGGGCGGTCTTTGTCGGTCAGGGGACGATCCGCCGTGCGGTCATCGGCAGTGATGACCGTCCACCAACCGCGGACGAGCTCGCGGAAATGCAAACCCTCGTCGGCACTGCCATGCAGGAGGGAGCGTTGGGAATCTCGACCGGGCTCTTTTATGTACCCGGTAGCTTTACATCGACCGAAGAAGTTATTGCGCTGTCCAGCGTGGCTGCGACCTACGGCGGAATCTATATCTCGCACATGCGGGATGAAGCGCAACTGTTACTCGATTCGGTGCGGGAAACCATCCGTATCGGCGAAGAAGCGGGCCTGCCGGTCCAGATGACACACCACAAGGCAATCAGTCGAGACATGTGGGGACGTAGCGTCGACAGCCTCGCTCTGGTCGACGCTGCACGAGCGCGAGGTGTCGACATCACGATTGACCAGTACCCGTACACGGCATCGCAAACCGGCATCACCGCACTTATCCCACAATGGGCGCAAGCCGGCGGCACCGAGGAGTTGATTGCTCGACTCGAAGACCCGGAGACCCGCCGCCGCATCAGGGAGGAAATTGTGTACCGCATCGAGCATGACCGCGGTGGCGGCGACCCTGCCAATGTGGTTATCGGACTCTGCGAATGGGATCGAACATTGGAAGGCCAGAGCCTGGCCGACATCCTGGCGAGCCGAGCCACGGACGTAACCGTGGCCAATGCTGCCGAACTCGTGATGGACATTGTCGAACGCGGGGGAGCCCGTGCCATCTACCACGCCATGGATGAAACAGACGTCGAACGCATCATGCAACATGCCGCGACCGCCATTGGCTCAGACGGAGGAGTTTCGGTATTGGGCGAAGGCGTTCCGCATCCCCGCGAGTACGGCACTTTTGCACGCGTGCTCGGGCGCTATGTACGCGAACGAGCTGTCCTGACCCTTGAAGAGGCCATCCGCAAGATGAGCGGGGCCACCGCCCACCGGCTCGGCCTTCAGGACCGTGGACTGCTCCGCGAAGGGCTCGTCGCCGATATCGCCGTCTTCGATCCAGACGACATCATCGACCGGGCAACGTTCGCGGACCCACACCAGTATGCCGAGGGCATGGAATACGTACTGGTCAACGGGACGTTGGTCATCAATGAAGGCACCCACACCGGGGCCCGCCCCGGGCGAGTCCTGTATGGACCCGGGCGGTGACAGCGCGAGTGCGGGCAACACCATGACTCCTGGACTATCGACGATAACAGCAGCGGACGACTTAGAGTCCATCACGGGCGCCGCCAGCACGCGACGCCTCAACACGTTCACCCAATCCCCAACTCGAGGAGCAAATCATGTGCGACGAAATCACCCAGCAAGACGCTGAAGAATTCTTGAGCAAGTCAGGCCTTACACGCCGTCAATTCGGCAAGCTCTCGGCCGCCGCCGGCGTCGGTATGATGTTACCGGCCGTCGCAAACGCGCAGGACGTCACCGAAATCGATGTGGAGATCACCACTCCAGACGGGGTGGCGGACTGCTATTTCGTGCATCCCTCCCAGGGGCAGCATGCCGCAGTACTCGTCTGGCCAGACATTCTGGGTCTTCGGCCTGCGTTCCGGGCGATGGGCAAGCGTCTCGCCCAGTCGGGCTATTCCGTCTTGACCGTCAACCCGTTTTATCGCGACGCGCGGTCTCCTGTCGTTCCAGACGGCGCCACCTTCGGCCAGCCTGAAATCCGAGAGATCGTCATGCCGCTGAGAAACAATCTCAGCGCAGATACCAATTTCACCGACGCCGCGGCATTCGTCGAATGGCTGGATCAGCAAACCGCCGTAGACACCGGGCGAAAGATCGGTACGACCGGCTACTGCATGGGAGGCCCCATTGTGATGCGGACGGTCGCCGCCGTGGCGGATCGCCTGGGTGCAGGCGCCACCTTCCATGGAGGCGGACTCGCGACAGATCAAGCCGATAGCCCACACCTGCTCATTCCGGACACCACGGCACACATGCTGCACTGTGTGGCCGCGAATGACGATGAGAACAACCCACAGGCCAAGATGACCCTCCGAGAGGCCTACGACACTGCTGGCATCTCGGCCGAAATAGAGGTCTACGAGAGTACTCTCCACGGCTGGTGCCCTCCAGACTCTGCGGTCTACGACGAAACGCAGGCCGAACGGGCATGGAGTCGCCTCCTAGCACTTTTCGAAAGGGCATTGGCGTAGTCAGAACCTCAGTCCATACCGGGGATGGCGGAAAACTGGCCATCCCCGGTCCGGTCGCCGCCGCAGACCTGCCCCCCCCCGGCGTGGTCAAAGCGAGCCGGCGTCCTCACCGTCCTCTGTCTCCCCCACTGCAGGGCTCTCGCGCGTAACCACACGGCGTTCCGCTCTAAGTCACGTACCGTTGCGACACGAGAGCGTGCCCTTCGCGTTCGGAACCGCCGGGCGATTCGAGAACGCTGCCAATTGCCTGACGAGACACCATTGCACACCAACCTGACGAACGGGACTGACGAAATTCTGGGACGGTCGAGATTTCGAATTCGGCGCTTTGCCCTTGTGCGAACGCGGTAGAATCCCACGGACGAACGGACGGAGCCTTTGCGTTCCCGTGAGTGTCGCAGCGAGAAGCCCCCGGCACCGGACAAACAGGCCTGGCCGTGCAAACACATGAACGAAATCAGCACCCCACCGCAGAACGTCGACAGCCCCGGACATTTCCTCGTCACCGGAGAACCTGGAGATCTCCTATACCGCGAGGGTGAAGAAGGGGATGCGCTCTACATCGTGCAGCATGGAGAGATCGAACTCCTCCAATCAACTGCACAGGGAGACCGAACGGTAGCGACTCGTACACGCGGTGAATTTCTTGGCGAATTGTCCGTGCTGCACCACGTGCCTCGCGAAGCCACGGCACGGGCCACCACGCAGTACGCCGCCTACAAGATTGACCGAGCGACGCTCGATACGCTGATCCACGAAGAACCACAGATCGCGCTCGCCATGCTCCAGTCTCTCTCACGAGAAATCGGCGAGCTTCGCTCCGCGGCCCTCCACGACGATCGCGAGGCCGCCATGATGCCGGCCGGACACTCCGTACTTCTTCATGAAGACTCCGGGACAGAATTTGACATCACGGCCAACGAAGAGACCACAATCGGGCGTATCGATCGTCGCACCGGACACACCCCGGATATCGACCTCACCACCTATGACGAGCAACGAACCCTCTCCAGAAATCACGCCAAGATCAAACGTCGGAACAATACCTTCTACCTGACCGAAGAACGCGTCACCCTCAATGGCACCTTCATCAACGAATCACCCATCGGCGGCGAGGAACAAAAACTGACGCACGGCGACGTGGTGCAATGTGGGGACATTCGACTCGTTTTCATGATTCGGTGACTGGGCCTGAGTTGTTCTGACACTCCTCCCCGGGGATCTCTGGCTCGTCGGATGGCGGACGCTCCTTCGACGAGTCACTTCCACATCCAACGTCCTGCTCCCCCTCTATACCCTCGAAGAGCAGGGCCGCCAATTCCCCGGCCATGGGCGACAGTGATCCGCCGCTGGCCGCTTGTCGCTCCGAATAAGAAAGAGCTTCCCCCGTTAACAGGCTCAGCACCAGGCGCGACACCCGTGATCCACTTGGCCCCCGTTCAGCGCCATCAACATCGCACGCCACTCGTTTCAGCGCGGCTTCGCGCGAGACCTCAATGGTGAAATGCCTCCGAAAGCCTGAAATCTCAAGTGCTGTTGCCACCGGCTCAGACAGAGCACACAGCACAAGACGCCTGCCCAGACCATCCAGGCGATTCCGTAGCTTGACGAACTCGCGAATCCCAGCGCTGGTCAACAACGCGAGCTGCTCGAGATCGACCACCACGTGGTACGCCTGAGCCTCAACGAGCTCTCGCCCCACTTCGTCAAACTCGACAACGGCGCGCGCCTC
>CAZPZZ010000141.1:0-10638 GCA_964591245.1 uncultured Vicinamibacteraceae bacterium | reverse complement strand
TGACCTTCCAGATCTGTCCAACGGGTCTGGTGTTGGACGCGTACACGGTGCCGTCATCTGAAACGGCAATGCCATTTAGCAGCGTAGAATCTGGCACGGCGATGGATCGCAGGGGGCTTCCTGTGTCTAGGTCAAAGAGGCGGACGTATGGGGAGTCAACGGTATAGAGCACACCATTGCTGACCGCGCTGCCCAGTGGGTCATAGAGATCTAATCCGTCGCGGGTGGCGCCAATCCACTTGGGCGTATGCACACTTCCATCGGGATTGATGAGGGAGACATAGCCGTCGTTGACGCTGGCGTCGCCACGATTGCCTGTATTCATGGCCAGCACCAGGTTCTTGTTGGGGTCGAATGTGCAGCTCTCGGAGAAATGGAAACTGCCGAAAACCTTGACGTTGTCCGACATTGGTTGCCAGACGCCTGCTTCATTGAGGGAACCGATGGGTTCGCCCGCTTCAAATTCCTGCGCGTGTGCCGGGATCGCCATGACGGTGGCGACGAGCAGTGTGGGGACGATTCGCCGACTCGCTGAATTCATCATTACTGTGTACATATCAGTGATTTCTCCGTGTTCTCTTGAGCGTTGCCGAGTGTTGAAAGCGTCGACGACGCGGGTTCAAAGCGCTAGATCCTTTAACAGGCCCTGACTACCGTTGCGCTGGTCGTGCAGTATGGTTATTTTACGACGCCATTCTATCCCGTCGTAGTCGGCATCGTCTCGACGCGGGGGTGGTGCTTCTGTCAGCTCGACAGTGCCAGTGGGCGAGGCGCCCAGCTGGCGTCGATCGCGAGCGATGTACGGGCGAAGGTGAGCGCGCAACAATGAAGCCATGGAGAGAGCTAGGGTGCTCGGAGACGCCAGATGGCAATGATATTCGCCTGACGGAGCGTGATGGAGAATACGTGATTCTGGTCAACGGTCAGCCCTTGATGTCGAGTCGCGCTCATGGATCAGAGGAATCGCTTGCCTCATATACCTGCGAGCGGTTGGCGACCGTGGAGCGCCCCCGCGTGCTCGTGGGTGGGCTCGGCATGGGATTCACGCTGCGAGCAGCCCTGGACCTGGTCTCGTCGGATGCGATTGTGACGGTGGCGGAGCTGCTGCCGGCCGTGGTCGAGTGGAACCGCGGGCCACTTGGGCCGCTGGCGAACCACCCGCTCAAGGACCGACGAGTACGGATCGCCGTCGAGGATGTCGGGTTCACGCTCCGGGCGAACCCTGGACGATTCGATGCGATCTTGCTGGATGTTGACAATGGTCCCTCGGCCTTCACCTCGCTCAATAATTGCGGGCTGTACGACAACGCCGGCGTGGCTGCCGCATACGCGGCCCTCACCGTAGGTGGGACCCTGGCTGTGTGGTCGGCCTGGGATGACAGAAAGTTCGAACAGCGCCTGCGTTTTCACGGTTTCGACGCAGAGTCGGACCGGGTACGAGCTCGCCGCGAAAAAGGGGGCTCCAAGCACACGATTTTTGTCGGTGTCAAGCCGGCGACCGGGCGACGGGGGCGACGCTCTCGCCGGTGACTTCTGGTCCGTATTGCTTGCACAGTGAAGACGACCGACTCTTCGATGTTCTCCTGGTTCAAAGCCGGGTCGATGCTCGCTTTCCGTCCCAACGGTTTACCTGGCCTAGTCCAGTACGGTAGAAACGGCCCACCGCTGTGAAGCCAACGGCGGGCCGTTCGGAGGAGGGATCGTATGTCTTCCGGCGACTACGCTGCAGTTTGACGATCTCCTCAGTTCACTCTGGTCACGACGGCTCTTGCCGACCACTCTGTCAGGTCTGGTTTCTTCACGCCATATTCGTAGGTGAACTGATTCGGATTACCAGGTTCCAGGTCTATGCGCCACCAGCTGACGTACTCGTCTTTCCCTTCTTCCAACCCGCTGCGTGCCGGGTCCGTGGTGAATGACAAGACGCCATCGGTTGACGAGTCGAGTACTCCCACTGGCTTGTTCATCAAGATGCAGTAGTGGGTCGTGAGCAGGTCGCCTGTTTGCGTGTTGTAGATCGTGAGCATCTCTATCCCGTCGCTATTGCTCTCTTCCAGGATCGAGCTGCCGCCGGAGCGTACGCTGTAGTTGAGTGTCAGGGCCTGTTCCGCATTGACACCCAGTCGTGCCAAATGCTCGCCTTGCTCAACGTGGAGAGTGCCTGACCATTCACCTGCGAGACCCCGCATCTGGGCGAACGCGTCGTCGCTCAGTTGCGCGCTCGCCTGGTTACTTGATGTCAACAACACGACGGCTGCGATGATCGGAAGGATGATGTTTCTATTCATTGCCTCTTTCTCCTGTGTTGTGAGTTCCTCTATCACATCCTGAAAAACGAGCGGTCAAGGTTCCCGCCAAGTCTATAAGAAGTGGGCGTCGAGTCAGGTGCCTGGTAAGGGACTCCATTATTCTCGACCGCCGGAGCTATCTACCTATATTGCCCTCCCTTTTTTTCTCTGTCCTGGCTTTTGAAGAGATTCATGGTTGGCGTGTCATCAAGAATGATTAAATGCAATTAATGTAAATTAATTGCGTATTTCAATGTGTATATTTAGTTCTAAGCTAAAAACTCTATATTAGAATTTATATATGCTACTTGCTTTTGTAATTCGTTTGTGTTGACAGTTTAATCCCTTATATATAGGCTTCGAATTACAAAAACACAATAGAACTTTATTTCAATCTAACTCGCTATATTTTCGATTCTTCCGCGTATAGTCGGACGGTCTTGGTTTACGTGGCTGTCGCTTCACGCGATGCCGCGTTTGCTAAGTGATCGCGCGACTACCGATACGCCGAGAACCGGAGACTCCAGGAACACCCCAGCTGTCATGTAAAGGAGAGGACCCTATTGTGACTATGAAGAGGACACCGGTGGTACTTGGCTCGATGCTCAGCGTATGTCTGTTTGCGGCGTCCGTGCAGGGACAGGAGAGACCGCCGGGTGCGCTCATCTCGCTGATCAACTGCTCCCTGAACGACGGCACGAGCATGGCGGACGCGGTGCAGTGGGCACGGGCAGCGCCGCGTGACGAAACGGCTCCAAACGCGATCTTCTTTCGTCAGGCGTTCTATGCCGGCAGCTATCGCGCCAGTAGCGATTTCACGATGGCGGCCTACTTCCCCAGCTACGGTGAAATGGTCGGCAGGACCGGGGCAAGGCTTGCGCTACCAGAGAATAGAGTCCGGCCAAATACACGCGCGACGGATCTCTTTACCTGTGATCCCTCGACGTTTCGCCTCAATCAATCGCGGACCGTGAACCCGGGCAACGACGGGTTCTCTGGAGACGCCACATTGATGACCACCCGGTTCTGCGAGTTGAATGAGAACTCGACCGTTGACGACGCCTACGCGTTTGTCCAGGGTGTGGCCAGAAATTATCAGGCAGGCGGTGACAACTCCCTGATGCAGCTCTACACCAGGGAACTGGGTCCGGTCGGAGAGACGGTGATTGGAGGCAGGAGTGGACTGGCGATTGCGACAGTGCCGGCGACGCCCGCGGCATTTGCGAGTCGAATGGACCTTCGTCGGGAGGGTCTCAATGCGTTGGAAGGCCTGACGTTGCCGATGACGTGCGATTATCCCGCGATGTGGGTGACCTATGCCGTCCATCGGACTGGTGGGAACTAGCGGGCCGTTCAGAGAGCGGGTCCCTGCAGTGAGTTGTTCTTGCCACGAAGACAGAGTCGTGAAAAGTGTTCAAGGAGAAAGACACCATGAAAAAGAGCATGTTCGTCCCTGCGGTCCTGGTGCTGTGCGCGGGTTTCGCCGCGTTGGGACAAGCCCAGGAAAACGACGGGTCCACGGTGGCGTGGGTCAACAATTGCACCATCGACGATGGGTTTACCTACAGTGATGTTGTCGAACGAGCCAGCGCATTGCCGCGGAGTGAGAATTCGCCCGATACGATTCTCTTCAGAAGGCCTATCTACACCTCGGCGCAATATCGGGAGAATTTCGACTTTCAGGTCGCAATGTTCTACCCCAGTTTCACCGAGATGGCGAATCGACGCGTGGCGCAAGGAAATCCGCGAGGCCGACTACCCATTTCCTGCGGGAATGCGCAGGTCCTTCGCCGGTTCACGGTGCGCCCACCAGTGGGCTCTATTGCAAACCCGACCGCAATCACGCAGAGCTTCTGTACGTTGACGAATGGTTCGCTTGGCACGGCATTTAATCGCATCCAGACGGCTTCGCAGAACTATGCGGACGCTGGTAGTGATGCGCTGGTTCAGATGTACGCGCCAGGTCTCGGTGGCCCGTTGAACCGAAATTGGGATTTCATACTCGCCATCGCCGGTACGTCACGGCAAGAACTTACCGAACGATTGGATATGCGTCTCGACGGGTTCAGGGCAGAACTGGGAAATCGCAACGGTTCACGGGTTTTTACCTGTGACAGGCCATCCCTGTGGTCGACGACGCGAATTCTTCCCGAATAACTGACCGTCAACCTGCTCCTGGGAGAAATCTATTATGAAGATGCGTTTATCGGTGCTCGTGTTTGTAGTCATGGCGCTCGGTGCATCGTCTGTGCGTGCGCAGACTATTCAGCGGGGGCGAGCCTGTAGTGTGAATGACGGGTTCAGCATGGCGGACGTCGTTGAAACGGCGCGAAACATCAATTGGTCTGAGGCCACTGCTCCTGTAGTCGTGAGAATTAGAGAAGCAGTTGCCGTTGCTGGGCCGTTTCAAGAGGATTACGACTTTGTATTCGAACTCTATTATTCAAGTTATGCGGACATGGTGGAGAAGCGGGGCGCATTCAGGCGCCTTCCGGGTGGAAGAAACGGTCGGGGATTCTCTGACGTAGCGACGTGCAGTGAAGCCGTCCGTATTAGCAACGTTACATTTGCGACGCCGCCTCGTGGGAATGAGTTCCCGCAAGCGACCTTGTTCGCGTCGACGCTGTGCGAGTTGAATGGTGCCTCGATTGCCGACGCGGTGACTCTGGCCGGCACGATCGGTGAAAACCTTGGTGCCGTTGGGGCGGTCTTTAACAGGACTTTTGGTGGGCCGAGAGTTCCCAGAAACTCAAGTGTTTCATTTAATTTCTTGTTTCCGAGTCCTGCGGACTTCGGGACCGCGTTGGACAGGATCCGGCAAAACCCCGCGACTCCAGATCAGCAGAACGCCATAAGTTGCAGTGTCGGATCGTTTTGGGTGTCGCACGTGATTCATCGGAGAACGAACTAGAGAAGCGATCGGAATTGCGATCTTCCAGAAGACCGGGAACTTCGGCAATGTCGAGCTGTGATGTCATGCGGCGGGGCACCTTGGTGCCCCGCCGTCAGGTCTGGGTGCGTGGAGCGGGTTCGCTGCGCAGGGGAGGGGCGCTGAACACGATGCGCTGGCTTGACCTGAAACAGGGCATTTCCGCCTGAAACGGTTTCGGCCCTTCATCGGGAGCTTCGTGACCTGGCGATCTCTTGGGTCACACCCCTTCAATAAACAAGACGTTTGTGTTTGCGGAATCGTGCCGCAACTTCAGAGGCCCGCGGTATTCTTCCGAGCGATACCATGCCCGAGCCTCTTCCATGCTCGGGAATTCGATGATCACGAGGCGACTGGGCTCCCAGCTGCCTTCGATGTTCTCGACCTTGCCTCCTCTGGCGAGGTACCGTCCACCATAACGTGTGACCGTGGCAGGTACTTGTTTGCCGTACTCTTGAAATGTCGCCGGATCAGTTACGTCGACATCAGCGATGACGTATGCGGCCATGGTTGCTCCTCTCTCCGTGCGCTTCGTGAGAGCACGGTAAGTCATCATCGCACTTCGCGAGCTGCGTCGGCCACAGACTGTTCCCGTGTCGCTGCGGACACGCACGGTCGTGCGTCCTCCGGGGGGCATACCTGTACAATAGCGGGAGCACAGTGCCGCTGGTAATTGTGCAGTGGACGCTGTAGGCCTCCGGGAGTTCCTGCGTCACTTCGATCCGTTTCCCTCCCGTTCTGTCACGAGTTGATGCATCGATTACTTGCCAGGGTGATCATCGGACTGTGTGCCGGTTTTGCAACCGCTGCGTCTGCAGAGGGGCAATCCATTCGACCACTTGTCGCGATCGAACCATTTGCCAATCTATCTGTGCGTGCGGATGACGACTGGCTCACGCGCGGTCTTGCAGAGACCATACGCGCACATGTGGAGCAGTCTGGACTGCGAACCGTCATCACGGTTGCGAATCGATCTGCCGAGAGAACCGTCGAAATGCGTCAGCGCCATGGGCGAAATCTCGGCGCTGACTGGTTTGTGGCGGGGACATTTCAGCGCCGGGGGCCGGACGTGCGTGTCACGGCCCAGTTGATTGACGTGCGGACGGCAACCACGGTGGAAAGTGTGGTCGTGGACGGGGCAATTGACGACATCTTTGCGCTACAGGATGGGGTTATTGCTGAATTGTTTTCTGGCGACGTATTGGCTGGGTCAGCCGAGCCGTCCACCGCTTCGAGAGATGACGTTCCCGCGACAGAGCCTGCGGTTGTCGACGCCGCGATGCCGCCAAGCGAATCAATCATTGCGCCATCGACGACTTCCCAACGGAGCCTGTCGCCGGAGCAGCGCTCGGCAGTGTCTGCGGGGCCGGATCGCGAGCGGACCGACGATGCGCTGGTTGGCGTTGCAGATGATTCGGTAGGTATCCTGCAAGGGCGGCCGCGGGTCCGGCCGATGCGAACCGACGTGCCACCTACCATCGACGGTCGCCTGGATGATGAGGTCTGGCGCACGGCCACCATGCTCAGTACGTTTGTCCAACAGGCGCCACTTGACGGGGCTCCTGCCACGGAGGAGACGGAGATCTACCTGGCCTACGACCGCGACAATCTCTATTTCGGATTCTACCTGCACTATGCCAACCCGGCCATCATGCGGGCAAACCGGGTCGACCGCGATACCGCCTACCTTGATGACCTCATGACGGTCTATTTCGATCCCTTCATGGACCAACAACGGGCCTACGATTTTGACGTGAATGGCTACAACGTCCAGGGTGATGGGATTATCAATGCCGGAAGGCAAGGGGGAGGGAGAAACCCGATCCCATCCGCCGATCGATCGTGGGACACCCTTTTCTACAGTGGTGCGCAGATCGTCCATGATGGCTACACGGCGGAAATGGCCATTCCCTTCAAGAGCCTTCGCTACCCCCAGCAACCCCCCGGTGTCGAACATCGGTGGGGCTTTCAGGTGGTGCGAGAGATCAAGGCGAAGAACGCGGAAAACGTCGTCTGGGCTCCGATGTCACGAGATATACAAACCTTCATGTCGCAGATGGGAGTGCTTGAAGGCATGACCGACCTGTCGACCAGTCGGAACCTTGAAATATTGCCGACGGTGACGACGGTCCGGGCCGGCACGCTCGACGCGACTGGCGACTTCGTGACGGAGACGACACCGGAGGCGGGTGTCAACGTCAAGTATGGCGTGACGTCCAATGTCACCGCCGATTTCACGATCAATCCCGATTTTTCCCAGATCGAGTCAGACCGTCCCCAGATCGACGTGAATCAGCGATTCCCGTTGTTCTATCCCGAACTCCGTCCGTTCTTTCTCGAAGGTGCGGAAATTTTTCAGTTCACGTCGCCGATCAATTTTGTCCACACGCGAACAATCGTTGACCCCACGTTCGGCGGCAAGTTGACGGGCAAGGTCGGGCGGACAACGTTAGGCGTGCTCGTGGCAGACGACGCCGCCGCCGGGAAACGTGATGACCCATCCGATCCCGCATTTGGCCAGAACGCGAAAGTTACCATCGGGCGGGCCCGTTATGACCTCTATACTGAATCTCAGATTGGCGCGACGTTCACCGATCGAGAATTTCTGGGTAGTTATAGCCGTGTAGGGGTGATTGATGCGCAGTTCCGGCTGAGCCGCGCCAGTCGTTTCTATTTTGTTGCGGCTCAATCCCAACATCGCGACGAGGAGGGGCAGGAGCGTAGTGGACCGGTTCTCGGGCTCTTGTTGACGCGCACCGGTCGCAATTTATCCGCAAATACGTTTTTTGGCCGCACTGATCCTGATTTCAGGACCGATGTTGGATTCGTTCGTCGAGTGAACGAGCAAAGGAGTTCTTCCAGAATTACCTATCGTTGGTGGCCCCAGCACTGGCTCATCAACTGGGGGCCGTCGGGAAGCTACCAGCTGAACTTCAATTACGACGGCATCCGCGTAGACGAAGTAGTGGAGGGTGGGGTCAATTTCGCCTTTGCGAACAACATCAGTGCAGACGCTGGGGTCAGCCAGGCGCTCGAACGGTTTGGTGGGGTGAATTTTGACAAGACCACATACACCGCGTCAGCGAGTACCAGCACCAGTCGACTATTTACGTTGCGCGGAAAGGTCGCCACTGGTGACGAAATCTATTTTGATCCAGAGAATCCATATCTTGGAAGGGCGGTGCAGCTGGGCCTCTCAACGATCGTGCGTCCCAGCCCAAGGTTGACATCGCAAGTAGATCTGGACACGAGTCGATTTACGGACATTCGTGCCGGCTCCCAGGAAGTGTTCAACGTCAAGATCCTGAGGGCATTCAGTACGTTCACGTTTACGAATCGCATGCTCGTACGCAATATCACCCAATACAACTCCTTCACTCGCAAGGTCGGGGTGAATGTGCTTCTGAACTATCGCATCAATGCGCTGACCATCTTCTATGCTGGCTATGATGATCATTACCGGCAAGAAGACCTTATTCCAGGTTTACTGGACGATGAGTTTCATCCATCGAAGTCGTTTCGACGGACAAACCGGGCGGTGTTCATGAAGCTGCAGTACCTGTTCCGGTATTGAGATCAAGGGGTGAGGATGTGGTCGTGATTGCTGTGGAGATGGATGGAAGGGGCGTGTTCCGGCGTTGAGTGCACGTGTTCCCGGAGACAGTGTCGACCATGTCTTTCTCATCGACCTTTACGTATTGTCCGCATTGCGCCTCGAACTTGACGGCGTATTCGAGCGATGGCGTGGTTCGACGTCGGTGTTCGAGTTGTGGGTGGATTCAGTACCGCAATCCCACGGTTGGAGTGGCGGTGTTGTTGATTGAACACGGCCGCGTGTTACTGGGCCGGCGGCGCAGTGGCGGGTGGTGTATTCCGTGCGGGCATGTCGAGTTTGACGAGACGGTAGCAGTGGCCGCGACCCGTGAAATGGCGGAGGAGACCGGTCTGACGGTTGGTCTTGATGGTGTGTATGCCGTGAAATCCAACTTTCACGATCTCGAGTATCAGACGGTTGGGGTGTGGTTCAGGGGGCATCGGGTCTCTGGACGACTTCGGTCTGGCGGTGATCTCCTCGAAGTCAGGTTTTGTGCATTTAACGAGATCCCGGAACTTATGTTCCCTACCGACGGCGAGGTGATCGACGAGATTCAACGCGGCGGTACGTGATCTCCGGTTCCTCGCCTCCCCGTTAATCCTTCGCATTGCACGTCACTTCCGGCAGCACTAGGATCACGTGAACGCTGTGTCAGCTGGCGGATTACCTTGTGCAACTGGGTGCCACGTCGGTTTGGTCCTGGGGCGGAGGGTAGCCACGAGTGGAGGGCAACTCGACAGTGAGCATCCGGGAGCGATGCGAGGCCCGGGCGGAACCACGATACGGTGGGCTGGCCTCTGCCGGACGACGAAGAGTGAAACCGTTCACCGAACAAACCATGAACCGAGGAGGATGATCATGTCATCGGATGCCGATCAAATCCGTGCCGCGAGTGCAAACTGGGTACACGCCTTCAACGCCAAAGACGGCGCGGGGATTGCTGCGGTCTACACCGCCGACGCGGTGCTGCTGCCCCCTGATGCGGAGCCTATCGAGGGCCTGGAGGCGATTGCCGGATTCTGGGGTGATTTTGCGGGCAGTGTGACCGCGGCGGACCTGGAGATCCGCGAGATCTTCGTGGGTGGAGATCTCGCGAACGTGATTGGCACGTACCGGCTGGAGGTCGAGGGCGCGCAACCGCACACGGGGAAATACATCGAGATGTGGACCCGTGGTGAAACCGGCTGGCAGATGCACCGGGACATCTGGAACGCCACGCCGTAACGTCAGGGGCACGAATGGCCTCGTCCGCGCGGTTAGGTAGCCCAGGAGCTTTGCCTCCCGGGCGCCCTTGCGCCGCTTCCGTGTCTGCGGACTAGTTAGCGTACGGGCTCAGCGAGATATTCCTCGTCGCTGACCGGGTCTCCCCACTCTGCGCCGCCGCCCTGCATGGCGAGCATGACTAGCGACTCGTCGGGCGCCGCTCCGTGCCAATGCATGACACCACCCGCAGTGAATACGGGTTCACCAGGCAGTAGTTCCCGCAGCGGCTCGCCTTGAATTTGAAACCGTCCGCGGCCCTCTTCGGGTAAGAGCAGCTGGCCCCAGCCGTGACTGTGCCAATGCGCCCGTGCGCCTGAGGTCAGCCGGACGCGTGCTTTCCGGACCTCCTCGCTGTCGATCACCGTCGGCGGCGGCCCGGTGAAGAAGTCGGCCAGGCCGCCCGTGCGTTGCGCCGCGGCACCCTGCACGCCGGCGCCGATCCATACGATGACAGCGACGGCAATTCCCCACAGTGCGATTTCTCGAATCGGCACGCGATGTTGTCTCATAGATCTTCTCCCGCGAGCATGGCCGCAGTTTGGTTCTTTCGAGCAAGAAGTGCT